>JAHFUQ010000048.1 GCA_023265045.1 Acidimicrobiia bacterium
ACGCTGAGGACGGCGGCGCGGTACCGGCGGGCCGGCGTGGGCCGGGCGCGAGGGACGGGACGAAGGAAGGCGGAAAGGACGCCGCGAAGGGCACTGGTTCCCGGCGTCGAGGCGGCGCCGGCGCGGCGGCCACGGCCGGCGCCGAGCCCCTCGAGTTGCCCGACCCTCCCCGGGAGGGTCGACCGTCGAAGGAGGCCGCCGTCCGGGCGCTAACGCCCAAGCCCAAGATCGGCGACAGCCGCCCGGCCCCCGGCGTTCGGGCTGCGAGCCGGTCCGCGCCCGCGCGCGCGTCCGCGGCCGACACCGACACTGGCGCCGGCGGGGATGTGGCGAAGAAGCGCCGGCGGCGCGGTGGTCGGGGCAAGGGCCAGGCGCGCACGGCCGGCGCCGGCGACCGTTCCTTCGACGGCGGTTTCGACAGCGAGTCGCCCATCGTCCTCGACGAGGAGACCCTCGAGAAGCGGCGGGGCCGGGAGCGCAAGGGCCGGCCTGTCGGCCGGTACCTGATGTGCGTGCACTCCCGTCCGGAGGCCATCCAGATCGCCGTGCTCGAGGGCCGCAGCCTCATCGAGCACTACGTGTCGCGCCCGGCCGACGACGCCACCCAGATCCACGGCAACATCTACCTCGGCCGGGTGCAGAACGTCCTCCCGGGCATGGAGGCGGCCTTCGTCGACATCGGCACGCCCAAGAACGCGGTGCTGTACCGCGGCGATGTCCAGTACGACTCGGAGGACGTCGAGGAGAAAGCGAGCGGCAACGCCCGCATCGAGCAGTTGCTGCGCCCAGGCCAGACCGTGATGTGCCAGGTGACCAAGAACCCGATCGGCACCAAGGGGGCGCGCCTCACCCAAGAAGTGTCGATGGCCGGGCGGTTCGTCGTGTTCGTCCCCCGCAGCTCGACCTACGGCATCTCGAAGCGGCTGGCCGACGACGAGCGCAAGCGCCTGCGCCGCATCCTCGACGACGTCCGCCCCGACGGCCACGGGCTGATCGTGCGCACCGCGGCGGAAGGCGCCACCGCCGAGGAGCTGCGCCGCGACGTCGAGCGTTTGCAGCGCCAGTGGGAGCAGATCGAGGCCCAGGCGGCCAGGTCCCGTCCCCCGGCCCTCCTCTACCGGGAGCCTCCCATGGCGGTCCGGGTGATCCGCGAGGAGTTCAACCGCGAGTACCGCGGCGTGATCATCGACGACCCGGGCCTGTTCCAGGAGGTCCGCGACTACGTCGAGGCGCTCATCCCGGAGCTGGCGGACCGAGTCGAGATGTACGACGACCCTGGCCTGCCGCTGTTCGAGCGCCAGCACGTCCACGAGCAGCTCCACAAGGCGCTCGACCGCAAAGTCTGGCTGCCGTCGGGCGGGTCGCTGATCATCGAGCGCACCGAGGCCCTGACCGTCATCGACGTGAACACGGGCAAGAACGTGGGCTCGTCCAATTTGGAGGACACCGTCTTCGCCAACAACCTGGAGGCGGCCGACGAAGTGGCCCGCCAGCTGCGGCTCCGTGACATTGGCGGCATCATCGTCATCGACTTCATCGACATGGAGATCAGGCGGAACCGGGAGGAGCTGCTCAAGGTCTTCCGCGACGCCCTGTCGAGGGACAAGACCCGCACCCAGGTGTTCGAGATCTCCGAGCTCGGGCTGGTCGAGATGACCCGCAAGCGGGTGTCGGAGGGGCTGGTCGAGTCCTTCTCGGCCACCTGCCCGACGTGCGCGGGCCGGGGGATCATCCTCGACGAAAGCCTGTTGTAGGCTGGTCGCCCTATGTATGCGGTGATCAAGACGGGTGGCAAGCAGTACAAGGTCGCCCAGGGCGAGCGGCTCGAGGTCGAGCGGCTCACCCTGGCCAGCGAGAACAGCGACGTGACGTTCGTTCCCGTGCTCGTCGTCGACGGCGCCACGGTGGTCGCCTCGGCGGCCGACCTGGCCGGCGCCGAGGTCACGGCCCGGGTCGTGGGGGACTCCAAAGGCCCCAAGATCCGGGGCTTCACGTACAAGAACAAGACCAACAACCGCAAGCGCTGGGGCCACCGCCAGCACTACACGACCATCGAGATCACCGGTATCTCGTCTGGGCGAGGGGAGTAAGGCGTGTCCAAGACCAAGGGGGGCGGCTCCACCCGCAACGGCCGCGACTCCGCCGCCCAGCGCCTCGGGGTCAAGGTCTACGACGGCGGCAAGGTCAACGCGGGGGCGATCATCGTCCGCCAGCGGGGCACCCACTTCCATCCCGGTGAGCAGGTCGGGCGCGGCGGCGACGACACGCTGTTCGCCCTGGCCGACGGCAAGGTGAAGTTCGCCCGCCGGAAGAACCGCCGCATGGTGGACGTCCTTCCGGAATAGCGCCAGTGGAAGACGAGGGCTGGGCGCTTCGGGCGTTGGGCCTCGTCCTCGTGTGGTTGCTGCTCGTGGTCGTGGCGGGCGGCTTCTGGGCGCGCTCCGCCGTCCGATCCAACTGCGAAGGTACGGCCGTCGCGGAGTGCGCTCACAGTGTGCGCCTCTCAACGGGGCCCGCGGCGGTCGGCATGCTCCTGGTCGGGCTGGGGGGTGCGGCGCTCATCGCGGCGGCGACCTGGAGGATTTCTGCGAGGCGTGAAGCTGAACCCCGAATAGCGAGGTAAATCCTGCAACCTTCAGTGGCCTTATCCTGCCGGCGTGGCTGAGTTCGTCGACGAAGCGTTCGTCAATGTGCGCGGAGGCGACGGCGGCGCGGGCTCCGTGTCGTTCCGGCGGGAGTCCCACGTGCCCAAGGGCGGCCCCGACGGCGGCGACGGCGGGAGCGGCGGCGACGTGTGGTTCGTGGCCGACCACCAGGTGGCGTCGCTCCTCGCCTTTCAGGACTATCCCCACCGGCGCGCCGCCAGCGGCGCCCATGGTCAAGGGAAGGCCAAGCACGGCGCGTCGGGGGCGGACCTGCGGGTGACCGTTCCCATTGGCACCGTCGTGACCGACCGCGACGGCGAGCCGCTGGCCGACCTCGTCGCCCACGGCGACACATGGCTGGCGGCCGCGGGCGGGCGGGGCGGGCGGGGCAATGCCCGGTTCCTCTCGAACCGCCGCCGGGCGCCGTCATTCGCCGAGCAGGGCGAGCGGGGGGAGGAGCGGTGGCTGCGGTTGGAGTTGAAGCTGATGGCCGACGTCGCCCTCGTCGGCTTCCCGAACGCGGGCAAGAGCACGCTGATCTCCCGCATCTCGGCGGCCAAGCCCAAGGTGGCCGACTACCCGTTCACCACCCTGCGGCCGCACCTCGGCGTCGTGCACGAGGACGGGTTCGAGTTCGTCGTGGCTGACATCCCAGGGCTGATCGAGGGGGCCAGCGAGGGCAGGGGCCTGGGCCACCGGTTCCTGCGCCATGTCGAGCGGGCCCGGGCCCTCGTCGTGCTGATCGACCTGGGACCGGCGGCCGAGCGGTCCCCGGCCGAGCAGGAGCAGGTCCTCCTGGGCGAACTGGACCACTACCAGCGAGACTTGCTGGAACGCCCGCGACTGGTCGTGGGGACCAAGGCCGACATCGCGGGCGCGGAAGCAGCGTTCGAGGGCGCCCGCATCTCGGCCGTCACCGGCGAGGGCGTTCCCGAACTGCTGCACCGGATGGCGGCGCTCGTCGAGCAGTCTCGGGCCGCCCTGCCCAAGACAGTGTCACCGCGCTTCGTCGTGCACCGCCCCGCGCCCGAGGGAGTGCGGGTGGAGCGCGACCCCACCGGCGCGCTGGTCGTGAAGGGCCGCGCCGCGGAGCGGGCCGTCGCCCTGTCCGACCTCACCAATGACCAAGCGGTGGCCTACGTGCAGGATCGCCTCAAGCGCCTGGGCGTCGACCGGGCGTTGGCGCGGGCGGGCGCGGCCGACGGCGACCTCGTGCACATCGGCGGGTTCTCGTTCGAGTACCGGGGCGAATAAGCCGCCTCCGATGATCGTCGTCGTCAAGATCGGGACCTCGTCGATCACCGACCAGCAGGGCGAGATCGCGCTGGGGGCGGTCGAGAAGCTGTGTTCCGAAGTGGCGGCGCTGCGCAGCGAAGGCCGGCGGGTGGTGATCGTGACCTCGGGCGCCATCGCCGCCGGGCTTCCGGCGCTCGGCCTCGCCGGCGCCCGCCCCACGGACCTGGAGACGCTCCAGGCCATCTCGGCCGTGGGCCAGAGCCGCCTCATGCGGGTCTACGACGATTTCCTCGGCCGCCACGGGCTGGTAGGCGGTCAAGTCCTCCTCGCCCCCCTCGACTTCTTCCACCGCCAGCAGTACCTGCACGCCCGCGGCACGCTCGGGCGCCTCCTCGACCTGGGTGTCGTGCCGGTCGTCAACGAGAACGATGCGGTGGCCGACGACGAGATCCGCTGGGGCGACAACGACCGGCTCGCGGCGCTGGTGTCGAACCTGGTCTCGGCCGACCTGCTCGTGCTACTCACCGATACGCCCGGGATCCTGTCCGCCGACCCTCGCCTCGACGAGTCGGCGTCACTCATCGAGGAGATCGTGCAGATCGACCACGAGCTGGAGCGCATCGCCGGTGGGTCGGGGACCGAGCGGGGAAGCGGCGGGATGGCGACGAAGCTGGCGGCCGCCAAGATCGCGGCGTGGTCGGGCGTGCGGGTGGTGATCGCGGCGGCCGGACGTCACGGGGTGCTGGCCGGGGCGCTGGCGGGTACGGCCGGCGTCGGCACCGTGGTGCGCCCCCGGGACCGCCGCATGTCAGCCCGCAAGCTGTGGATCGCGTTCGCGGTCGAGGCCTCGGGGACGATCCTCGTCGACGACGGCGCCCGCCGCGCCGTGGTGGAACGCCAGACGTCGTTGCTGCCCGCCGGGGTCGTGGGCGTCGAGGGCAAGTTCGACGCCGACGATGCGGTCGAGATCAGCGACGCCGCCGGGCGGGTGTTCGCCAAGGGATTGGTGCAGCTGGGGTCGGAGGAGATGCGCTTCGCCGCGGGGCGGCGAACGGGCGAGCTACCAGAGGGGATGCCCCACGAGGTCGTTCACCGCGACGACCTCGTCACCCTTCCGTAGCGGGCGCCGCCGCCGGCTCCTGGGCCGCCGGCCGAGCGGCGCCCGGCCGCCGGGGCGGCCGGGGCGTGCCCCGGCGGCGGTTGCGTTCCAGGATCGTCTTGAGGCGCTGGTGGTCGAGCTTGATCTGGCGATCGACGGCGAGGCCGAGGAACGGGCCTAGGAGGCGCAGCAGCCGCCCGGGCGTCGCGTCGGCGGTCAACCGGATGGTCGTCTGGGCGGCGTCGCCTTCGAACCGGTACGTCTCGTCGATCGAGAAGAGCTTCGATTCCAGCCGCCCCGAGAAGCCCGACACCGGTTTGAACTCGGTCAGCTCGTAGGTCGACTCGACGCGCCGCCCGAGGGTGCGCCCGACCACCGCATAGGTCGTCCCCACACCGATGGGGCCCGGCGTCGTGCGCTTCGAGCGTGACACGCCCTTGGTCCACGCCGGCAGGTGGTCGTGGTCGCTGACGAAGTCGAAGACGTCGCCCTGAGGCCGGTGAATGACGAGCTCGTGCTCGATCCGGATGCTCAACGGTCGACCGCCTCCGGCCGCCCCGCTGAGCGGGGCTGCTGTGTCATTGGCTCGCTCGCCTGCGGCTCACTCACCGGGCCGCGGCCTTCGGCCGCCGCCCGCTGAGCGGGGCTGCTGTGTCATTGGCTCGCTCGCCTGCGGCTCACTCACGCCTCCGCCTGGGCGGCCGGTCCCGGCTCGACCGACGGCGCCTCGGTGGCGGCGGGAGCGATCCCCAGCTGTTCCTTGATGGACGCCAGGCGCGCCTGGGCCTCGACGTTCATCTGCGCCTGCTCGACTTCGAGCATGCGGCTTTCGACGGACTGGCCCGCCAGCTCGGCCGACCCCAACGCCTTGGCGTAACGGGTCTCGATCTTCTGGCGCACCTCGTCGAGGGTGGGGACGTCCTGGCCGACCTGCTGGTTCAGGCTGGTCATCGCCGCATTGACCTGCTCTTGCATCTTGGCCTGGTCGAGCTGGCTCAGGAGCTTCTGGCGCTCGGCCAGCTTGGACTGGAGCTGGGTCGAGTTCTGCTGGACCGCGGCCTTGGCCTGGCCGGCGGCCTGGGTGGCCTGGAGGTGCATCGTCTTGAGCCCCTCCACGTCCTTCTCCACGGCGATCAGCCGGTTGGCGAACGCCTCCGCCGACTGGGTGAACTCGGTGGCTTTTTTCGCGTCGCCCGCCCTCGTGGCGTCGTCGGCCATGCGCACGGCCTGGCGCGCCAGCCCGTTCAACTTCTCGAGCTCCTCCATCGACCGGTTGAGGCGCATCTCGGTCTGCTTCTGGTTGGCGATCACGTTGGCGGCCTGCTCGACCAGCCGCCGGTGTTGCTCCTGCGCATCCGCGATGGCCTGTTCCAGTTGGACCTTCGGGTCCGCCCGCTCGTTGAACTTCCCCGTCATCGACGCGGTCAGGTAGCGCCACCACTTCCGCATGAGCTTCAGCATGCTGCCGATGCTAGAGCGGGCGCGGCTTCATCGGCTTCGCATGGGTCGCCGTGGTCGGCGACGGGGAGCCCTTAGCCGCCGACGACTTTCGCGGACAACCCGCTGAGGCGGGCCGCGAACGCGTTCGTGATCCCCTCGACGGTGGTCTGGCCCTCGATGGCGGGCAGCGCCTGACTCGGCGGGAGGTAGTAGTACAGGCCGAGCAAGATCCGGCCCCGGCGAAGGTAGATCGCGGCCGTGCGGGCGGCTCGGCCCTGCTCGTCCACCACGAACATGTCGAACACCAGCCGCTCGATGCCGGCGGGGGGTGCGGCCCAGCCCCGGTCGGGGGTCGGGTTGAACAGGGTGCGAAGGGGCGTGCCGCCAGCCGCCGCCGACGGCACGAAGTCGGTCGGGCAGTTGGTCTGCGCACTGCGCAACTCGGTGAAGGCCTGGGCCGTGGCCGCCTCGCTGCGGTATCCGACCGCTTCGGTGCTGAAGACCAGGTTCTGGTCGACGTCGAGCACCGCGGTCTGGCGACGGGCGATGCGCAGGGCCTCGCTCGGGAACGTCGCAGCGCACAGGTCGAGGGTCACCTCGTTCACAACCTTGTCGCCGTCGGGGTACAGCACGACCTCGAACCCGGTCGGCACGTCGGGCTGGTGGACCGAGAGGCGGGGGAGGGCGGCCGAGTTCTCGTCGTTCGCCGTCCCCGGCGCGCTGTTGATCTTCGGGGGCCCGGACGTGCCGCAGGCCGCCGTGGCGAGGACCACCGCCAGCGTCACCGCCAGCGACACGGTCACGAGCGTCGAACGCCGCATCCTCCGAGGATACGGCGCGGCGGCCTCGGGAAGGAGGGCGGCGATCAGCATGGCGGCGAGCCAGCGGCCGTACCGCTCCGGCGACCAGCCCTGTTCCTGGACGAGCAGCTCGTCAGTCGGGCGTCATGAACGCCACCAGCACCTTCGACGTGGTCGACGTCTGGGTCGGCGAGCCACCCGCCCGGGCTACTGGCAGAGCTTGCTGTTGCCCGCCTGATCGATGGCGTTGTACCGCCAGATCGTGGTTTGTGACTGGTCCATCTTGATGGCGGTCAGCGCCACGGCCAGGTTCGTCCTCGGCAGGAAGAAGGGCACGATGATGATGCCGTTTTGGACGGGCTGGAGGCTGAACGACTGGAGGCCGCGGCCGGGACTGTCGGTGGCGGCGACGGTCTGCTTTTTGGGGTTCTCGAAGAAGAGCCCGGTGATCCCGCACGTGGGCGGGGTGTTGTCGGTCAAGACCCCGCCGGCGTCGAAGGCCCCGATGTCGCATGTCCCGGTGCGCGTGTAGTTCCGCTGGTCCACGGTGGGGCAGCCCGCGCCCCCGTTGAGGGCGCCGCTATTCAGCCCGAGAGCCATGGTGCCCGAGACGCCGCCGTTGTCGGTGAGCGCGCCCAGCACGGGATCCGAGTTGATGCCGGGGCACGTGCCGACCATCCCGCCGAACACCAGGTTGTTGCCGTTGTTGGTGATCGCCCCCGTGCAGTTGGTGACCGAGCCGGGGTTGTTCACGATCGTGTTCTTCAGACCCAACGTCCCGAAGTCGTTCAGGACGGCGGCGCCAAGAGACGAGATGTTCCCCGCCACCGTGTCGCTGAGCAGGTTCGTGGCCGCGAGCCCGGAGTCGCCGTTGTAGACGCCGGCGCCGTCGTCGCGGGCGGTGTTGTTGGCGATGGTCGTGTTCGTGATGGTCACGTTCGATTGCGTCTGGCCGTTGGAGACGACGTAGACGCCGCCGCCCTCCTGGGTCGTGCCGCCGGTGACCGAGTTCCCGCTGATCTCGGACCGGTCGATCGTGGCCGACGCGTTGAGGTAGAGCCCCGCCCCTTCGCCGTCGCCTCCGCTTGCGCCGCCCGCCACCTGGTTGCCACGGATGATGCTGCTCGTCACCGCGAGGCCGCCGATCTGGTGGTGGATGCCGCCGCCGTGGCCGCTGGCCGCGGAGCTCGTGACCGTGGCGGAGTTGTTGGCGACGATCGTGTCGGTCAGGGTCAGGGAGGTGGGCGTCTGGTTGGCGATGCCGCCGCCCACGGCGTCGAAGAAGCTGGAGATGGTGTTGTTGGACACCGAGCTGTTCGCCAGCGACATGGTGCCCGAGTTGAAGATGCCGCCCCCGCTGACGGCGAAGACGTTCGGCGCGGTGTTGCCGGTGACCTCGCTGTTGGTGATGGTCGCCGTCGCCCCGATCTCGTTGTCCAGGCCGACGCCCCGGGTCGTGCCCTCTCCGGCGTCGAGGCCGAGGTTGCCGGAGACGGTGCTCCGGGACAGGTTGAGCGTCCCGAAGTTGTCAATCCCCGCGCCGTTCACCGACGCGCCGCCGCTGACGGTGACCATGTCCATGGTGAGGGTGAATCCGCCGTTGACGACGAAAACGCTGAACGTGGGAACGGCGGAACCGCCGGAGCGGGTGATCGAGGTGTTCGCGGCGCCGTTGCCCCGGATGGTGAGGTTCTTGTTGATGATGATCGATCCGGTGGTGAGGACCACCGGTGGCAGGCCGAACTGGAACGTGATCACGTCGCCGTTGGCGGCGTTGGTCACGGCCTGGCGCAGGGTGTTCGGTCCCGAGTCGAGGGTGCTCGTCACGACCTGGTTGGCGGCGAACGCCGCAGTGGGCGCCACGACAGTGGCGACGACGGGCGCCACAAGCGCTAGAACCAACGCCACGACCCTCTTCATCCCCGGCCTCCCCCAGAACGGCTGACGAGCGCCGCAGCTTAGAAGAGTGTGCGGGCGCCGACGGCTTTCTCGTGGTCGAGGAGCCACTTCTTGCGGTCGAGCCCGCCGGCGTAGCCGGTGAGGGCGCCGGCGGCCCCGACCACGCGGTGGCAGGGGACGACGATCCCGATGGGATTGCGGCCCACCGCGGCGCCGATGGCCCGGGCCGAGCCGGGCCGGCCGACCTTGGCCGCCACCTCGCCGTAGGTCATCGTCTCGCCGAAGGGGATCAGGCGCAGCACGTTCCACACCTGCTGTTGGAACGCCGACCCCTGGGGCGCCAGGACAAGGTCGAAGTCGCGGCGTGCGCCGGCGAACCACTCGCCCAACTGGGCCACGGCGTCGGGGTACGCCTCGCGGTCCTCGGTGGGCGACTCGATGACGGGGTGGTGGCGCTGGTTGGTCATGAACAGCCCGGCGAGGCGGCGCCCGTCGCCCACCAGCAGGAGGGGGCCGACGGGGCTGGGAACGGTGCGGGTGACAACCTTGTCGCCGATGTCGTCGCCGATGTCGTCGCCGATGGTCATGACGTGATCTCCTTGTCTGTGAGCGACGCCCACAGGTGGTGCAGGGCGTAGGAACGCCAGGGGCGCCACTGCTCCGGCGAGTGGTCCGGGTTGGCGCCGAGGCGGCGGAGGGCGCGGCGCGCGCCGAGGTCGGTGGGCAGGAACGTGTCCGGGTCGCCCAGTGCCCGCAGGCGCACATAGGCGGCGGTCCACGGCCCGATGCCGGGCAGGGTGGCGAGGGCGGCGGTGACGTCCTGGCGGTCGGCAGCAGGGTCGATGACCACCTTGCCATCGGCGAGGGCGGCGGCGAGGGCCACCAGCGCCGACGCGCGCGCCCGGGGCATCGGCAGCGTGGCCGGGTCGACGTCAGCCAGCACGGCCGGCGGCGGGAAGCGAAGGTCGAGCCCGTCCATGCCCGTGGCAGCCGTCTCACCGTACTGGCGGGCCAGGCGGGCGGCGGTGGTGCGGGCCGCGGCCACGCTGATCTGCTGGCCGATGACGGCCCGGATGGCGGCGCCAGCGACGGGTCGGCGCCCAATTGCTCGTCGACGGCGCTCGGGTCGGCGTCGAGGTCGAGGAGCCGCCGGCACCGGGCCACGGCTGCGGCCAGGTCGCGCAGGTCGTCGAGGTGCAGCGTGCAGCGGATGTGGCCCTCGGCCGCGCCGAGCCGCACGGCGCCGCCGCCGTGGGGGAGGGTGAGCGTGCGGCGGTAGGAGGTCTGGTCGCCTGCCTCGACACCGGGGATGGCGCGGGCGGCGAGGAACCCGAACAGCGCCGTCGCGGCCAGGGGGGTCCGGTAGGCGAGGCGCAAGCTGAGGGCGCCTGCCGCAACGCCGGCGCCCTGCCGGGGGGCGCGGCCCCGCAACTCGGTGGGCGTCAGCGCGAACACCTCTCGGACCGTGTCGTTGAACTGGCGCACGCTGGTGAAGCCGGCGGCGAAGGCGGTGTCGGCCGCAGGCAGATCCGTCGTCTCCAGCAGGATCCGGGCCGTCTGGGCGCGCTGGGCACGGGCGAGGGCGAGCGGGCCCGCGCCCAGTTCGGCCAGCAGCAGCCGGTTCAGGTGGCGCTCGCTGTAGCCGAGCCGGCCGGCCAGCCCGCCGACGCCTTCGCGGTCCACGGCGCCGTCGGCGATGAGGCGCATGGCCCGAGCCACCACGTCGGCCCGGCCGTTCCACTCCGGCGACCCGGGGGCGGCGTCGGGCCGGCACCGCTTGCAGGCCCGGAACCCGGCCCCGTGGGCGGCGGCCGCCGACGGGTAGAAGCGGATGTTCGCGCGCTTGGGTGTGGTCGCCGGGCAGCTCGGCCGGCAGTAGATGCCGGTGGTCACGACCGCGGTGAAGAACCACCCGTCGAAGCGGGCATCCCTGCTCTGCACCGCCCGGTAGCACCGCTCGTCGTCCAGCACGCCATCAGCATTACACCCGTGTGGTTCGCTGTCTGGCGGAAATCGGACATCAGGGTTAAAGGCGGTCGAGCAGCCAGCGGGGGCCGACGACCTCCGCGCCGGCGCGCCGCACCCGCTCGGCCAGGCCACGATCGGCGGACACCAGCGTCACGGTTCCATCGGCGGCGGCGGCGGCGATCGCAACCAGCGTGTCGTCGCCCTCGCCCGGCGCGTGGACCACCCGCACGGGGCCGTCAGCGCGCTCGGCGACGCCGGTTCGCGCCGCCCCCTCCAGCACCACGACCACCGTTTCGGGGAGCCGGGCCGTGTCGATCCGCTCGACCAGGTCGCGTGCCGCGCCAGCGCGGTCCCGCCACCATCCCGTCGGCCGGGAGCCGACGACGTTGGCCGCGTCGATCAGGAGGAGCGCCTCCGGATCCACCACACCGCAAAGGCTACGCAGCCCGCAGCCAAGCCCAGGAACAGCGCCGACTCGATGGCCTGGAACGCCCAGAACTGGCTGGCGGGATGGTACTTCTCGGTCACCTGCAGGCCGAGGCTGCGCACACAGCCCTTGAACGGCCCGCCGTCGGCGAACGCGGTGGGCGACTGGTCAACGCCCGGGCACCACCGGGCCAGCGATTGGGGGGTGAACGTGATGTCGGCCGACTTGCTGAACAGCCGGCCCTGGGAGTCGAAGATGCGGGCGCTCACCACCCAGTCCCCGAACGTCCGGCCGCCGCCGAGGGCGGCGTAGGTGCGGGTGCGGACGGCGAGGAAGTGTGGCCGGGCAAGCAACTCGACGAGCACCCGAACGACCACGAAGGCTCCCAGCGTCGCCGCCATGGCCGGCAAGACCCTCCGGAAGACGGCGCCCATGGCGACGCCGAGGGCGAGGGCGAACACCGTGTAGGCGATCGGCACGACGCCTTGCAGGTCGAACAGGCCCGGCTGCAGCCGTGACGAGGTCGCCCGGTTGAACGGCCCGGAGAACCACGACGACAGGCCGGCGTAGGCGGCCGAGATCAGGATCGCGGCCGCGATCAGCACGCCCACCTTGGTCAGGAGCCAGCGCCGGCGAGTCACCGACTGCGTCCAGGCCAGCCGGAACGTGCCGCTCTCCATTTCGCGGGCCACAAGGGGCGCGCCCCAGAACAACCCGACGAGCAACGGCAGCACGAGCACGAGGGGGATGAGGATCTGCAGCCCGGAAAAGCGGTTCTCGAACGCGTTGATGAGGCCGTCGCACTGGCCGTGCTGGACCAGGCACGGCTTCACCGTCGAGTCGAAGTAGGAGTGGACCGTGCTGCCCTTCGCCAGGAGCAGCGCCGCCACCGCCGCCACGAAGGCGACCGTCGTGGCCGCCTGCGTGCGGTGCTGGCGCCAGGTGAGCCAGATCATGACGCGGCCGAGACGCCGGGGTGGGACGACGCGGTCGACACGCCGGGATGAGCCGCGGCGGAGACGCCAGGATGAGCAAGGTACGCGAGCACGAGTTCCTCCAGTGACGGTTCGCTCACGTCGAGGCGGGGGTTGAGGACGGCTTCGCGGGTCTGCACCAGCAGCAGCGAGTCACGCTCGGTGTGGCGGGCGTCGACGACGGTCCAGCCGCTGGGCACTTTGGCCGTGTCGCGGCGCGGGCCACGGACCAGCCGGTGCGTGCCGGTGAGGTCGTCGACGTCCCCCGCCAACTGCACGTGGCCCTGGGCGAGCACGATCAGGTAGTCGCACACCCGATCGAGGTCGGCCAGCAGGTGCGACGACAGCACCACGGTCATGCCCGTCTCGGCCACCGCGGCCATCAGCGTCTGCAGGAACTCCCGCCGGGCCAGAGGATCGAGGCTCGCCACCGGCTCGTCGAGGAGCAGGAGCTCGGGCCGCTTGGCCAGCGCCAACGCCAGGGCGACCTGCGCCCGCTGGCCGCCCGAGAGCCTGCCGCACGGACGGTCGAGGGGGATCGACAGCTCGCGCAGCCGCCCTTCGGCGGCGGCGCCGTCCCAATGCGGGTTCAGCGCTCTCCCCATGCGCAGCAGTTCGGCGCCCTTCATGGTGCGGTAGAGCGGCGTCTCCTGGGCCACGAAGCCGATCTGCGGCAGGTCGAGAGTCTTGATATCGCCCTCGGTCGGGCGGGTAAGGCCGACGGCCAGGTGCAGCAGCGTCGACTTGCCGGCGCCGTTGGGGCCGACGAGCGCCGCCACCCGCCCCTCGGGCAGGCGCAGCGTGCAGTTCTGCAGCGCCCACGTGCGGCGGTAGCGCTTGCCGAGACCGGACGCTTCGAGAGCGACGTTCACGCTACGCCCTCGGCCCGGAATTCCCGAAAGGTGTCGTTGAAGAGGGCGAGGACGCTGTCGCCGTCCAGGCCCGCCCGTTCGGCCGCCGCCAGCCACTTGGCCAGGTCACGGCGCAGGGCGGGGTGGCGGCCGATGTCGGGGCCGGCCAGGCCACGCTCGACGAACGTGCCCAGCCCGGGCCGCCCCGACACCAAGCCCTCTCGCTCGAGCTCGCGGTACGCCTTGAGGACGGTGTTCGGGTTGATGGCCAGCTGCGCCACCACCTCCTTCACCGTCGGGAGCTGGTCCCCCGGTTCGAGCAGGCCGAGGCGCAGGGACTGCTTCACCTGCTGGACGAGCTGGAGGTAGGTGGACACGCCCGAGCGCGGGTCGAGGCGGAACGAGATCATGGGTGATCCTAATTAGCTAGGGGAATAGTTAAACTTTCGCGCCGCACCGCGACGCTGTCAAGGCATCACGGATCCGTAACCTGGCGGGATGAGACTGGCCGGGTGATGCGACCCCGCGGGATCATGCTGCTGCCCCTGGCGCTGATGGGGTTGGGGGCGGTGCTCGGCGCCCTGCTGATCGCCCGCGGGGCGGTGGCGATCGGCCTCGTGATCATCCTCATGGCCGTGTTGCGGTTGACCCTGTTCCTGCGGTTCTGGCGCCGGCGCGCCGCTCGCCGCGAACGCTGGCGGGCCGCACGCGAGGGCGGGCCGGAGTAGCGCCATGTCCCGCATCGACGACCTCCTCGCCGAAGCCCGTCGGGCTCTCGGGCCGCGCCCGACCGCGGCTGACCTGCCGCGGCTGGCGGCCGAGGGCGCCCTCGTCGTCGACATCCGGCCGGTCGAGCAGCGGGTGCGCGACGGCGAGTTGGCGGGCGCGATCGTCATCGACCGCAACGTCCTCGAATGGCGCCTTGACCCGACGTCGCCCGATCGCATCGCGGAGGCGTCGGACCCCGACCGGATCATCGTGCTGGTCTGCAACGAGGGTTACTCGTCGAGCCTGGCGGCTGCGACGCTACGGGCGCTGGGCCTGCATCACGCCACCGACCTCGATGGCGGCTACCAGGCGATCGCGGGGACTCCGGGAGCGCCCGAAGCCCGCTGAACCGGCGGACGGCTGGCTGGGGTGGGGTCGTCGCGAGGGCGCGAGCCCGGGCGCCGCCGACTCGCCACCGAGGATCTGCACGCTGTTCGTCCAGACATCGGACAGGCGCCACGCCGCGCGTCCTCCCGGCGCCGGTCAGGACAAGCGCTCAAGGAAGGCGGTGGCGGCGGCGCGGCCGTTCTCGTAGAGGCGGAGCCGGGCCGCGTTGTCGACGTCGAACTGCGTGGACGGGACGCTCGACGTGTCGACCTGGATGGTGCGCCGGCCGGCGGTGTCGGCGCCCAGCGATGAGCGGTACCAGTCGCCGGTCATCGTCGCCAGGCACCGGACGCCCAAGCGGAGCGCCGAGCGCACCGGCCGGTCCTCGCCGTGGGGCGGCGAGACGCTGACCTTGACGCCCCACGTCGGCCAGCGCGCCGGCTTGCCGTCGGTGCGGTCGAACACGGTGATGGGGTAGTTGGACAGCAGGCCGCCGTCGACCCAGGTGGCCGCGCCGTGGTGGGTCTTCACCTGCACGGGGCGGAAGAAGAACGGGATCGACATCGACGCCCGCACCGCGTCGGCGATGGGCTGCTCGTCGGCGTCGAGGTCGTACAGCGCGTAGTCCCAGGGGAGGCGCACCAGCACCTTGTGGGTCAGGTCGGCGACGTGGACGACGAGCGAGTACCGCTGGTGCTCGGCCAGCGAGGTCTCGGGGTCGTCGTCGATGCGCAGGTCGCCGAACGTCCTCATACCGACCTCCTCCAGCACGGGACACAGGAAGTCGTACAGGTAGTCGCCGGAGTGCATCCCGCCCTGGCGCAGCAGGTCCATTGCCCCCGAGACCGGGCCCAGGATGCGTCCGGGCCGCCGCCATTTCAGGAACTGGGAGTTGTCGACGCGCAGCGAGACGTCGAGCAGCTCGCCCAGCTCCCGCCCCGCCTTCTGGTAGGCGGCGATCCCGGCGGCGATGATGGCGCCGCCGCTTGTGCCGGCAATGCGCGGGAAGGTGTAGCCGGCCTCGCCCAGGACGGTCACCGCGCCGAGCAGCGCGATGTTCTTGACGCCGCCGCCTTCGAGCACCAAGTCGACCTTCTTCACTCGCTCAGGCAAAGCGTTCCCGTTCCGGCTCGAGGCGTGCAACCAGGTGCGCAGGATAGGGGGATCCGCCTGGGATGAACGACCACCGTCCGGCGCGCGAGCATCCGGTGGTGCGCTGCCCCGTCTTGGTCGGGCGAACCTCGGAGCTGGGCGCGCTGGACGACGCCCTTCAGCGAGCGCGGGCCGGCGAGGGCAGCTGGGTCAACGTCGTCGGCGAGGCCGGAATCGGCAAGTCGCGCCTGGTGAGCGCGTTCGCCGGCTCGGTGGCGGCCGCGGGAGGCACCGCCGTGACCGGTCGTTGTTCGACCGTCGACCGCTCGACGGCCTACCGGCCCCTGGCCGAAGCGGCGCTGGCGCTGGCGGCGAGGTTGCCGGATCCACTGCCGGCGGAGCTGGAGCCCTACGCCGCCGCTGTCGCGCGGTTTGTGCCGAAGTGGAGCAGTCGCGACGTCGTCGCGAACGAATCGCCGGCCGTGCTGGGCGAGTCGATCCTGCGCCTGGTGCGGGCGTGCGGTGCAGGCCGGCCGGCGGCGCTGATCCTCGAGGACCTGCACTGGGCCGACACGGAGACGCTGGCCGTGTCCGAGTACCTGGCCGACCATGTCGGCGACGCCGCCGTGGTGATCGTCTCGACGTGGCGCCCGGAGGACGCCGCCACTTCCTCACGCCGGCCGTTCGGGCGGCGCACGACCTTGCCGTTGGCGCCGCTGTCCCCCGCCGAGGTGGCCGAGGTCGTCGCCGCGTGCCGCGGCCAGGCCCCGGCGACGGGGATGCAGGCTCGGCTGGTCGAGGCGTCGGGTGGTCTGCCCCTGCTCGTCGAAGACTTGCTCGACGACGACGCGCCGGCGCCGGTGCGCTTTTCCGCCTTGGTCGCCGAGCGCCTTGCACGTGTGCCCGACTGGGCTGTCCCCGTGGTGGCCGCCGCCGCGTTGTTGGGCGAGCGTTTCGAACTACCGCTGCTCGATGCCTCTCTGGGCGACCGGCCCGTCGACGCCGCTCGGGCGCTCCAGGAGGCCATCGCGGCGGGTCTGGTCACCGTCGACGACGGATCGTTCCGCTTCCGCCACGCCCTCACTCACGAAGCCGTGCTGCTGGCCGCGCCCGCGGCCCGGGTGGCGATGAGCGGCCCGGTCGCAGCCGCGCTCGAAGCGACCTGCACGGCGCGCAACGTCGTCCGGGCCGCGGAGCTGCGCGCCGCGGTCGGGGAATCGGCCGCCGCTGCGGCGCTGTTCGAGCAGGCGGCCGAGCTCGTTGATCGTGAGGGCACGCCAGGGGCGGCGCTGGCGCTGCTGGACCGGGCTTCGGAGCTGGTGATCGAGCCCGCCCGGCGGCGGCGGATCGATCTTTCCCGGCTCTCGCACCTCGCCGCCCTGGGTCGGGCCGACGACGTCGAACGCCTCGGCTCCGTCCTTCTCGACTCCGCCGCCGGCGACGCCGACCCCTCTGTACGCCTCACGCTCGCCCGGGCCTGCCTCGACGCCGGCCACCCGGACCGGGCGGTCGCCCATCTCGATGCGGTGACCGGCCTCGCCCCTGACCATCCCGTGCGGCTCGTGCTGCGGGCCCGGCTCGGACTCCTGTCCGACCGGGGCGACCGCAGAGTCGTCGCCGAGCACCTCGCCCACCAAGCGATCGCCGCGGCCGAGGCCGACGCCCCCACGATCTGCGAAGCGCTCGAGCTGGCCGCCCGGTGCGCACGCAACCGCTCGCTCGGTGACGCCGGCGCGCTCCTCCGGCGGGCGCTGGCCATCGCCGAGGAGAGCGGCCTGACCGCTTGGCGCTTGCGGGTGCTCAACGAGATCGGCACGGTCGAGATGCTGCAGTTCGCCGACGGCGCCCGGCTCGCGCGGGCGCGCGACGCGGCCTTGGCCGCCGGCGCCCTGGATGTCGCCGTGGCGACGTCGGTCAACCTGTCCGCGCTCCACGCCATGCGGGGCGAACTGGACGCGACCCGCACCAGCGCGAGGGTCGCCCACGACGACGCGATCCGGCTCGGTCTGCGTCCCCTCGCGGCCGCCGCACTTGTGATGGAGGGGCTGAGCTACGGATTCCGCGGCGAGCGGGACGAAATGGAGCGGCGATTCCGCTCGGCACGGGAACTCGCGCCTACCGACGACGACCTCGACGCCTTCTCGTGGGGCGCGGGCCGGGGGCTGTGCGCGCTGATGCGGGAGGAGCGAGCCGACGCCGTGCGTGCCTTCCGGCGGGGGGTGCAGGACGACATCCCCCTGGGTTCTCTGGACGCGGCCCGGGCGCCGCTGTTCCTGGTCTTGGCCGTCTCGGGTGAAGCGCGCGAAGCCGATCGTGACGCCGCGCGCGCGGCGGCGACGCCCGGCGCGGGCTGGTCCGATCTCTGGCTGGGCTACGCCGAGGCAGTGGTCGCCGGCGGCCGCAGGGATGCGGAGGGCGCCTCCGCCGCCTTCGCCGGGGCGGACGAGGCGGGCCGCCGCCATCCGCTGTTCCGCGCCATCGCCCTTCGCCTGGTTTCGGAAGCGGCGCTGCGCGACGGGTGGGGTGATCCGGTCGGCTGGTTGCGCGAGGCCGAAGGCGTCTTCGTCGCCGGCGGCCAAGCCCGCATCGCCGGCGCCTGCCGGGCGCTCCTCAAGAAGGCCGGCGTGGCCGCGACACGGCGGCGGGGCGCCGACCGCGACCTGGCCGGCGGCTTGCTGCGCGCCGGGGTGACCGCCCGCGAAGCCGAGGTCCTGACGTTGATCGGGGACCGTCTCTCGAACAAGGAGATCGCCGCCCGCCTCTACCTCTCGCCTCGCACCGTCGAAAAGCACGTCGCCAGCCTCATGCTCAAGCTCGGCGCCGGCGATCGCAGCACGCTCAGCCAGGTGGCCAGGAGCGTGCTGACTTGAGCCGAAGTGGGCGGCTGACAACCATTGCCGCCGCCCAGACGTGCTGGTCAGGCGCTCGGCTGCGGAGCAGCCGAAGCGATAAGTCAGCAGGCTCCCAGAACGGGGGCGTAGCACCCATGCGCGCCGGCCGGAATCGGCGCAGAGTTCGATCAGCCGCCAACACCGGTGGCGGATCGAATCAAGGAGGCCTGCCGTGCCCATCGTGGCCGTGTTCGAGTTCCCGAGCGAGGACGTCGCCAAGTACCACAAGGTCTTCGAGGTCGGCGGCGCGCCGATCCTCGAGCAGCCCGACCGGATGAGCCACATCTGCTACCGCACCGATGGCGGGTGGACGGTCGTCGACGTATGGCGGGACGAGGCTTCGTTTGCCGCCTTCGGAGAAGTGATCGGCCCCGCCACTGCCCAGGCCGGGCTGGACGCCAAGCCCCTCGTCTACCCGCTGGAGGGGACGATCGCCCAGGACGGGACCCGCACGACCTACTGAGTTGCCGCCGTGGGTGGCCGGCGCATCGGCGTGCCGGCTACGCGCCCGCGGCGACCACAGGGTCGAAGTCCTCGACGTCAGCCGACGCGGGGGCGGACGCGGCTGCGGCCGACGCACGAGGGGAAGGCCGGAGGTGGGCGAGCGAACGGTCGAAGCCGTTCAACACCCTCGTCAGCTCACCGGCCTGCTCTTCGGACTGGGCGGCCAGGGCCGCCGCCGCCAGGCGAGCGCCGGCCACCAGGGCCGCCAGCTCCTGTACCTTCAGCGTGGCGCGAACGACCCCGGGCCGCTCCCAGTCCAGTTTCATCTCAGGCCGTCGCCTTCACGTGCTCGACGACCCGGTCGACCTGGGCCTTGAACTCGTCGTAGTCGACCTGCATGCCGTTGATGTAGGTGCTCCACCCGGCGACCAGCTTCGTGTAGTGCACGGCCTCCTCGACTTCCTCGTCGGTCGCGCCGAAGAGCTTGGCCGACTCGGTGTGGAAGAGGACGCAGTAGCGGCACTTCGTCACCGCCGCCACGCCGAGGCCGATCAGCTCCTTGTACTTGTTCGGGATGAGCGTCTGCCCGAACTGGACCCGCTTGATGAGGTCCCACTCGGCGTCGATGAACTGGTCGGGGATCTGATCGATGAAGCCGATCACCTCGCCGAACATCTCCTTCATCTCACGCTGCACATCCGTCCTGGCCATTCGCGTCGTTCCTTTCCTCCAAGGGTGAGCCGTTGAGCGGCTCCTTGGGAACGGTACGAACGGTCCCTTGCAACTTCCCTGCACCCGAGCCCGCACCCGGCGCCCGCCATTGCAGGGTTCATGAAGGAGGGGCGTCCGAAGATGCGGCATGATCACCGACACCATTGCGACCCGCACCCTCGAACGCTTCCTCGATGCCGTCGCCAGCGGCGCAGGCGTCCCGCCGGAGCTGTTCGCGGCTGACGCCGTCCTCGACGCCACCGTTCCGGGATGGCGCTTCGGCGTCGAAGGGCGCCAGGCCGTCGCCGCGCAGTACAGCACGTGGTTCGCCGATCCCGGGGCGTTCGAGGAGCTCGAGCGGTTGGCAGTCGCCGACGGCGAGGTGGTGAGCTACTTGCTCACGTGGGAGGAGCACGGCGTACCCCATGCGGCCCACCACTGCCACGTCCTGCGCTTCGACGCCAGCGGGCGGATCTCCCGCGACCGCTTCTTCTGCGGAGGCCGCTGGGACGCCTCACTGCTCGCGGAGATGGCCGCCGCGCAGCATGCTGGTTGACATGCACACTGCGGCCCTGTCAGTCGACGACCTGCTCGCCGGCGCCGACGGCCGCCGCCCCTTCGAGAACCCCGACGGCCGCTCGAGCGCCGCCTTCGAGCACGTCCGCATCGACGGCGTTGCCCACGTCGTCAAGTACATCCACCTCGATCACGACTTCACCATGCGGGTGTCGGGCGACCTCCGGTGCCGGACGGTGCGGGCGTGGGAGGCCGGGCTCCTCGACCGCGCCGCCGACATCGTCGACCATGCGATCGTCGGCGCGGCGCACGGCTGGGGGCGCAACGGGTGGGGCGCGGCGCTGCTCATGCGTGACGTGTCCGCCGAGCTCCTCCCTCAGCGCGACGTGACGATCCCGGCCGACCAGCACGCGCGCTACCTCGACCACCTCGCCGGGTTCTGCGCGGCCACGTGGGGCTGGCAGGACCACCCCGTCACGGGTCCGGGCCTCCTGCCCTACGAGGCCCGATGGGAGTGGTTCAGCCCGGCCGCGATCGAGGGCGAGCGCGACCTGGGATGGCCCGAGCGCGTGCCCAAGGTGGCGGACGGGGGCTGGCGGCGGTTCGACGAGCGCGCCCCCGTCGACGTTGTGAGACTGGTACAGGGGCTGCGGCGGGATGTCACGCCGCTCACCCAAGCGCTCCGGCGAACCCCCTCGTGCTTCCTGCACGGCGACGTGAAGGCGTCGAACACCGGTCGCGCCGCCGACGGGCGGACGCTGCTCATCGACTGGGCGTACGTCGGCGAGGGGCCGGCCTGCCACGAGCTGGCGTGGCACCTCGCCCTCGACCGCTCCCGGCTGCCCGTTCCCAAGGAGGCGGCCGCCGGCGCGTTCCGGACCGCCCTCGAAAACCACGGAGTCGACACGTCGAGCTGGTGGGAGGCTCAGCTCCGGCTCTGCCTGCTCGGCGCGGTGGTGCAGTTCGGATGGGAGAAGGCGCTGGGCGACGGCGACGAGCTGGCGTGGTGGTGCGATGCGGCGCGGGACGGGGAGGCGTGGCTCTGACCACCCTGGCGGACGCCTACTCGGCGACGGGCGGAGCTTGGGAGGGTGGTCCGGCGCGGGTGTACGACCGGCTCGCCGAGGTCCTCGTTGCCCGCTCGCCCGTTTCCCTCCGCGGCGCGCGGGTCGTCGATGTCGGGGCGGGCACGGGCGCAGCCAGCCGCGCCGCCCTTGCCGCAGGGGCGGCCCGCGTCGTCGCGGTTGACGCGGCACTCGGGATGCTCGCCCACCAGGCGCAGGCGCGACCGCCTGCGGTCGTGGGAGACGCGTACGCCTTGCCCTTGGCGACGTCGTCGTTCGACGCGGCGGTCGCGGCGTTCTCGCTCAACCATCTTCGCGACCCGTCGACTGCGCTGCGCGCGATGGCGCGCGTGACCCGGCCGGGAGGCGCGGTGCTGGCCGCCGTCTACGCCGCCGACGACAGCCATCCGGTGAAGGAGGCGGTGGACGCGGCGCTCAGGGCCCGAGGTTGGACGCCCGAGCCGTGGTACGTGTCGCTCCGGGCCGAGGTCGTCCCGCTGCTCGGCACGCATGACGTCTTCGTCGAGGCCGCCCAGGCGGCAGGGCTCGACGCCACGGTCGACGCCGTGCACGTGCCCTTCCCGGAGCTGACTGGCGGCGACCTGGTGGCGTGGCGACTGGGGCTGGCCCAGCACGCTCCGTTCGTGGCCCGTCTCACGGTCGGCGAGCGCGGCGCGATCGTGACCGACGCCCTGGCGCGCCTCGGAGCGGCCCCACCGCTGGAGCGCTCGATTCTCCTCCTGAGCGCCGTCAGGTCCTGAGCAGGCGGGCGGCGAAGCGGCGGGCGGCGTCGCCGTTGGCGCCCGCCTCCGCCTCGGCTACGACCACCGCCGCCATGCGCTCGGCCTCGGCCCGCCAGGCGTCCGAACGGCGCGCCGCCGCCAGGGCGGCGACCACCGGCCACCCATCGAGAACGGCGCATCGGCCCAGTCCATCGACGAGGGGCGCCAGCTGATCGACAGGGACCGACGGATCGGCGAGCGCGACCACGGCGCGGGCCAGCAGCTCGTAGCGACCGGCGCCGCGCGCCGCCGCGTCGGTCGCCACCGCGGAGGCGAGCTCGGCGGCCCCGCCGGCGTCGCCGCCCGCCAGCGCCAATCGCGCCCGGAGCAGGCCGAGACGATGGCGCTGGTGCCACGCCATGGTCCCGTCCCAATCGTCGAGGTGACGGAGCCGTTGGGCCAGCGCCGCCGCGCCGTCCAGGTCGTCGCGCACCAAGCATCCGTCGGCCAGGTCGAGAAGGGCGACGTAGTGCGCCTCGGCCATGGCGTCCGCCGATGGTCCGGCGCCGCCGCCGGTTTCTTCGAACGCCTTCTGGTTGCGATCGTCGGCCTCGTCGCCCCGGCCCGTGAACCGCAGGAGCCATGCGCCCAGGTTCGCGGCCGGCGCCGCGAACCGGGCGCCCATCGCCCCCTTTCGTTCGAGCAAGGTCTCGAGTTCCTCCACGACACGCCAGGCCTCCGTCATCCTCCCGAGCTGTCCTAGGGCGAGGACCCGGGCGAAGCGCAGGTGCAGAGGCGCCCACGGGTGGGCCAGCGAATCGGGGTCGACCATGGGGCGGGCCAACGCCGCCAGCGCCTCGACCGGACGACCCTGGTGCGCACGGACGTGCGCCAGCCACACATCGGCGATGCCCTGCACCTCGGGAGGCGCACCCTCGACTGCGGTAAGGCAGCCGACGGCGGCGTCCAGGTTCCCGGCGGCGTGCCTGACCCGTCCCGCCAGGGCGCCCGCGCTCGCACGCACGGCGTCATCCGTCGCCCGGCTCGCCGCCTCGTCGGCGAAGACGCGAGCGTCGTCGTAGCGCCGCTGGTAGTACGCCACCCACCCGGCCACCTCAAGGGCGGAGGGACCCCCACCCAGGTTGATGGCCTGGCGGGCGTCCGCGGCGGCGTCGTCCCACGCGGCCCGGCTCATGCGCACTCGGGCTCGCGCCAGGTACGCCTCGGGTGACTGCGCCAACGCGAGCGCGGCCGCCAGATGGTCCTCGGCCGACTCGACGTCGACTCGCGCCGCCGCGGCGTCAGCGGCCGCCACGTAGGAGGACGAGGCCAGGGCGATGTCGCCACCCGCCCGGGCGTGGATGGCGACCGCCAGCGCATCAGGATGGGGCCGGGCGGCCAGGGCGCGGGCGGCCTGCTGGTGAACGAGCGCCCGGCGGGCCGCGCCCGTCGCCGCCTCGAGGGCCTCCCGGATCAGCTGGTGCCGGAACTCAAACCGGCTCCCTCTCTCGACGATGAGCCCCGCAGTCGCGGCGGCCTCCAAGTGGGCGAGAACCTCGACCGCCGGCGTGCCCCCGACCTGCGCCACCAGCTCGAGGTCGCAGTCATGGCCCAGCACCGCGGCCACCCGCAAGGTCGCGCCTACGGCATGGCCCAGCGAATCGACGCGCGCCGCGACGGTGTCGCGCACGGTGACCGGCAGTTCGTCGTCGGGCGCCTCTGCCAGCGCCGCGAGGAGCAGCGGGTGGCCACCGCTGCGCCGGTGGAGCTGGTCGGCCCGATCTGCTCCGACCAACTCCGCGATGGCGTCCCGATCGAGAGGACCGAGGCGGAGTCGCCGGCTCGGATCGAGACCCTTGGCGCCGCCGGCCCGGGTCGTCGCCACCAAAAGGGTGCGGCGGCTGCGGCGCGGCGCGAACGCCAACCACGCAAGCGTGCCGGAGGTCGCGACGTGGAGGTCCTCGATGACGAGGACAGTCGGTTTTTTCTCGCCGACGCGGTCGACGACGGCCAGCAAGGCGGCGAAGACGCGTGCCCGTGCCGACTCGCTGTCCGCCACGATCGTCGCGCTCGAACCGGTGACCGGGCCGAGGAGCGGCGCCAGCGTGGCGGCCTCGTCACCCAGGAGGGCGGCGGCCCGCTCCGTTCCGATCACTCGCAGGTGGTCCGCCAAGGCGTCGGTCACGGGCTGCAACGGCAGGTCGCGGCCCAGCTCGTCGCACCGGCCCCGAAGCACCACCGCGTCCTGCGCCACGCGCGCCGACCAGGCGTCGACGAGCGTGGTCTTGCCGATCCCGGCGTCGCCCTCGACCAGCACGAGGCGGCCTCCCGCCTCCGTCGCGTCCGCGAGGGCGAGGTCGAGCGCCGCCATCTCCGCGGCCCTGCCGACGACGCCCGCCGGTGCCGAGCGCGCGGGCGCTGCCGCGGTGACCACCGTCGCCCCGTCACCGTCGGCGGCGGCGAGGACCCGCCCGTACATCGCCTCGGTCTCCGCGGTCGGCGGAACGCCGAGGTCCTCGCTGAGGCGGGCGCGGGCCCGCCCGTAGGCCGCCAACGCCGACGCCGGGCGGCCGGCGGCCAGATGGGCCGCCATCAGGGCCCGGAGGACGACCTCGTCGTAGGGATCGCGGACGAGCGCCTGCTCGGCCAGGGCGGCGGCCGAGCCGTGGTCCCCGGCCGCGACGGCGGCGTCGACGGCCAGCCGCAGGACCTGGGTGACGGTGGCGGTGACCGCGGCCCGCTCCCCGAGGACCCACTCGCCGTCCTCGTCGGGAAGCAGTTCGCCGCGCGCGAGCCCCAACGCCGCATCCGCGGCCGCGCGCGCCGCGCCGACACGTCCCTCAGCCAGCGCTCGGGCGGCCACGGCCGCGAGGTCACGTAGCTCGTTCAGATCGAGCCACTCCGCGGCTAGCGAATAGGCCGGCCCGGACCGGGCGATCCGCTCCGCCCCGAGCACTCCCCGCAGGCGTGACACCAGCACGCCGACCTGGTCGGCCGGACGCAGGGGCTGGTCGTCGCCCCACAGCACGTCGGCGATGTGGTCCACCGAAACCGGCCGCCCACCGGCGAGGGCGAGCACCTTGAGCAGGGTGCGCGCCTTGCGGCTCCCCAACTCGCGCTCGGCCACGCCCTCGACTTCGAAGGTCCCGAGGACTCGAACGCGCACGTCCCCATCTTCATCGATCTGGAGAGCGGCGGGGCCACCTCGGTTGCTGGAGGCCGTTGGCTCGCGTCCGGCTGCTGCTACCGCCTATTGGCGGCTACCGGTGGTCACCGCAGGTGCGCGGAGCAACCGTGCAAGAAGGCCCTGATTGGCATGCGCGGCGCTCGCGTCCCTAAGAAGGTGAGGACACGCGATACCCCATCGAGCGAGCTGCCGCAGCCATTCGCTCGTCATAGACGACGACCTCACTGACATCGGTCCCGAGGCGTTGGGCCGTAGCGAGGTGAATCGCGTCGAGCGAACGCAGCTCAGCTGGTCCCATCGTCCCTGCGAGAGTGAGCACACGGTCGTTCACCCGCACGAGGTCGCACCGAGCTAGGACAGCACGACCGGCGGCAATCGCCGGGTCCCCGCCGGGGAGCAGCGCCCGCATTACCTCGGTGCGAGCCAGCGCGCTCGACACCCACGGCCGACGTCGGCGCAAGTGTCTGCGGAGCGCGTCCGACTCCGGCTCTCGGACCGCGAGCTTCACGATCGCCGAAGAGTCGAGGTATGCCCCCATCAGCGTTCGTCGGCGCGAAGTCGACCCAACGCCGCCGAGGGCGTCTCCAGGTTGAGGGCGAGTACGAGCGGGTCGGGCAGGTCGTCCGGATCAGCTGACGCACGGTCGACCTCACCTGCGGCCCGCATCTGCTCAAGCGGACTACCGTGCGGTAGCGGCGTCAGGAGCGCCACTGGCCGACCCCGATCGGTTATCTCGACAGTCTCGCCCTGCTCGACCAGACGAAGCAGCTCGCTCGCCCGCTGCCTCAGGGCGCGCACACCTACTGACACCATAGGTTACTTGTAGCACATTGACGGCCATCAGTGTGGGGGCTCGAATAATGGAGGGGCGAGCAAGCGGATGGCCTCCCCGTCGCCCACGTATGTTGCCA
>JAHFUQ010000049.1 GCA_023265045.1 Acidimicrobiia bacterium
CCAAGCCCAGGACCGCCAGGAGCCCGGCCTGGATCGCGGCCGCGCCGCGCCGCCACGTCCGGGACATCGCCAAGGTGCGCATGGCGTGTGCATCGTCCAGGCGTCGGGCGGCCTGAATGGCGCGAATCGACCATTGCGCCGGACGCGATGCCGACGTTCCGACCGTCGCCGGCATAGCGCACTCGTCGGCCACGCCGCGTGCAGGCGGTCACGCCGGGCGCCGAGGCCCGCCTCCGTGCCCTCGACGCCCAGCGCGGCCAGCAGGGAGGACTTGCTGCGCCGCGCTACCGAACGCGCATGAAACCGGCGTGATGCGGGTGCACCTGCACGGTAGCGCCACCCAGGATCTGCGCCTTGCGCCGTAGCTGTTCGATCACGTCGTCCGCAGGCTGGCCGTAGACGTCGATCGACAACAGAACCAGGGGGCTGAACGGACCGAACAACGGGCCCGCGACGCTCATGTGGAAGGCGAGCGAGGCCGAGTCCCCATGGACGTGCACGACGTTCATGTGCCTGCGGTTCTCGTCGACGTGCACCGTGTAGCCGATGATGTTGGGCTCGTTGGCCTCCGCGAACTCGGCCAGGTCCTTCATGGCCGCGCCCGCTCCGCGTCGCCTCACGGTCCGGCGAGAGTGCGCGCCTCGCCGAACATGCCGCGGATTGTCTCTCCGTCGGCGGGACGCTCGTCGTGCGTCTCGGGATCCCACACGCTGCGTCGCTTGCGGAGGTGGTCGCCACCGTCAGGGCTCGTCACTCCAGCCCGGGCAAGGAGCCCGGTCACGACGTTCCACAGCTGCGGCAGCTCGTCGGTGGAGAGCCGGCCGACCTGCGCTTACTCGGGCCAACCGCCCTCGGCGTCGACCACCCGGTGCAGGAGGCTTTCGGGCCTCACCGCCTGCGCGCGGGGCGGAGCGGTGGGGCGAAGTGCGTCATCGCGATCGGCTACCACGACGTCGGCGATCCAGTCCGCGACGCTGAGGGCGCTCTCCTCTCCGACCGTGTGCGTTTCCGGCATGCCTACAGCTTCGGACCGCCAGACGCGGGCCTTGAGGGAATCCTAGGAGCAGTGCGACGCGAACCAGGCCTGGACCCGTTGCGCGGCGGCTTGGTAGTCCGCCTGGCTGAAGCGCTGGGCCAAGGTGAGGAACTGCGGGTTCGAGGCCGCGGCGGCGAAGTTGCCGTTGCTCGACGCCAGGATCTGGAAGTACTGCACCAGCGCGCCGGCGAGGATGGTCATGTCCGCCTTAATGTCCGACGGCGCGTGGTCCACGGCGAACTGGAGATCCTTGGCCGCCTTGGTGTAGTCGATCGTCTGGCCCTGGGCGGGCGGGACGGCCGATGCCCGGCCGGAGCAGACGTCGGCGAAAGAGGCGTTGGACGAACCGGCCTTGGCGGTCGTGACCGTCGCCCCCGCGGTGTTCGCGGTGGTGGCCCCCGTGGGGGCGGCCGTGGTCACGCTGGCCGCGATGGTCTTACCGGAGTCAGAACCGCACGCGCCCAGCAGGACAGCACTAGCCAGGAAAAGGGTCACCGCGAGTCGTCTCATAGGTTGCGCAAGATAGCAACCCGCGTCGCACCGGGCCTGCCTGCCCGCGCCGGCTGAAGGACGACCGACGAGACGGGCGTCCGCTGGAGCGAACCGGTGCACGGCTAGACGGGCTCGTCCTTCGGCGCCATGAAGCCTCCGATGACCGGGAGCTCCCAGAACGACTCCGCCTTGGCCACCGCCAGGGCGGCGGTCAGGACGTTCTCGGGGGCGTCGGACACGGCGTAGCGCGGCTGCCAGGTGGGGCCGAACTTGGCGTTGTACTCGGTGCACCCGGCACGGGGACCGGCGTCGACCCCCCGGTCATGATCCCAGCGCCGCGGCCAGGGCGGCGCGGGCCGCGGCGGCCGACGGCGCCGAGCGAGCGGCTTCCGCGGCGGCCACCAACGTGGCCAGGCCGTGGCGGCTGAGGAGGTCCTTCACCTCGCCGATGGCGCCGGCGACCATGGACAGCTCGCGGACACCCAGTCCCACGAACGCCGCCCCCACGGCCGGGTCGCTGGCCGTCTCACCGCACACGCCGACCCAGGCCCCGTTCGCAGTCGCCGCCGCCACCACTCGGGCGACCAGGTCCATCACGACGGGCTCACAGATGTCGGCCAGGTCGGCCACCTCGGCTTCCAACCGGTCTGCCGCGAACAGGTACTGCAGCAGGTCGTTCGTGCCGATCGAGAAGAAGTCCACCAGCGGGGCGAGGCGCTCGGCCGCCAGGGCCGCCGACGGGACCTCGATCATGACGCCGATCTCGAGCCCGGCGACGTCGACGCCCTCGTCGGCCGCCACCCGCGCCACCTCGGCCCGGGCGGCGACGACCTCCTCGACCCGGCTCACGAGCGGGAACATGATCCCCATGCGCATGGGGCCCGCCCCACCACTGGCCCCGTACGCCTGCACCAACGCCCGCAGCTGGTTCTCGAACAGCTTGGGGTAGCGCAACGACAGGCGGATCCCCCGGACACCCAACGCCGGGTTGGGCTCGGCCGCCCGCGAGACAAAGGGGATCGGCTTGTCGGCGCCGATGTCGAGGGTGCGGAACACCACCCGTCGGCCCGCGAAGGCGTTGAGCACCTCGCCGTAGTACGCCGCCTGCTCCGCCACGGTCGGCTCCGTGCGCCGGTCCTGGAAGAGCAGCTCGGTGCGCACCAGCCCCGCGCCCTCGGCCCCTGCCGCGACCGCGCCGGCCAGGTCGTCGCGGGAGGCGACGTTGGCGACCAGCTCGACGGCCACGCCGTCGGCGGTCCGGCCTGGCAACAGGCGAGCGTCCGCCAGTTCGGCGAAGCGAGCCGACTCGCTCGCCTGCCGCTCGGTCATGACCGCGAGCACCGCCGCGTCGGGGTCGAGGTGGACCTCGCCGGTGCGCCCGTCGACCGCCATCAACTTGGCGCCCGCCGCCAGCTGCAGCAGGTTGGCCGCCCCTACCACGGCGGGGATTCCCAACGTGCGGGCGAGGATGGCGGCGTGGGAGGTGGGCGAGCCGGTCTCCGTCACGATGGCGGCAATGCGGTCGCGGGGGATCTCAGCCGTCTGTGACGGCGTTAGCTCCCGGGCCACGAGCACGGAGGGCTGGTCGGGTAAGACGAAACCACGGGTGACACCCGCGAGGATGGCCGTCACCCGGGCGCACACGTCGTCGAGGTCGGCGGCCCGCGCCGCCAGGTACTCGCTCGTGGATGCGGCCAGCAGGGCGCGGAAGGCGGCGAAGGCGGCCATGGTGGCGGCGATGGCCGACTGGCCGGCGTCGATCAGCGCGTCGGCCCGGGCCTCCAGCTCGGGGTCCTCGGCAAAGGCGGCGTGGGCTTCGAAGATCTCAGCCTCGTCGCCGGCCGCCTCGCGGACCCGCTCGGCCAAGGCATACAGCTCCTCGGCTGCCTGGGCCAGCGCTTCGTGCAGGCGGGACTTCTCGGCTTCCGGCGGCCCTGCCGGTCCGGTGTCGATGACCGCGTTGGCCACCGGCGCCACGAGGAAGGGAGGCCCGACAGCCACGCCCGGGGCGGCGCCGGCCCCAACCAGGCTGACGCTCATCTCAGATCTCCTCCCCGATGCCGCTCTCGACCAGGCGCACCAGTTCGGCCAGCGCCGCCGCGGCCGCCGCCGAATCGTCGCCCACGACTGTGATCGTGATCTGGTCGCCGTGGTGGCAGTCGAGGGTCAAGACCGACAGGGTCGACTTGGCGTTGACCTCGTTGCCGTCCTTGGCCACCTTGACGTCGAGGCCGGTGCCGGCGGCGGCCTTGGCGAACACCTTGGCGGGACGGGCGTGCAGCCCGGTGGGGTTGACGAGCGTGACGGTCGCGCTAGGCACCGACGAGCACCCCCCCGGCCGCCGACGAGCGAGGGGACGAGGCGGCCGCCGCCCCAACCGCGTCAGGCCGCTTGAGCGACTTGAGCACGACCACCAAGCCGGCGGTCACGGCCGTGCCGACGACGCCGGCGATCAGGTAGCCGAGCTTCCCGTCGATGAGCCCGAGCACGAAGATCCCGCCGTGGGGCGCCCGCAGGGCACAGTCGAACGCCATGGACAAGGCGCCGGCCACCGCCGAGCCCGCCACCAGCGACGGGATCACGCGGATGGGGTCGCCCGCTGCGAAGGGGATCGCGCCCTCGGTGATGAACGAGGCGCCGAGCAGCCACGCCGCCTTGCCCGACTCCCGCTCCGGCTCGGTGAAGAGCTTGGGCCGCAGCGTCGTGGCCAGGGCGAGGCCGAGCGGGGGCGTCATCCCGGCGATCATCACCGCCGCCATGACGGTGTAGTTGCCCGACGACAACGAGGCGAGCCCAAAGGCGTAGGCCGCCTTGTTGACCGGCCCGCCCATGTCGAAGGCCATCATCGAGCCGAGCAGCAGGCCGAGAAGGATGGCGTTGGAGCCCTGGAGGTCGGTGAGCCAGTTGGTCAGGCCGGACTGGACGTCGGCGATGGGGTTGCCGACGACGAGCACCAGGATGGCGCCGACGACCAGCGTCCCGACGACCGGGTAGACGAGGATCGGCATCATTTTCGAGAGCGTGCCGGGCACCTTGATCTTCATCAGGCCCATCACGACGAGGCCGGCGAGCAGGCCGCCGACGATGCCGCCAAGGAAGCCGGCGTTGAGCTGGCTGGCGATGAGGCCGGCCACCACGCCGGGGGCGATGCCGGGCCGGTCGACCATGCCGAAGGCGATGTAGCCGGCGAGGACGGGCACCAGCATGCTGAAGGCGACGGCGCCGATCTTGAACAGCAGGGCGCCGAACAGGAGCTTGGACGAGAAGGCGTCGCCGAAGCTGGGCCATTCCTTCACGCCGGTCACCCGGGTGGCGCCGCCGACGGCGAAGCCGAGGGCGATGAGGATGCCACCGGCGACGACGAAGGGCAGCATGTAGCTGACACCGGTCATGAGCCAGATGCGCAGCTGCGCGGCCCGCGATTCGCCCGGCGCCTTTGCGGCCATCGGGCTGGTGGCGCTCGGGGCAGCCGCGGCCGCGGCCGCGGTTCGAGGCGCGTGCGCCGCGGCGGCGGCGACGGCCTGCTCGATGACGTCGGCGCCGTGGTCGATGGCATGACGGGTCCGCACCTCGACGGCCGGAAGGGCGTCGAAGCGGTCCCGGTTCCGCACTCCGGCGTCGACCGCGAAGATCACCGCGTCGGCGGCCGCGATCTTCTCGGGGCTCATCGGGGGACCCCCTGCGGCCCCCTGGATCTCGACTTCGATCTCGTGCCCGGCGGCCTGAGCCGCCACTTCCAACGACTCGGCGGCCATGGCCGAGTGGGCGATGCCCGTCGGGCACGCCGTCACAGCGACGAACTTCATTTGATCTCCTCCTTCAGGGTGGCCACGACCGCATCGGGTGTGGCGGCGTTGCGAAGCGCGGTGCGGAACGATTCGTGGATCAGCCGGCGAGCCAGCTTGGAAAGAACGGTGATGTGGACGTCGTCGGCGTCCTGGGGAGCGGCGATCAGGAAGACCAAGTCGGCAGGGACGTCCTCGGCGCCGAAGTCCACGCCGTTCGGCACCCGGGCCATGGCGACGCTCGGCTCGGTGACGCCGGCGTGCTTGGCGTGCGGGATGGCCACGCCCATCTCCATGCCCGTGCCGCCCGTCTCCTGCTCCCGGGCCCAGGCGGCGGCGACGAACCCCTCCCGGTCGGTGAGCCGTCCGGCGCCGACGAGCCGGTCGGCAAGGGCTTCGATGGCCTCCCGGGCGCCGGCGAACTCAGCGTCGAGGACGACCAGTTCCGGCGTGACGAGGGAGTCGATGGTGAGGGCCATGGGCATCTCCGTTTCAGGCGGTGGGTTGCTGGACGAGAACCTGGGCGCCGGCCGCGCGGCGCAGGACGACGCGGGAGGCGTCGATCTGCTCGGGCCCGGGGACTTCCGTGCCCGGGAGCGAGACGGCGGCGGCGCCCCACGCGACCGCGGTGCGCAACGCGTCGGGGGAGGACGCGCCGGCGGCGAGGAACCCCGCCAGCAGGGTGTCCCCCGCCCCGACGTCGCTGCGGGCGATGACCGGCGGGGGGACGGCCAGCCACGGTTCGCCTTCACCGACGAGCACGGCGCCGTTGGCGCCAAGGGAAACGACGACGGCGTGGGCGCCGCGCCGCCGCACCTCGTGGGCGGCGGCCACGACCTCGTCGAGGGTGGCGAGGGGCGCGTCGACGAGCTCGGCCAGCTCGGCCAGGTTGGGCTTGATCAGCTCGACGCCCGCCGCGAGCGCGTGGATCAGCGGCGCCCCGCTGGTGTCGACGGCGACGGGGACGCCGGCGGCGTGGGCGCGCTCGGCCAGCGCGGCGTAGAGGTCGTCGGGCGTTCCCGCCGGGAGCGACCCGCACCCGACGAGCCAGGCCGCGCCCGGCAGCTCGGCGACGGCGGCGTCGATCAACTCCGCGATCGCGTGAGGGGTCAGCGGCGCTCCCGGGACGTTGAGCTTGGTGACGGTCCCGTCCGCCTCGCTCACGGTCACGTTCGACCGCGTCGCCGTGTCCACCGGGACGGCCCGGTAGCGGAGCCCGACGTCGCCGACGAGGTCGGCGACAAGATCGTCGAGGAGGTCGGCGAGAAGGCGGCCGTCGCGCCCCCCGAGGGGCAGGACCGCGCACGCCCGCACGCCGTTGGCGGTGAGGGCGCGAGCGACGTTGACGCCCTTGCCGCCCGGGTCCTCGCGCATGGCGGTCGCTCGGATCACCGCGCCGGGGATCAGCCGCCCCACCTCGACGGTGCGGTCGAGGGACGGGTTGGGCGTGACGGTGACGATCGTGCGGCCGGTCTTCACGCCACCACCACCTGCACGTCGGCCAGCTCGAAGGGGAGCAGGTCGTGCTGGTCGACGCCCGCGTCGGTGATAACGGCGTCGAAATCCTCCACCTCGGCGAAGCGCACGAAGTGTTCCTGCCCGAACTTGGTGTGGTCGGCGAGGAGAACGGGGCGGTCGGCGGCTTCGACCATCGCCCGCTTGACCGCGGCCTCGGGCCCGTCGGGCGTCGAGCACCCCCGTTCGGTCACGCCGTTGGTGGCCATGAAGGCGACATCGACCCGGAGGTCTTTCAGCATGCGCACGGCGAAGTCGTCGACGCTGGCCAGCGTGCGGTGGCGCACCCGGCCGCCGATCAACACGACGGTCACGAGGGGGAGCGGGGTGAGGCGCATGGCCAGCGGGAGGGCGTTGGTGACCACCGTCAGGCGCAGGTCGGCCGGGAGCCGCTCGACGAGCGCACCGGTGGTGGTGCCCGCGTCGATCAGCACCGTGCCCTCCGCGCCGGGCAGGAACTGCAGGGCGGCGGCGGCGATGCGGTCCTTCTCGGCGGCCATCAGCCCGGCCCGCTCGGACACGGCCGGCTCGACCTGGATCCGCTCGTGGGCGAGGGCGCCGCCGTGGATGCGCCGCAGGGCGCCGCGCTGCTCGAGCTCGACCAGGTCGCGCCGCACCGTCTCGGGCGTGACGTCGTACACGCTCGCCAGCCGGCTCACGGAGACGCGGCCCTTGCGCCGCAGCTCCTCGGCGATCAGCTGGCGGCGGTCCTCGGCTTGCATAAGGACAGCATGCGCTCACCGACGTGAGAAGTCAACCCTGAAACAAACAATTTCCAACAGATACGGAACTAATCCAACTTGATAGGCCCCGGATCGTCCTCCTTTCGGGAGATCTGCTGTGGGAAAAGTGTGGGATTCATGAGCCACCCAGGCCGGCCCGCCGGGGCGGGCGGCCCGAGCATCTGGGCGGTCGTCGAGCCCGGGTTCACGCCGCCCTCCGGCCCGTTCACGCTGGACTTCCACGGCGGGCACCTGGTGAACGTCACGGAGTCTGGCGGCAACTTCCGCCTGGTGCTCGGCCAGAACGTGTCGCGATGCTCCTACACCGCCTCAGCTCGCGACTTCACCTACAGCGCCAATGTGTCCGCCAAGCCTGACGCCGCCAAGGCCGTCCTGGTGACCACCGAGCAGTCCGACGGCGCCAAGGTCCGCTCCGAGTTCAGCCTGATCGTCGCCTGCTAGCTGGATCACTGCGCACCCGGCCCGGCCGTACCGACAGGTGCGCGCCGGGCCGGTTCGCGCCCGTCAGCCCGCGCCCAGCAGCTCGTCGAGCTTCTCGTAGCCCTCGACGATGCCGACCTCCATGCCGCTGGCGAGGGCGGCGTCACGGGCTTCGAAGCTGTCGACCAGCGAGGTAGCGACGAGCCGTGTGCGTCCGTCGCCGAGGTCCTCGAACGTGAGCCGCTCGAGAGCCACGCCGTCGGGGTCGCCCTCGAAGGTGAACGTCTGCACGATGACCTCGCACGGCCGCACCTCGTGGAAGCAGCCGTGGAAGCCGTAGTCGACACCGTCGTGCGAGAAGATGTACCGCCACGACCCGCCGCGGCGGCAGTCATAGTGCTCGACCCGCATCACGCCGTTGCGGGGCCCCAGCCACCGGGCCAGCAGCTCGGGGTCGGTGTGGGCCCGGAACAGCTTCTCGACCGGCGCGTCGAACTCGCGGGTGATCCGCACGAGCGGAACCTTGGGGTCGGCAGTGATCTCGGTCTCATGGACGCTCGTGGTGGTCACGACTTTCTCCTTCTTGCCGGGGGCTTGGGGGCATGGGTTCGACGTCGTCCGGCATGGTCCGCAGCACGTCGTCGAGGCGGCGGTAACGCTCCTCCGCCTCGCGGCGGTAGCGCTCGATCCATTTGGTCATCAGGTCGAAAACCTCGGCTTCGAGGTGCACCGGGCGGCGCTGGGCTTCCCGCGTCCGGCTCACCAGGCCGGCGTCCTCGAGCACCTTGAGGTGCTTGGAGACGGCCTGGACGGTCACGTCGTAGGGCTCGGCCAGCTCGTTGACGGTGGCGTCGGCTGCCGCCAGCCGTGCCACCATGTCGCGACGGGTGGGATCGGCGAGGGCCGAGAACACCCGGGAGAGCGGATCTGCCGCCACCACGTTCCTCCGTGTTCAACTAATCGGTTGAACACAACCTACGACAGATCCGCTCCTTTGTCAACCAGTTAGTTGAAGACGAAGGGACGGGACATGTTCGACGCGACCCGAGCGTTCAGCGGCTTCTCGGTGGACGACATCGACGCAGCCGAGGCCTTCTACGGCGACACCCTCGGTTTGACCGTGACCTCGGAGCACGGGATGCGCACGCTCCAGCTCGGCCCCGAGAAGAAGGTGATCGTCTACGCCAAGCCCAACCACACGCCGGCGACGTTCACCATCCTGAACTTCCCGGTGGACGACATCGACGCCGCTGTCGACGAGCTGGCCGGGCGCGGGGTGCATTTCGAGCGCTACGAGGGCATCGGGCAGGACGAGAGAGGGATCATGCGTGGCCAGGGGCCGCCCATCGCCTGGTTCACCGACCCGGCCGGCAACATCCTCTCCGTGATCGAGGTTTAGCCAAGCGCGGCCAGGGTCACCGGGCAGGGCTGTCCGGCGGCGGTTGCGCCGCACACGCCGGTGTCGCACAGCCGGCACATCCATCCCCGCGGCCTGGCGGCCGCTGATGTGGCTGGCGCAGACGTTGTGCGGATGAGGCCGACGAGGATCTTGTCGACCGCCGCATCGAAGCCGCGCCGCTCCTCCTCGGTGAGCACCGCGCGTGCCTCCGCCAGCAGGTGACCGCGTGCGGCGACGATGGCCGCAGCGCGCCGGCGCCCGTCGGGGGTGAGCCTCACCGCCGACACCCGCCTGTCGCCGCCTCGGGTGCGTACCGCCAGCCCTTCGGCGACGAGACCGTCGATCACCCGCACCGTCGCCGACGACGACAGCCCCAGCACCCGGCTCAGCTCGTCAACGCTCGGCCGCTCGAGGAAGGTCGCGAGCGCCGAGAGCGCGGTCGCGGCTGACGACGACCGCGCCCCCGGGACGCGTATCGCCCGCTCGGTCAGGTCGGCGATCCGAAGCGACAGCGCCCCCAATCGGTTTGCCCCGGCGTCAAACGTCGCAGTCAAAGTTCGTAGTCAAGGGTGTACGTCGCCTGCGAGCCCATCGGCGCCTCGATGCGGCCGCTGCCCGACAACCCCGCCAGCTCGCCCGTCGCTGACCCTGTGACGACCGTCCAGTCGCCGGCGGCCTTCGGGCTGTCGAAGACGCCCGCCGACCGCAGGACGAACGACCCCTTCCTGCCGCCGACCTCACCGTCGATCAGCTGCAGCCCGACCCAGTCGGCGGACCTGTCGGGCCGGTAACACATCAGCCAACGCACCGAGCCGGCGCCCTCGATGGCCCCGGTAAACGTCTGGCTGACTTCGGCATGGGTCAGCTTGCCGCCGCCGTCAAGCTCCTCGAAGTCCTCCTCGTTCCAGCCCGTGATCTCGAACGTCCCGGTCGCGTGCGTAGCCATTTGCGGCGCCTCCTGAATGCGTGTATCACGCATATATTACCCGTGGCGGCGGGCGGTCAACCCCCGCCCCGCTGCTCCCGCCCGCCTTCTCCTGCGGGTTGACCACCTATTTGGTGGTGAATCCGCAGCAGAATGCCGGCGCCCCAAGCCGTGGGCCCCTCGTCACCGGGCGCGAAGTTCGCTACCTTCCTCATCGAGCGTCTGGGGGGACGCAGGAGCGAGGGTGAGAATGAGCCGGAAGACGTTCGTCCGATCCATCCTGTTACTGGCGCCGTTGGCGGTGATCGCCGCCGGGCCGGCGCGCGCCGAGTCAACGCCGAAGCTGTCGGCGCCGACCGCCGCGGCCCAGGTGACCAACGACCCGGCGCCGCTGCGTTCGCACTCGTCGCCGCAGATCGCGGTGAACCCCAAGAACGGCGATCTGGTGACGGTGGAAAGCGATGTGCGCGGCTCGCGCTCCTGCGCCGTCCACATCTCGACTGACGGCGGGCGGAGCTGGTTCGCGGGCGGCGACCCGATGGTCAAGCCCTTCAACGACTGCGGTTTCTACGCCGAGTACGGCCCGCTCGCGAGCGTGGCCTTCGCCAAGGACGGCACGCTTTACATGTCCTTCGTGGCGAGCGACTTCCTCAACCGGGTGCGCAACGACACCCCTCGCCACGTCTTCCTCGCCCGCTCGACCGACAGCGGCCGCCACTTCACCACCACCAAGGTGTTCGACGCGCCGGACGGCAACAAGGAGCGCGGCCTTAACAAGGGCCCGACGCTGGCCGTCGACCCCAACTACCCCCAGCAGGTCTACGTCGGCTGGCGCCAGGGCATCAACGCGACCGACGCGGCCGAGAAGCTGAAGAGCAACGTGGCGGCGTCGAGCGACGGCGGCCGCACGTGGGGCCCGCCCGTCGACATCACCGACAGCCGCGGCGCCGACTTCCCGGCCATCACCGTCGACCGGTTCGGCACCGTCCACGCCGTGTTCTGGGTGCGGGTGTTCGGCCCGGTGCCCACTCCGGCCCCCGTCCGGCCGATCGTCTACCGGCAGTCGAAGGACCACGGCAAGACGTGGTCGACGCCGGTCGACGTCGACCACGGCAACGTGTCCGCCGGGCACCCCCCCATGATCGCCGCCGATCCGAAGACCGACGACCTGTACATCGCATGGAACGCCAACGCCGAGGTCCAGAACACCGTCCAGGGGTTCAAGGGCGACCTGGACCTGTACGTCCGGGTCTCCCACGACCTCGGCAAGACGTGGCGTGACCGCATCACGGTGAGCGACGAGTCGAAGAACGCCAACCAGTTCGAGCCGGGCATCGCCATCGCGCCCGACAGCACCGTGCACCTGGCCTGGTACGACTTCATCAACAGCCCGACCGTGCCGTTCATCACCACCGGCCACAGCGGCGACACCGGCATCTCCGACGTGATGTACGCCTACTCCACCGACAACGGGGACTCGTTCTCCAAGCCGGTGCGGGTGAACGACCGGGGCATCGACCGCTCCAAGGGCGTCTGGTCGAACAACATCGACAGCAAGGCGAACGTCGGGATCGCGGCGACCAACAACGACGTCTACTTCGCATGGCAGGACACCCGCAACGCCATCGGGTCGACGGACTCCGAGGACATTTACTCGGCGTCGATCTCCCTGACCGGCTCGCTGGCTGCCGCCGCGCCCGACGAGGGGATCCCAGGCTGGACGCTGTTCGGCACCGCCGCCCTCGGTCTCGGCGTCGGCATATGCCTGGCGTGGCTGCTGGTGCGCAAGCGGCTCCCGGCGGGGTCCGGCTCCGGCGCGGCCAAGCAACCGGTCGCCGCCTGACGTCCTGAGGCGATTCCCCGCCGGTTCACAGCCGGCCCCCAACCTGAGTCCCTAGACCATGCGGCATGAGACGCGCCGCCGTACTGATGGCGACCGCCCTGGTCGCCACCGCGTGCGGCGGCAGCGGCGGCGCGGGGTCTGACCTCGTCGACGTCGGAGCCGGTCTCAAGGGCCGCGCCGGGCTGCACGCCGCCGTTTACGCCAAGGGGCTGGCCAACGCGTCGGCGCTGGCGCTGGATCCCCAGGGCCGGCTCTGGGTGGCCACCGCCGACTACGACGCGGGGAACGACGAGGTCTACGTCGTCGACAGCGCCGGGGCGGCGCCGAAGCAGGTGCTGAGTGGGCTCGACTCGCCTCTCGGGCTGCTGTGGCACGACGGCGCCCTGTACGTGGCATCGATCGCGGGGGTCGACCGGTATGACGGGTTCGACGGCGCCGCCTTCGCCCGCCACCGCTCGCTCCTCGCCCTTCCCGAGGGCGTCGGCCTCCCCGGCGGCCTGGTCCTCGGCCCCGACGGCCGCATGCGCCTCGGCATCTCCGCGCCGTGCGACAGCTGCGAGCCGGAGCAGGACTGGTCGGCGGCCGTCCTGTCCTTCCTCCCCGACGGCGCCGACGTCCGGGTCGAAGCGACTGGCATCCGGGCGCCGGTCGGGCTCGCTTACTACCCGGGCACGGCCGACCTGTTCGTCACCATGAACCAGCGCGACGACCTGGGTGACGCCACGCCCGGCGACTGGCTGTCGATCGTCAAGCCGGAGCAGGACTGGGGGTTCCCGGACTGTTACGGCCAGTGTTCGAGCACGCCCCAGCCGACGGCCGTGCTCGACAAGCACGCGGCGGTGAGCGGCGTCGCCATCGTCAACGGCGCCGCCATCGTCGCCGAGTGGGCCGTGGGCAGAGTGCAGCGGGTGGCGCTCACCAAGACGGCCGACGGTTATGCCGCGACCGTGACGCCGTTCCTCACCGGCGTGAAGCAGCCCGTCCCGGTGCTGGCCGGCCCCAACGGCGACGTGTTCGTCGGCGACTGGGCGACAGGGACGATCTACAGGGTGTCGAGCGCCTGAGCCAGGTCGTGCAGGAGGTCGGCCTCGGACTCGATGCCCACCGACAGGCGCACCAGCCCGGGGTCGACGGCCAAGGGCGACCCCGCGACCGACGCGTGGGTCATCCGGGCAGGGTGCTCGATGAGCGACTCCACCGCCCCGAGAGACTCGGCCAGGGTGAAGACCTTGGTCCGGGCGCACACCTCGAGGGCGGCCGCCTCGCCGCCTCGCACGATGAACGAGACCATCCCGCCGAAGTCGCGCATCTGCTTGGCCGCGACGGCGAAGCCGGGGTCGTCGGCCAGGCCGGGGTAGTGCACCTCTGACACCGCCGGGTGGTCCGCCAGCAGCTCGGCGACGGCGCGGGCGTTGTGGCAGTGGCGGTCCATGCGCACCGGCAGGGTCTTGACGCCGCGCAACACCAGGTAGCAGTCGAACGGCCCGGGGACGGCGCCGGCCGCGTTCTGCAGGAAGGCCAGGTTGGCGGCCAGCTCACCGTCGTTGGTCGCCGCGAAGCCACCGACGACGTCGGAGTGGCCGCCCAGGTACTTGGTGGTGGAGTGAAGGGCCACGTCGGCGCCGAGCGCGAGCGGCCTTTGCAGATACGGCGTGGCGAAGGTGTTGTCGACGATGCAGCGTGCGCCGCGCTCGTGCGCCCGCGCCGCCACCGCGCCGATGTCGACCACCCCCAGCAAGGGGTTCGTGGGGGTCTCGATCCACACCAACATGGTGTTGTCGCGCCACGCCGCGTCGAGCGCGGCCATGTCGCGGAAGTCGACGGTCGAGTGGTCGAGGCCGAGCACCCGGGCGACGAGGCGGTAGGTCCCGCCATAGGCGTCGTGGGGGATGAGGACGTGCTCGGTGGGGAGGACCTGGCGCAGCAGGGCGTCCGACGCGGCCATGCCGCTCCCGAAGGCCAGCCCGTGGGCGGCGCCTTCGAGCGACGCCAGGCACCGTTCCAGCGCGGCGCGGGTCGGGTTGGCCGTGCGCCCGTACTCGAACCCCTTGTGCGTCCCGACCGCCTCCTGGGCGAACGTGGACGTGAGGTAGACGGGCGTCACCACCGCTCCCGTCACCGGGTCGGGGGCCTGGCCGGCGTGGATCGCCCGGGTTTCGAAGCCGAGGCCCTCGTCGCTCACGCGGTGGGGGCGCGTTGGGTCAGGAACCCGAGCACGTCGGAGCGCGTCAGGATGCCGACCGGGTGCCCGGCGTCGACCACCAGCACGGCGGGCGCGCCTTCCAACGCCTCGACGGCGGTGTCGACCAGCTCTCCCGCGCCGACGGTCGGCAGGTTGGGGCCCATGACCTCGGCAACCGGCCGCTGGAGGATGCGCACGTCGTGGAACGCCGCTTCCATGAGCGCCCGCTCCTCGACCGACCCGACCACCTCGGCGACCGCGAGCGGGAGCTCGGCCTTGAGCACCGGCATCTGCGACACCTCGAACTCGCGCAGCACGGCGATGACCTCGCTGACCAGCTCGTCGGGATGGACGTGGACGAGGGGCGGGATGCGGTCGGCCTTGCGGGCCAGGATGTCGCTCACCGTCTGGCCGCCGGCCCGGACGAAGCCGTAGTCGGCCATCCACTCGTCGTTGTAGAGCTTGGACAGGTACCCGCGTCCCGAGTCGGGGATGAGGACGACGACGACATCGTCGGGGCCGAGGTCCTCGCCGACGTGGAGCGCGGCCCAGACCGCGGTGCCCGTCGACCCGCCCACGAGGATGCCCTCCTCCCGGGTCACCCGCCGGGCGGTGAGGAAGGAGTCACGGTCGGTCACCATCACCGTGCGGTCGACGGCCAAGGGGTCGAAGGTGCCCGGCCAGAAGTCCTCGCCGATCCCCTCCACCAGGTAGGGCCGGCCGGCGCCGCCCGAGTAGACCGAGCCCTCCGGGTCGGCCCCGATGATCTGGATGTCGGGATTCTGCGCCTTGAGGTAGCGCGAAACGCCGGTGATCGTCCCGCCCGTGCCGATGCCGGCCACGAAGTGGGTGATGCGGCCTGCGGTCTGGCGCCAGATCTCCGGCCCGGTCGACGCCACGTGGGACGCAGGGTTGGCGGGGTTGTGGTACTGGTTCGGCTGGAAGGCGCCTGGAATTTCGTCGGCCAGGCGGTTGGCCACCGAGTAGTACGACTCGGGGTGGTCGGGGGCGACCGCGGTGGGGCACACGACCACCTCGGCGCCGTACGCGCGGAGCAGGGCGATCTTCTCCTGGCTCATCTTGTCGGGCATGACGAACACGCAGCGGTAACGCCGGCGGGCGGCGATGATGGCGAGCCCGACGCCCGTGTTGCCCGAGGTCGGCTCGACGATCGTCCCTCCCGGGTGCAGGAGCCCCGCAGCCTCGGCCGCTTCGACCATGGCGATGGCGGGCCGATCCTTCACGCTCCCACCCGGGTTGAGCATCTCCAGCTTGGCCAGCAGCTGGCAGGACAGGTTGCGCCCCACCCGGTCGAGGCGTACCAGCGGCGTGTTCCCGACGAGGTCGAGAAGGGAGTCGGCGACGTCCATGGGCGGACCAGGATCGCTCAGCGGCACGACCGGCACACCCGCCACCGACGCCGGGGGCGGTGGAGCGTCGGTGAAGAGGATCACGGGGAGACCGGCGCGGTGGAGCGCTTGGGCGGCGGCGGCGGCCTCGGCGCCCACCTCCCCGACCACCCCGACCGTGCGGGGGATGCGGGTGCGCAGCTCTCCGATCAGCTCCGGCGCCAGGCCGCCGTTCGCAGCCCGCACGACGCGTGCCGCCCGAGCGGCCAGACGCTCGGGAGGCGGTCCGCCTCCGATCACCACGAGCACGTCGATGACCCCAGCGTACCGACGCGCCGCCGCCTTGCATCGGGTTGACGACGGGATCGCCAGCCGCCACGCTCGGTGCAGCCAAGGAGCCCGACGTGCCTGCCAACCCGACGACCATTGCAACCAGCCGCGTCGAGTTCACGACCGCGGCCAGGCCCGAGCAGGTCTGGGGCGCGCTGACCCGTCCAGAGCTGACCGCCCGGTACCTGTTCGGCATCGCCCTCCGGTCGGACTGGCGCTCCGGCTCGCCGGTTGTCGTGGCGCCTCCGCCCGGCGGCGGCTGTGCGGAGAGCTTGGGCGGCGAGGTTCTCGCCGTCGCGGAGGGGCGCCGGCTCTCCTACACCCTCACCTCCGGGCCCGCTGACCCGACCACCTTCGTCTCCTGGGAGGTCGAGCCCTGTGCCCAAGGCGCCAGGGTCAGCCTGTACGTGGACGAGACGCAGTTGGCGCCCGCGCCCGCCGGCGAGGTCGACGCGGCATGGTTGCAGGCCGTCACTTCCCTCCAGGCGGTCCTCGCCAGCCTCTTGCGATAAGCCTTGCCCGCGGCGGATACGTCGGTACAATTCGCGGGCATGAGCTGGACATTCGTGCTCCGGCCCCGGGAAATGGAGTCCTTCTGGTCGTGCCGGCGGGCGTGGGACTTCGAATCCAGGGTGCGCCAGAACTATGTTCCTGTGACACCTACCCGGGTGTTCGACTTCGAAAAGGCCATGCACGTCGGGCTGGCGGTTTACTACTTCCCGGCCATGGACGATTGGAACCGGTCGATCGTTCGGCCCCTGGCGTTACAAGGGTTCGAACGGGCGATGCGCGACGACCGCACCGGCTACGAAGAGACGACCTCTCTCACTCCGGAGCAGGACGCAGACTGGAACCTCTTTCTGACCCTCGGGCATCGCGTGCTCAACCGCTATTTCGACTGGGCGGCGCCGGCTGACGACTTCGAGTCGATCCTGGCCGATGAGGATATTTGGGTTCCCGTTCTCGATCCTTGGAACCCGGGGCTCGAGCTGGGCACGCCCGACGGGCACCCGATCCGCTACTTCGGCCGGCTCGACCAACTCATTTCCGACGCCCAGGACGAGTACTGGGTCGTCCGTCACCGGGTCGTGTGGGACGACTGGGGCGATGACCAGGCCATGCTCGACGACGACGAGGCGCTCCGCTGCCAGTGGGCGGTCGAGACCTCGTACCCCCAGCTTCGCGTGGCGGGCACGATCTATAACGAGCTGCGGGTCGATCGGGCCGATGTCGACGTGGCCGGCGCCGGGGGCGACGACGTGCGGCAGGCAGCCGAGAGCGCAGTTCGGGACCTTCGGGACATGACCAGGGGCGTCCGTCACCTCAACACCCGCCGCAGTCCCCTCACGCCCGCCGGGAAGGACCTGACCCTCCCGCTGCCGGACGAGGACCTGAACCGCGTCTACGAAGTCCCGATCCAAACCGACGACCGCGATCATCTATCCCAGCGCGAAGGCAATGACTATGTCCGCCGCACGTGGGTGCGACGGGCCCGGTTGTCGGTACCGAAGGCCCACCTGCAGATCGTCGACCACGTGCTGGAGGTACGCGAGCCGGACGTCGACGTCTCGCCCAGCCCGTCCGAGGAAAAGTGCGCCCGATGCGTCTTCCTCAAGCCCTGCAAGGCCCTGAATGAGGGCGTGGACATTGCGCCGATCATGGCCTCGGAGTACCGGAAACGCAGCGCCGAGGACTTCGAAGAAGAGGGCCTGCGTTGGTCCCCAAACCGGCGCGCCCAGAGAGCGTCCCTGGGCGGCCGGGCGCAGCGTCCCGGCACCGTCAATTTCCGCTGGGGCTGAAATGCGACGGCGGGACCGTTGCCCGCCTTTTGTTTTGGTGCTACAACAGTGCGGTCGAGCGGATGGTGGGGGGGATCGGTCGCGAGTCGATCGGACCGCATTGAGGGGAGCACGGGGATGCAGCGTCGTTCCGTACGCCTGGGCACAGGCATCGCCGCGCTCGCCTTGGCGGCTGGGGTAGCCGAAGTCGGTCCGGCCGACGCCGTCGTCTCGACGACGGTGGTGACCTGCGGCCAGACGATCATGGTGAACACCACCCTCGCGGGCGACGTCGGTCCGTGCCCGTCCACCAACGGCGCCGGGTGGGGCATCAACATCGGCGCCGACAACATCACCCTGAACCTGAACGGCAAGCGCGTCTTCGGCGGCAACGTGCCGGGTGAAGGCCCGGCTGTGCGCATGTTCGGCCGCATCGGCGCGAAGGTTATGAACGGCGCCCTCGACCACATGGACTGCGGCGTGCTGATCGAGGGCGGCAACGGCAACACGGTCACGGGCGTCACCGCCGAGGACAACATCGGGCGCAACCCGGGCAGCCCCTGCGGTGACGGCATCGCCATCGAGTCGTCGACGGGCAACCTGATCGAGAAGTCGATCGTCCGCCGCAACGGTCCGTACTCGGGCATTGGCGTCTACTCGCTCGTGGACAGCGACCACCCCCGCACGACATCGGGCACGTCGTCCGGCAACAAGATCGACCTGAACACCGTCTACGACAACGTCGCCTCGCGCAACCCGGCCGCCCCCGCCGACACCGACAACGACGGCATCCGCGTCGAGCCTTTCTCGGTGAGCAACAACCTCACCCAGAACTACGTCTTCCACAACGGGCTGGACGGGATCTCGCTGTTCAACGGCTCCGCCAACAACCAGCTCATGTACAACACGGTCCAGAACAACGGGGTCCGGACCTCGTCGGCCCGGCGCGGCAGCGGGATCATCGTGTTCAACCGGGCCAACGGCAACCTCATCATCTACAACTACGTCACGGGCAACTCGGACAACGGCATCGTCGTCCAAGGCCCGGTGGGCGCCAACCCGGGCGCCCTCGGGAACCGGATCCTCTACAACCAGTCGTTTGGCAACGCCACCCAGCCGCTCCTGACGCCCGCGCCGGGCGGCCCGTTTGGCGGCACGACGTACGACCTTCAGGACCGGAACGGGAACTGCAACCTCAACCAGTGGTACGGGAACGTGTACGGCACCGCCTTCCCCGAGTGCACGAAGGCCGGGGGCACGCAGCACGTAGACACCTAGGCCTCGCCTGCCCGGGGGCCGGCGCCTGATGGGGGGCGCCGGCTTCGGGCGGCAGGTTTGCGGCTCGCGGGCGGAGGCGAGCTCGCGTGAGTGGCTGGTCGCCGACGGCCTGGGCGGCTTTGCCATGGGCACGGTCGGCGGCCTGCGCACTCGCCGCTACCACGGCCTGCTGATCGTCGCGACCCAGCCCCCGATCGGCCGCTGGCTGGCGCTGGCCTCGCTCGATCCCGTGCTGGTGCTCGGCGACCGCCGTGTCCGCCTGGCCACCCACGAGTGGGCCAGCGGCGCCGTGCACCCGCAAGGGCACGTACACCTGGCGACGTTCGAGTTGGCCGACGGCGTGCCGCGCTGGCGCTGGGCCGTCGGCGACGTCGTGCTGGAGCGGGAGCTGGCGATGGTCCATGGCTCGTCCGCGGTGGGCGTGGCGCACCGGCTCGTGCGCTCAGGCGATGCGGGCGCCGTCCGGCTCGAGCTCGAGGCGTGGGCTGGGGGCGTGACCGACCCGCCGCCCGCGGAGGAGGTGGTCGCCGGCGCCCGCCGGCGAGCCCGGGCGGTGATCGCGCAGGCTGGTCCCGCCGACGAGACGGGCGCCGCATTGGCCCTGGCCGCTGACCAGTTCGTCGTGGCCGGGCCGACGGTGGTGGCCGGCTACCCGTGGTTCGGGGACTGGTCCCGGGACACGATGACGTCCTACGAGGGTCTGTTCTTGTGCACGGGCCGGCTCGACGAAGGGCGGGCGCTGTTGGAGCGGGCCGCGGCGCTGGTGTCCGAGGGGATGCTGGCCAACACCGCCGATGTCGGCGCCCGAGTACAACACCGTCGACGCCGCCCTGTGGTTCCTGCACGCGGTGGCGCGCCACGTCCAAGCGGCGGGTGGGGATGACGACGACCTGGCGGCGGCCCTCGTCCCCACGCTCGAGGGCATTGTGCGCCACCACATGGCCGGGACCCGGTTCGGCATCCGGGTGGACCCGGCCGACGGCCTCGTCACGCAGGGGGCCGAGGGGTGGGCGCTGACGTGGATGGACGCTCGGGTCGACGGGGTCCCGGTCACCGCCCGCGCCGGCAAGCCGGTCGAGGTCAACGCCCTGTGGGTGAGTGGGCTCACCGGTCTGGCCCGGTTGCAGGCTGGGGTCGGCCGGGACGCCGCGGCGACGGTGGCGCTGGCGGAGACGGCGCGCCGGTCGTTCGTCGCCCGGTACCCCCGTGCCGACGGCGGCGGCCTGTACGACGTCGTCGACGGTCTGAGCGGCGACGATCCGACGGTGCGCCCCAACCAGTTGCTGGCGGTCTCGCTGCCCGATGCGCCGCTTCGGGGCCGGCGCGACGTCGTCGAGGCGTGCGCGCCGCTGGTGACGTCGCTCGGCCTCCGTTCTTTGCCGCCGGGCGACCCCGGTTACCTCGGATCGCACCGCGGGGACCCGCCGGGCGCGACCGGGCCTACCACATGGGCACGGTGTGGCCCTGGCTGATCGGCCCCTACGTGGACGCCGCGGCCAGCGCGGGGGTCGCGACGGTCGCGGCGCAGGGTTTGCTCGACGGGCTCGTCGCCCACCTGTGGGAGTGGGGCCTCGGCTCGGTGTCGGAGACGGCCGACGGCGACCCGCCCCACGGGGCGACCGGCTGTCCGTTCCAGGCGTGGTCGGTGGCCGAATTGCTGCGGGCGCGCCGTACGCTGTGCGCATGAGAGTCAAGGCCGGATCGCTCGAACAGCTGAAGAGCGACGGGCGGCTCGTCGCCAAGGCGGGCAACCACCCGGTGTGCGTGTTCTGGTCGGGCGAGAGCGGCGGCGACGGCGACGGCGACGGGCGGGCCTACGCGCTGGACGACCGCTGCCCGCACATGGGGTTCCCGCTGCACCGGGGCACCGTCGAGGAGGGGCTGCTGACGTGCCACTGGCACCACGCCCGCTTCGACCTCGCCACCGGCGGGACGCTCGACCCGTTCGCTGACGACGTGCGCGCCTTCCCGGTCGAGGTCGAGGGCGACGACGTGTACGTGGTCGTCGACGGGCCTGACGGCCAGGTCGAGCACCTGCGGCGCCGGCTGGCCGAGGGCCTCGAACAGGGCCTGTCGCTGGTGATGGCCAAGGCGGTGATGGGGCTGCTCGACGCCGGCGTGGCGGCCGCCGACATCGTCCGGGTCGGCGCGGAGTTCGGAACCGCCAACCGCCAGCAAGGGTGGGGCTCGGGGCTGACCGTCCTCACCGCGATGGCCAACCTGCTGCCCTGGCTCGACCCCGAGGACCGGCCCCTGGCCCTCGTGCACGGGCTCGCCTTCGTGGCCCGGGACACCCGCAACCGGCCGCCTCGCTTCCCGCTCACGCCGCTGGGGCACGCCGACCTGCCTGTCGAGCGCCTGACCAGTTGGTACCGCCGCTTCGTCGAGACCCGCTCCGGCGAAGCCGCCGAACGGGTGCTGGTGACGGCCCTGGAGGGCGGCGCGCCCGTCGCCGGGATGATGTTCGCGGCGGTCACCGACCACGTCTTCCTCGACGGCGGGCACACCCTCGACTTCACCAACAAGGCGTTCGAGCTCGTCGAGCATCTCGGCGCCGGCGCCGCCGAGATGGTCCTGCCGACCCTGGTCGACCAGACCGCGAGCGCGTCCCGTTCCGAGGAAGGCGGGCGCTGGCGCTACCCGCACGACCTGGCCGCACTTGTCCAGCGGACGAACGAGCGCCTGGCGGGCCTCGCGTTCGGGAAGGGGGTCGACGATTCCGAGGTGAGCGCCTTGGGCTGGCGGCTGCTCGACGCTGAGCCTGCGGACATCGCGGAGGCCATTTGCGACGCCATCGCGGCCGGCGCGACGCCCGAGCAGCTGGGGCGGGCGCTGGCGCTGGCCGCCGCCCTGCGTATCACCCGGTTCCACACGCAGAACGACTTCGGCGACTGGGACGTCGTCCACCACGGCTTCACCACCGCCAACGGGCTCCACCAGGCTCTGGCCCGCGATCCGTCGCCGCTGCTGGTGCGCGGCGTCGTGCACGGCGCCCTCAAGGTCTACCTGGACCGCTTCCTCAACGTTCCGGCGGCCCGCCCGCCCCGTGTCGACACCCTTCCTGACCTGGCCGATCTGCAGGCGTGCTGGGACGAGCAAGGCGAGGTCGACCGGGCCGGCGCCATCGCCTACGGCTGGGTCCGCAACGGCGGGGACCCCGCTCGCCTGGTGGCCGCCCTCGGCCGCGCCCTGCTGGCGGAGGACGCCGAGTTCCACTGGTTCCAGACCGTCGAGGCCGCCGTCCGGCAGTCCTCGGCGTGGCCCCCGGGCTCGGAGGAAGGCGCCCTCATCCTCGCCGGCGCGGCCCGCTTCCTCGCCGCCCACACCCCCACGCGCCGCGAGCTCCCCCACGTCGTGCGCATCGCCGCCCGCCTGCGCCGCGGCGAGGAGCTGTTCGCCGAGACCTAAACCCGCAACGTTTCGCGCCATTTGGGCCTTGGAGGCCCCAAGTGCGCGGACTTTTACGCGGGGTCCTGCTCGACAGGCTGCCGTGCCCGCCACGCCGCCTCGGCCCGCGACACCACCTCCCGCAACGGCAGCCCGGTGCGGCGAGCCGCACGGGCGGCGTCGTCGTGCTCGACCTTCACCCGCCCGGCGCTGACCTTCACCCGGACGGGCACGCCTTCGATGTCGACCTCGGACGCGGCGCGGGCCGCCGGCCACCGCTCCATGCGGTGGCCGCGGATGCCGAGGGACCCCGTCTCCCGAGCGAGGACGCGGCCCAGCTGGTCGGCCAGCGCCTCGTCGCCCAGGGCGGACACCGTGTAGGCGGGGCGGCCCTTCTTCATGACGATGGGCGTGACCCATGCGTCGTGGGCGCCGGCGTCGAGCAGGGCGGCGACGGCGTGGGCCAGCACCTCGCCGGTGGCGTCGTCCACGTTCACCTCGAGGTGGACGACCGGCTGGCCGGGCTCGGCGGCCGCGGCGGCGACGCCGATGACCACCTGGGTGAGGTTGGGGAGGTCGTCCAGCTCCCGCTCGCCGGCGCCGAACCCCGTGGCGGAGATCGTCATTGGGGGCAACGGCCCGTAGCCGCTCGCCATGGCGCCCAACAGCGCCGCGCCGGTAGGCGTCGTCAGCTCGACGCCGACGTCACGGCCGTAGGTCGGCGCCCCCCGCAACAGCTCGACGACCGCAGGCGCCGGGTTGGGCAGCATCCCGTGCAGCGTGCGCACCATCCCCATCCCGGTGGCGACGGGGCTGGCGCGCACTTGGTCCACCCCCAGGACCTCCAGAGCGGCGCAGACGCCGACGATGTCGACGATGGCGTCGACGCCCCCGATCTCGTGGAAGTGGACCTGTTCGGTCGGGCGGCGGTGCAGCCGTCCCTCCGCCTGGGCCAGCGCCGCGAACGTCGCCTGGGCCCGGTCGCGCACCCGGTCGGGCAGGCGGGCCTCGTCGACCAGGCCCGAGATGTGGGCGTAGGTGCGCACGACGGCGTCGTCCGGCGCCCGCACCAGGACACGGGTCGCGGCGATCCCGGACCGCATGGCCGGCTCGACGTCCATCCGCCAGCCGCCGACCGGGATCCGTTGCACGATGGCGAGCACCTCGTCGACGTCGGCGCCGGCGTCGAGCAGGCTGCCCAGGGCCATGTCGCCGGCGATCCCGGCGAAGCAGTGGAACCACGCGAGGGTGGGTGGGCCGCTCACGGCGTCATCGCCTCATCCCAGGATTCGCAGCGTGGCGCAGGCGGCCCCGTAGCCGTTGTCGATGCCCACGACGGTGATGCCGGCCGCGCAGCTGGCCAGCATGGCGAGCAGGGCCGTGACCCCCTCGAAGGCGGCGCCGTAGCCGACGCTGGTGGGCACGGCGACGACCGGCGCGGCCACCATCCCCCCCACCAGGCTGGCCAGGGCGCCCTCCATGCCGGCGACGACCACGATCACCTCCGCCGCGGCGAGCTCGTCCGCCGTCACGAGCAGCCGGTGGACCCCCGCGACGCCCACGTCGGCGACCAGCACGGGCGCGACGCCGAACGCGGCCAGCGTGGCGACGCACTCCTCGGCCACCGGCAAGTCCGCGGTGCCCGCCGTCAAGACCACGACCCGGCCCGGCTTCGGCGGCTGCGCCCGCCACGCCAGCGTCCGGCCCGTGCGCACCGCGCCCGGGTTGCGGGCCATCGTCGCGGCTACCTGGGTCTCGTCCGCCCGGGTCAGCAGCACGGGCCCGCCCGGCTCGCTTAGCAGTTCGGCGACGATCTCGGCGCAGTGCTCCGGCGCCTTGCCAGGGCCGTAGACCGACTCGGGCAGCCCCTGGCGCAGCGCCCGGTGGTGGTCCACCCGGGCGAAGCCCAGGTCGGCGAACGGCAGCCGGCGCAGGCGGGCGACGGCCTCGTCGGCGGGCAGCGCGCCGGAGCGCACGTCGTCCAGCAACCGGCGGAGGGTCGGCTCGTCCACGGACGCATTATCGCCGGGCTCGACGGGCCGCTGCCCTATCGTCGTGCACCGTGACCGCTGCCAGCCCCCTCCGAGTCGGCTTTCTCGGCCCTCCGGGGACCTTTACCGAAGAGGCCCTCCTGGGCGAGCCCGACCTGGCGTCGGGCGAGCTGGTCCCCCTGCGTTCGATGCCCGACGTCCTGGCCGCCACCGCCGCCGGCACGGTCGACGTCGGTTTCGTGGCCCTCGAGAACTCGATCGAGGGCACTGTCCGCCAGGTCCTCGACGGCCTCATCTTCGAGCACGACCTTCTTATCCAGCACGAGACCGTGCTGCGGGTGCACCAGAACCTGCTCGCGCCCGCAGGGATGGCGCTGGCCGACGTGCGGCGCGTGGTGTCGTTCCCCGACGCCGCCGCGCAGTGCCGGCGCTTCCTGACCGGGCAGCTGCCGGCGGCCGCGGTCGTGGCCGCCACGTCGACGGCCGAAGCGGCCCGGCTCGTGGCCCTGGGCGCCCCTGAGGTGGGCGAGGGCGCCGCCGCCGTGGGCACCGCCCTGGCGGCCAAGCTGTACGGGCTGGACGTGCTGGCGGAGGGCATCGAGGACCACGACGGCAACACCACCCGCTTCGTCACCGTCGCCCGCCCCGAGGTCGGGATCCCCGAGCCGACCGGCCACGACAAAACGACGATCGTCTGCTTCCAGAAGGCGGACCAGCCGGGCAGTCTGCACGGCATCCTGGGCCAGTTCACCGCCCGGAACATCAACCTCACCAAGCTCGAGTCGCGCCCCACCAAGCACAGCCTGGGCGACTACTGCTTCATCATCGACCTGGAGGGCCACATCGACGACGAGGTCGTCGCCGACTGCCTGCGCGACCTCCACGCCCAACTCCGCAACCTCAAGTTCGTGGGCTCCTACCCGGCCGCCCACCCCCACGGCCCGGAGATCCGCCGGGACGCCGAGGCCTCGTGGCGCGCCGCCGACGACTGGCTCGCCCGCCTCCGCGCCCAGGTGCGCCGGTAGCCTGTCCCCGTCACCCCGGAGGGATGGCAGAGAGGCCGAATGCGAGGCTCTTGAAAAGCCTTGGGCGACGAGCCCCGCGGGTTCGAATCCCGCTCCCTCCGCCAATCAAGCGGTGGCAACCCGCCGCCGCCGGATCCGAACGGTGACCCAACCGGCGAGGCCGAGCGCCGCTACGGGGGCGGCCCAGCCCAGGACGACGATCATCCCGCCGACCACCGAGACCGCGCCGCCGACCGCCTGGCCGAGCCGCCGACGGAGCTCGCTCTGGTCGGGTGGTACCGCCGGTCCACGTGTCCCGGGCTCGTACAAGGCCACCGCGATCGTCGCCATCGCAGCCGCCTGCTCCAGGCTCGCCCGCTGCGCCTGGAGTTGCTCGATCTGCTGGCGGACGTTGAACAGCGTGGGCTGCACCT
>JAHFUQ010000050.1 GCA_023265045.1 Acidimicrobiia bacterium
GTGCACGCGCTGGCGCACGACAGATCCGCGTGATTTCGGCGCTGGATGGCGGCGTTCTCGTGGCGGCAGTTTGGCGAACCAAGCTCCCGCTCAGGGATCGGCGGATCCCGTTGCGGGATCCCTCAGCGGACGAACTCCATCGCCGCCTGACAAGGTCACCGACTCCTTCCGCCGTCTGACGCCGCACTCTAGGCAGAGCGCGAGAACAGCCACGCGTCGCATGGCACCTCGAGTGGCTGGCCCCCCGGCCCGACCTGAGTAGTGACGATCACAGAGGCACCGGTGAACACAGCCGCCAACCCCTCCGCCATGAACAACTCCCGAACCTGGGCCGGGGCCAGCGCCACCGGCACGATGCCGTGCTGGAACACGCGTGCGAGCTTGGCAGCGGGCCGCTGGGGTCGCTCGCGAGCGACTTGAACAACCCCTCGGCCGAAGGCGACAGCTCGACGACGAAGGCCTTGCCCCGCCAGCCGACCAGCGTGGCGATCATCCGCACCGCGGCGGCAAGGTCCTCGGCGCGAAGCTGGTGGAGCACGCCCCGCACGTTGACGTTGGCGTCACCGAGCTCGTCGTGCAGGTGGGCCACCTCGTCGTCGTCGAGGATGTCGACAACACGAAACTCGAGGTTGTCCCGCTCGTAAAGGGCCCGCGCGCCCCGGATGGCCTCGGCCGAGAGGTCGACACCCATAACCCGTGGGAAGTGCTCGGCGAGTGCAAAGCTCTGTCGTCCGTTGCCACAGCCGACATCGAGCAGGGTCAGCGCGGATTCCAGGTAGGGAGCGAACATCGGCAGCTCGCGCACGACCGCGTCCGATGGATCGCTATCCCAGAGCACCTCGCCCTTGGTTACGGCAACGCCCCGCCAAAAACCGTCCCATGAGCTTCGATAGCCAAGCTCGCCGCCTTGCACAGGCGAAGTATGTAGGCCGCTTCTCCCCGTGGCAAGAGTCGCAGGAGCAACGTGACTTCGGCACCGGCGCGACGCCTCCCGAGCATCCGGCTCGCTGCTTGGTGTCGCAAGCCGATCCCGCTACGGAACGTCCGCCTTCATCGCGCTTCGTGCTCCCAAGCGGTTCCGTCCGCGTCATAGCGAGGAACTCCACTCGCACCCGAGAAGGGTCGAACCGCCCGACACCAGGACGTGCGGGCCCGACGGTCACGCGATCGACCACAAGGCGCACCAGCTCCCTCCTCTGCTGGAAGTCCGCCCCTGCCCAGAAGGCGCGAGGGTCGGGGTACTTGACGATGCGTTGCTTGGTGGCGGTGTCCGCCAGGGCGTGGAGCCGGTCGATCTCGCGTTCGAGCTTGGCCCTGATCGACCGGTACCGCCCCTCAGGCAGCACGCCGCGGACGTAGAAGTCGTCGTCCAGGTACTGCATGCGGCCCTGAGCGGCACCAAGGTCCGACAGCGTGCGGCCCATCGACCCCTCGTCGATCCCCTCCACACCGGCAAGCAGCACTTCGCGGAACGACGGAGTAGCTAGGAGCCGAAGGACGCTTCCGGCGACCAACTCGTCGACGGGCGGCGCGACTATCGCCAGCTGGTGGCCCGGTCGGCGGCCGGCGCAGAGGTAGCGCTTGGCGTGACTGTCGCGGGGCCGGGAGAACATGGCGCCTCCGCACCCGCCGCAGTGGATCAGGCCTGTGAGCAGGTACTTGCTCGGCGTGCGGACATGGGTGCTGCGCTCCGGGTTGAGCAGCACGGCGCGAACCTGCTCCCAGGTCGAGCGGTCAAGGGCTGCTCCCCACACGGCGACGGTCAACTCGCCCAGCGTCTTGCCGCTCGGGTCGACGCCGTGCTCCCGCAGGCCCGCCATCCGTGACGACAGGAGCGCCTTGCGCAGCGTCGGCGACCGCCACGGACGGCCCGACGGGGCCAACCACGTGGAGCGGATCTACATGAAGCTCGGAGTGACGAACCGGGCGGCAGCGACGATGCGCGCCGCGCAGCACGGGCTGGTGGCGGCCGGAGCGGCGCCGGGCGGGTGACGACGTCCCGGGCTTGGGCTGCCCGACCGCGGCGAACGGCGATGCGCCCGGCGTAGGCGCATCGCCGCTGTCAGGCGGACGGCTACAGCGTCAAGGAACCGGTCCAGCTGACGGTGAACACGCCGGTGGCGAAGTTGCCGTGGCCAATGATCGAACCGCTGCCGGTCACGCCTGCGAACCGGCCCGTACCGGCCGTCACCGTCCAGTGACCGCTGCCGTGGAACTCATACGGGCTGACCGGGCAGGCCACGTCCGCGCTTGTCAACGTCAGCGTGTCCCCGCTGGCCGCCGTCAGGGTGGCGGTATGGACGTTGGCGATGCCGCCGGGGCAACCGTCGTCCGGGCCGGTCAGGGCGATGCTGCCGCTGCCGGTGGCCGAGCCCAGCTGGAGGCCGGTGCCCGTACCCGACCACGCAACGGTGGTGTCGCTGGTAAATGCGATTTGGCCGTCAAGCTTGGCTGTGAACGGCACCTCGGCGCCGGCCGCTTGCGCTGGACCGCTTCCTGCCAGCAGCGTGCCAACTACAAGCGCCGCACCCACAGCCCCGATGCCCCGTCGTGTCCTCATCTTGCGTTCCTCCTTGGTCGAGATGAGGCCATCTTGAAAGCGGCGGTGTCCGCGGACATGAGGTATTCACCCCAGGGCGTCACAGCGACGAAACGGTTCGAGGCGCGGGTCCTCGGCGGGCTTGCCTTGTCCGTCGCGGGCGGCGACGTGTGCCAGAACGGGAGCGAGGCGGAGCACGACGCGGCCCGGGATGTCGGCCGCAGCGGCAAGGATCGGTGGAACCGGAGCTCCCGGTAATCCGTCCTTGGCGACCACTGTCGAGGCAATGGCCCGCTGCCTCCGGCCTCCCCGGATTTCTCGACCGGCCGGTGTGCCCGTGCGGCGATGAGTTCGGGCGGGGCGATCCGTCTTGCGGCTATGGAAACCTCGCGGACCTGCTGCTCCGCCGATGGGGGTGACGATCGACGACGCCAGGGCGATCGCCGCCACGCTCCCTCTTTCCTACGAGGCGTTCGTGCGCGACCAGGTGAAGTTCCGCGTTGGCCAGATCGTCTACGCCGCGTTCTCCCCTAACGAGACGATCATGGGCTTCGGGTTCCCCAGGGAGGAGCGTGAGGCGCTCGTCGCCTCGGAGCCCGACAAGTTCCTCATGCCTCGCCTCTCCGACATGCGGTACCGGTGGGTCTGCGTCCGTCTCGACGCCATCGACGTCGACGAACTGCACAGTTGCTCGTCGACGCGTGGCGCATGTGTGTGCCCAAGAAGGTGTCTGCCGCCTACAAGGGTTGCCGAGTGCACGACGCTCCGTACACCGTCGAGGTGACGGCTGACATCAGGCTTCCGCCCGCCCGCTCGTTCCATAACGACCGCGGGATGATGGCGAGCTCGATGTCGGTCGAATCGACGCCGGATGCCGCACGACTGGGTCGGCCTGGCCCACCTTCCTTTCGACAGTCACTGGCGGTGCATAGCTCACCGAGTTGTCGGTGGAGCTCGAGGGGTGATGGCACCAGGCCGCTGTCCCGCCTTCCCGTGTCATTGCCCGCCCCGAGAGGAGCTGACAGAGGTGTACGCCCGCGGTGGCAGGCTGGCCCCTGACGGGCGGGGGTGGCCGGCACCGGTCTCCCGGCGGATCGCTCCCCCTCGCGCAGGAGCCGCGTTGCAGGCGCGAGAACGTCGATCAATGTGCTCTCGGACCGCGACGCCGCGGGCCCGGCTGGACTCCGTCGCTCGGCTGGGAGAACGCCACCGACGCTCCGCTCGTGGTCGTGCTCAATCTTGTCTCGCACGTGCCTCAGGGGACGGAGCCCTGGGGTGCGACCCATTCGCAAGCCTGGTCGGTAACGCGGGCGATGAGGTCGTAGTCGGCGTCGTAATGGAGCACGACGAGCCCGTGACGTTCGGCGGTTGCGGCGATAAGCAGGTCCGGGAACTTCACGGCGCGAAGGTGGCCATGCTCGCAGAGCGCACGCTGCACTCCGAGGGCGCGGTCCCATATCTCGTCGGGCATGGGGAACGACTCATAGCCGAGGCTGCGGTCGCGGCTGATCTCCTCGTACTCGGCGTGCGAGCGCGCCGAGAATCGCACCTCGAGCTCGATAATGCCGCAGGTGCCGACGAGACCGGCTTCGATCATCGGTCCGAGTCGGCGAGCGACCGCCACGTGGCTGATGCGGGCGAGCGCGCTCTTGTCGGCGAGGTGGGTGGCTACCGCCACGCCGCGTGGTACAGCTCCTGGTCGCCGAGAGCCGACAGACCACCGCTGAGGAGCCGCTTCAGATCGCGCCGACGCGCGGCCAGAGCTGCCACCTCAGCAAGTGCGCGGTTGACGGTCTCCACCTTGGTGGTGGTGCCCAATGCTGCGCGCGCCTCGCGCAGTGAGTTCTCGTCGATGTCCACGACCGTGCGCACGACCATACCTCCATCCTGATATCAACATGTTGGCTAGCACGATATCAGCGTCCGAGCGGCGTAGGGTGCCAGCCCGGCAGGCGGAGGCCGTTCTGTGGCCCAGCCCGGCCATCGCCACGTTCCCGGAACGTCGATCTGGAGCGCTTGCCGCAGGCGTCGGTCTGCTGTCGATCGGCAATCACCACAACCCACCCCCTACCCTACGTTCCACCTCTGTGGAAGCTCGCGGGAGCCATGGCGGGGACAACGAGACGAGGCACGTGTTGGCGGCGTGACTTCCTGATCACATATGCCTCGACTCGGCCACGCTCTCGGTGACCCCGCAGCGGCCCTGGGGAAGCGTGCCGCTGGCCTGCCCGTCGCACGCTCGCCGGTTGTGAGCGACGCTCACTCACAGCGCTGGGTCCACGCCGATCGATCGTTCCGGGTGCGGCGACCCGGTGAACCCACGGCGCGGCCGGCTCCTCCGCATCGTGTGCTCGACGCCGCCCCGGCCGAGGTCGAACGAAGCGTCGATTGAAGCGACAGCGCCTTTGCTCGACGAGCTCCCCTCGCGTTCGTAGCGCGGTTAGCTCGCCGCGCGGATGCAGGAGCGCTGCGCCCGGATGCGCTCGTGGAGGACCTGATGGCGCTTCTTGACCAACTCCCAGGGGTTTTCGCGGTACTCGGGCGGGACGGTGATCCGCGGCTGGGAGCAGGAGGACATCGGCTACTTGGCAGGGCGCCCGAGCGGGGTCACTGGCCGGCGCGGCGCGTCGCCATCCCCACTCATCGAGGTTTCGAGGCCCGCGCCCGCGTCACGCGGCGACGCATCAGTACGCCAGGCGGCGGGCGAGGGCAACAGCGCGGGCGTCGCCGAGATGACGGCCTTCGGCGGCCGCGGCGTCGAACTCGCCGCCGAGCGACTCGCGAGCCCGGGCGAGGACGGCGTCCCGGCGGACGGCGTCGGCGCCGATGAGCGGCGCGGCACGCTTGCTCGCCTCGTGCGCGGCCAAAAGCCGCACGGCGTCGCGATGCCGGCCGCAGCGCGAGAGCGTTTCGGCGAGAGCCCGGATGGCGAGCCAGAGCGTGCCCCAGGCGCCGAGCCCGAGCCAGTAGTCGATCAGCGCGGCGAACTCGGGCAGCGCGACCTCGGGGTCAGCCGCGCGTGCGCCGGTGGTAAGCAGCGTGTGCCGGGCGTAGGCGGCCGTGAGCGTGTCAGCCTCCTCGCCGTGTCGGATCGCTTCCTCGAGATAGGGCGCCGCCGTGGCCGGGTCTCGTTCGGCTCGGCGCTCCCCCGCGCAATAGGAGGCAAAGGCGAGGAGCGACGGCGACCGCGTCTCCTCGGCCAGGTCGAACAGGGTCCGCTCGTGGCGGGCGGCGGCGGCGTCGTCGCCGGCATACGCCTCGACAAGCACGAGGTCGCTCAGGGCCAGCCCGGCGGTCAGCGGGTCGTCCGCCTGCCGGCTGAGCTCAACCGCCGCCAAAAGGTGCTCGCGGGCCTCGTCCCATTGTCCTTGCAACTGGCGGAGGTTCCCCCAACATTCGTGGGCGTCGCGTCCGGCCGCCGGGCTTCCGGCGCGGGCGGCGATGTCGAGGGCGCGCCGGCAGCGCCGTTCGCACGCGACGTGGTCGCCACGCTGCCAGGACGACTGGCCCGCCAGGCCGAGTAGCCGGGCCAGCGACGGATGAGAGGGGCCTCCCTCCTCATCGTCGCCGCACAGATGCAACAGGAAGTCGTCGACCATCTGCGTGAGCTCGACCAAGCCCCGCTCGAAGGCCAGCTCGGCGAGCACGACGTCCATCGCCAGAAGTTCCTCGATGCACCCGGTCGCCATCAGCCAGGCGTGCGCTTGGCGCAGGTCCGCCAGGTGCGCGTCGAATCGACGTCTCGCCGCCGACTCGGTCGGGCCGCGACGCGCAGCTGCGACTTCGGCGACGAGGCGGCCGGCCCAGGTTGCGTGGCGACGGTCGAACACCTCTGGCTCCAGCCCGGCCGACAGTTCGCTCCGGCCGTAGGCGCGAAGCGTCTCCAGCAAGCCGTAGCGGGGCAGCTCGCCGGGCACGCGTACGACGAGCGAGTGGTCGACGAGGTCGGCCAACAGCTCGGCGGCCGGCCCGACCGAGGCCATCGCCTCGAATTCGACCGCGCCTGCGAACCGGGACAGGCGGGCGAACACCTCGCGCTGAGGCTCGCCGAGCAAGTCGATCGACCATCGAACGACGTCGCGGAGGGACCGGTGCCGGGACGTCGCCGTGCGCCGCCCGTGCTGGAGCAGGGTGAGCGGCTCGTCGAGAGCTTCGAGCAGAGCAGGCAGTCCCAGCGAAGGCACGCGCGCGGCGGCCAGCTCGCACGCCAGCGGTAAGCCGTCGAGCCGTCCGGCGACCTCGGTGAGCAGCGTGTGGTCGGTGTCGATCGGAGAAACAGCCGGATCAGCGGCCCGAATGCGGTCGGCGAGCAACGCGACCGCCTCCTCGAGCCTGAGCGGGCCGATGCGAAGCAACTGCTCGCCGTCGGCGCGCAGGGGCTCCCGGCTGGTGGCGAGCACATCGACGCCGTCGGTTTCCGTCACGATTGACTCGGCGACGTCCGCCGCGGCCTCGACCACGTGTTCGCAGGTGTCCAGCACGAGCAGCTGCCGGCGCACGGCGAGGACCGAGACGATGCGGTCCTCGAGCGACTCCTCGCCCGAGGCGGTGAGGCGCAGGGCGGCCGCAATCGTGGCGACGAGCTCGCTGCGAGACCTTGCCGCCTCGAGATCGATCAGCTGGACGCCGTCGGGGTAGTCGTCGACCATCACGGCGGCCGCGTGCCGGGCAAGCCGAGTCTTGCCGACGCCGCCGGGGCCGCAGAGGGTCACCAGCCGGCACCGGCGGAGCGCGGACACGGTCGCGTCCAGCTCAGCCCGCCTGCCGATGAAGGAGCTGACCGGCAAGCGGGGTCGGGGTACGCCGCCCCGCGCCGACGCCGCGTCTGCACCAGCCGGCGCTTCGGGGTCGGTCAGCTCTTGGCGCAGCAAACGCTCTTCGAGGGCGCGCAGCTCCCGGGTGGGCTCGAGGCCGAGCTCATCGGCCAGGACACGACGAAGGCGGGCGTAGGCCGCCAACGCGTCGCCCTGGCGGCCGGCGGCGGCGAGGGCACGCATGAGGAGGGCGACCGTTCCTTCGCGCAACGGCTCGGCGAGGGCCAGGGACTCGAGGGCCGCGATGGCCTCGCCGGTCCGCCCCAGCGCCAGCAGAACCGACGCATGCTGCTCGGCGGCGACGGTTCGCAGCTCGTTCAGCCGGGCCACCTCGGGGATGGCGAGAGGGTGATCGAGCTCGGCGAATGGGATGCCGCGCCACAGCGCCAGCGCAGCGCCCAATTCCTCCAAGCGGGATCCTGGTTCCGCAGACGCGTTCGCGGCGTTGAGGTGCTCGACGAAGGCGTCGCGGTCGATCTCGGCGGAGGCGGCGCTGAGGCGGTAGCCGCGGTGGTCGGTGAGGACCGACACCCCCGCCGGGAGAACCTTGCGAAGGCGCGCGACAAGGGTGTGCAGCGCGGCCGCCGGGTTCTCCGGCCCGGCCGCATCGCTCGCCCCCCAGATCATCTCGACGAGGGAATCGGTCTCAATCACGCGGTCCGAGTACAGGGCGAGAGCGGCGAGGAGGCGGCGTTGGCGCTCGGAGGAGAGCCGGATCTCGACCCCGTCGGGCTGCATCAGGCAAACCGGACCGAGGACACCGACGAGCGTCACCCAGAAATAGTGGCAGCCCGGTGAAAGGGCGGTGAAAGGGGCCACCCGTAGGTTCCGAGGCGAAAAGCAAATCAGGCGGCCGGCCCCACCGGTTGCCACGAAAGGGAGTGCCATGATCATCGTTCGCTTCAAGATGCGCTGCCAGACGGACAAGGTCGACCAGGCGGTCACCGTGCTCAATGACGTGATCGGCCCCAGCCGGGCTCTGCCCGGCGTCATCAACTTCGACATCGGCCGCGACCTCAGCGACCCCGACTGCCTCATCGCCACCGAGGTGTTCGAGGATCCGGGGGCCATGGACACGCAGGAGTCGCTGCCGGAAGTCGGCGCCGTGCTCGCGCTGCTGCCGGACGTCCTGGCCGCGCCGCCCGAGGCCACGCGCTACCACGTCAGCCTCGCCGAGCCGCACCTTTCGTAATCCGGAACCACAATCACCGTGTACCAGCCACAAGGGAGGGGAGCCATGCCCGACGAGAAGTTGCGAGAAGCGTTCCAGTGGGCGTCCGGAGTTGTTCACAACGTGAAGACCGATCAGCTCGACGACCCGACGCGTTGTGAAGGTTGGACCGTTCGGATGTTGATGACGCACATGATCGGCGCCGCCCAGGCCTTCGCCGCGGGCGTGCCCGTCGGGAACGTCAGCCCGCAGGTCGATCCGACCATCGACCTGTGCGGGGACGAGCCCGGCGCCACCTACGACGCGGCGTGGCCGGGGGTGTTGGAGGCGTGGGCCGGCGCCGACGCCGACGCCGCCACCGAGTTCCCATGGGGACCCACGCCGAACGTCATCGCCCGGCGGCTCCTGCTGATGGAGTCCGCGATCCACGGCTCCGACCTGGCGGCTGCCACCGGCCAGGACCCGAGGATCCCCGACGACTTGGCCGAGGCGACCTCGGAGCTCACCGCCATGCTCTACAGCGATCCCGCCAACCGGGCCGGCGAGTTCGCGCCGGCGATCGCGGTTGCGGACGGCGCGTCCGCCTCCGACAGGGCGGTCGCATTCCTCGGCCGTCAGCCCTGACGGGGCTCGTCGACGCCGCTGAAGTAGTGGGAGCGCCGGGGCACGATCAGCACCGCGGTCCGGCGCTCCTCGGCCATCACCCGGTCGTAGGTCCCCCAGTCGTCGTGGGTCCCGCCCGCGACGGTGAAGATCTCGCGCAGGAGGAACCGGAGACGCTCCCCGTCGACGCCGGGAAGGGGGTCGTCGAGCCCGCACAGCACGGCGCTCCCCTCGACCGACGCCCACGGCAGGCCCGCCCGAGCCAGGATGGTGGCCACCGGTCGGGCCCGCAGGTTGGCCAGCTTGTGCGTCCCCCCGTGGGCCACCAAGGCCACGACCGGACCGCCCGTCGGCGAATCGTCGAGCACGCCGGCGTTCACCACCGACGACTGGATGGTCCCGTTCGCTCGAAGCGTCGACACGACGCAGAGGCCGTGGGCGGCCGCGGCGACCTGGGCGAACGGGCTGAGATCGACCATCGGGTCCCCATGATGCACCAGCGTGTATGCGTATCGCCCGGCTGCACGCGGTAGGCCCGAACACCCGGCCGGCGGAGGCCGAATCCGGCACGCGCACCGCCGCACGCCCTCGTGGGACGACGGCGCTTGCAACGGTCGAACCGGTGGAGCGGCGCGCTGGCGGTTCCAACGCGCCGAAGAAGCCGGGGCTAGCTGATTGAAGTCCCGGGAGGAGCCGGAATGTAGTCAGCCACGAAGACGCCCATGTTGTCGAGGCGGACCTTCGAGCGCCCGGCCCCGAACACCGGGGTGGCCGAGGCCAGGCCGCCGTCGACGTCGAAGTCGATCTGGTAGGTCGGTGTGCCGTTCATGGCGCTGGTGTCGACCGCCCGCCATGCGCCTTCATTGCCCCGCCCCGCGGCGCGAACAAGCGTGCCGTTCGCTTTCCACTCGAGCTTGGACCACGTCCCATCGGCATTGATCTCCACGCCGGCCTCGCGGCCGCCGAAGAACGAGGGGGCTTGGCACAGCAGCCACACCCGCGCCACGGCGGTCCGGAACTGTGCCTCGGTCGCCGGCCGGTAGCCGCCGTCGGCGGGGTCGCCGCAGTCGGCCGCCCGCTTCTCGGTCGGAGGCGGGTCGGGCACGACGTGGAGGGACGCCACGGACACCTGGGCCGCGGCCGGGGTCGTGGTGGGCGGGAGGGTGGTGGGGCTGGAGGGAGCAGTGACCGGCGCGGTCGTTGGCGCGGATGTGGTCGTGGGCGTGGGCGTGCTCGTGGGCGTGGGCGTGGGCGTGGTCGTGGGCGTGGTCGTGGGCATCGGGCGCGCCGCAGGTGTCGTCGTGGTCGAGCGCACCTGGGCCGCGGGTCGGGGCGTGTCGCCGTTGAACGCGGCCGCCGTGCCCCAAGCTGCACTGAGCACCGCAACTACGGCAACCGCCGGGAAAAGCTTCCTTGCCGTCCTGGTCATGACAGTCGTTTCTCCTTGAGTGGTTGACTGTCCTGATCCTGAGGCAGAACCGTTGCAGCCACCTCACGGCGACGTAACGGTTCGGCAACGGCGTCAGAACGGCGAGCGGGCGCACGCCCGGTCCCGCGACGCCGGCGCCGCCGGTGCCAAGCCCAAGACGCCGATCACGGCTGCAACACGTGCTTAGCCTTGCCGCCCCTGCCGCATCCGCCACCTCCGCCTCACTTGTCGAGCCCCAACCTAACCGGCAGGTGCGCGTGGGTACGCGGGCCGATCAGGTAGACCTGTAGCCACGCCCTCGACGCAGACGAAGCTCCCCGGCGCGCTGGCGCCGGTCCGCGGCGCGCTGGTGCCGGTCCTCGGCGCCACGATGCTCGCGGCCCTCGCCGCGTGCCGCCCGAACGGCGGCGCGAACCTCGCAGGCGCCCCCCCAGAGGCCACCGCCGCCACGACGCCGGCCACCACCCCCGCCACGACGCCGGCCGCCTCGCCGGCCACCACGATCGCCGATGACCCCGCGTGCCCCGGTGTCCCCGCCCGGCGGGCGCCCGACCCGAGTCGGCCGCGGTACGTGATGACCCTCGACGTCAGGCCCAAGGCGGCGACCGTCACAGGCACGATCGACGTGCGCTTCACGCTTGACTTCGACACCGATCGGGTCGTGTTCCGGCTGTGGCCCAACGGGCCTCGGCAGCGAAACGAGGGCGCCTTCCTGGAGATCGTGGGCCCGGTCGAGATCGACGGCCGACCGGCGGCGGATGCCTCGTCCCGGGACGACCCCACCGCGCTCGTCCTGAGCGCCGCGGCGGCCATCCCGCGCGGCCAGGGCGTCCGGGCCCGACTCAGCTTCAGCCTCCACCTGCCTCAACCGGCGCGCGACCGGATCTCGGCCGAGCGCGACAGCGTCCGGCTCGGATCGTTCTTCCCCATCCTCGAATGGACCCCCGGCAAAGGCTGGACGGACGACCCGCCGACGACCCGGTTCGCCGAAGCGTCGACCGCGCCCGCGGCCGACTTCGACCTCACGGTCACCACCCCCGACGGCTACGGCGCCATCGCGAGCGGCGACCTTGACCGGCCCGGGCACTGGACGGCGACGGGCATGCGCGACGTATCGCTCGCGGTCGGCCACTTCGCGACTGCGACCGGCGTGGCCCACGCGCCCGACCCGGTGCAGGTTGTGGTCGGCGTCGACGCCGACGTCCGCGAGTCACCCCAGCCCTACCTCGACCGGGCCATCGCCGTGCTGGAAGCGAGCAGCCGCCGCTTCGGCGCCTACCCGTGGCGCACCTTCGCGGTGTCGGTGACGCCGGGCATCAGCACCGGCATCGAGTACCCCGGCCACATCCTCCACGGTCCTGGCACCGCCAACGACGTGCTCACCCACGAGGTCGGCCACCAGTGGTTCTACGCCCTCGTCGGCAACAACCAAGCCCGTGATCCGTGGCTCGACGAGGCCCTGACGACTTGGGTGGAGGCCCGCTACGAGGACACGGTCGACGACTACCAGGCCACCGCCATCCCGGCCGCCGTCCGGGGCCGCACCACCGAGACCATGACGTACTGGGACGCATCGGACGCGTTCTACCTCGGCGCCTACGTACAGGGCGCGCAGGCCCTGGCCGCCCTCGGGCCGGTCGAGAAGGTCGACTGCGCGCTGCGCATCTACGCGGCTGACAACGCCTACCGCATCGCCACCCCGTCGGACCTGTTGGCGTCCCTTGTCCGGGTCTTCCCGAACGCGGCCGCGGTGCTGGCTCGCTACGGGATCCGCCCGTGAAGGCGCGGGCGCCGTTCGCCGCGGCCGCGGCGCTGTCTCTGCTCGGCGCCGCATGTGGCGGCTCGGACGGAGGTGGCGCTGCCCTCGGCCGTGGTCCGGCGACGACGACGACCTCCTCGACCGTGCTCGTGGGTCAGGGCGCGGTCGTCACCCGATCGGGCGTCGTCGTTCCGGTGATTTCCCGCGCCGGCAACGGGTGGGTGGTGTCGACGCCGTGCGGGCGGCCGGCGGAGATCACCGACGGCACGCCCACTCCGGCGGCGGCCGTCGTCCTCGACCCGGGGCACGGCGGTAAGGACCCTGGGGCGGTTTCGCCTTCCGGTCTCCAGGAAGAGCCGGTCAATCTCGCCGTCGCCCGCTACGCGAAGGGGGCGCTGGAGGCGGCCGGCGTGTCGGCGTTGCTCACGCGCACCGGTGACTACGACATGGACCTCCAGCCTCGGGCCGACATCGCGCGAGCCGTGCGGGCGCAGGCGTTCGTGTCGATCCACCACAACGCCGACCCGGACGGACCGTCGCTCCGACCGGGAACCGAGACCTACTACCAGATCGGCTCCACCCGTTCGAAGCGCCTGTCGGGTCTGATCTACGAGGAGGTAGTGGCCGCCCTCTCCCGCTACCCGGTCGCCTGGGTCGGCGATCGCGACGCGGGAGCGAAGTACCGCCAAGGCGCGCGCGGCGACTACTACGCCGTCCTGCGCCTGCCGGGACAAATCGTCAGCGCGCTCGCCGAACTGGCCTTCATCACCAACCCGCCCGAAGCCGAGCTCGTCGCCCGGGCCGACGTGCAACAGGTGGAGGGCGAGGCCGTGGCCCGCGGCGTCCTCCGCTACCTCAGGACCGAGGACCCGGGTTCGGGCTTCACCGAGCCCTACCCGCGCCCGTCGCCTCCTGATCGGCCGCCCGGCTCGCCTCCGCCGCCGTGCACGGACCCGCCGTTGTGACACTTGATCCGGCCGCGTGCCCGTTCGACGTCGAGCGGCCCGTCATGGTGCACCGCTGGGAGCAGCTGACGTTCCTGCACTGGCGGTTCGACGCGGTGGCCGTGCAGGCACTGCTCCCGCCGAGCCTCGAGGTGGAGACGTTCGACGGGACGGCGTGGGTCGGCTTGGCGCCGTTCCTCATGCGCGTCGGCATCCCCCGGCACTCGCCGGGCATGGCCCGGTGGATCGCCCGGTTCTGCGAGACCAACGTGCGCACCTACGTCCGCGACGCCGACGGACGGCCCGGGATCTGGTTCCTGTCGCTCGACGCCGCCTACCTCCTGGCGGTGGTGACCGCCCGCACCACCTACCGGCTCCCGTATTTCTGGTCGGCGATGACCTTGGACGCCACCGGTGATCGGATCACTTACACGTGTCGCCGGCGCTGGCCCGGCCCCAAGGGCGCGCGCAGCCGGGTGGTCGTCGACGTGGGGGCGCCGTACCAGCCTGCCGAGCTCGGCGCCCTCGACCACTTCCTCACCGCCCGCTTCCGCCTGTTCAGCTCCGTGGGCGACCGTCACCGCACGGCGCGCGCCGCCCATGCGCCATGGCCGCTGTACCGCGCTGAGACCGTCGAGGTGGCCGACGAGCTGATCCCCGCCGCCGGGCTGCCGGCGCCGGAAGGCGACCCGCTCGTGCACTACTCGCCGGGCGTGACAGTGCGCATCGGCCGCCCAGAGGCCGGCGCGATTGGCACAGAGGTCACCCGGAAAGAATGAGGAGATGGCGTCGTACTCGGTCAACGAATCCGCCGTCGCCAAGGCCCGCCGCCTCATCGACGCCCGCCGGTACGTGCTGAAGAGCGACTGGGGCGACGCCCAACCCTCGGCCGAGGACGAGAACAGGTACCTGGCGTCGCACTCGTGGGAGGAATACGCGGAGTGGTTCCTCGGCCTAACCGAGGGCGCGAGCGACGAAACCAAGGCTCGCCACGCCTTTGTCTTCGGCGACTTCCGCCGCCTGCACCGTTCGGGCCTGATCGCCTGCGTGTACCGGGCCTCCGAGTGGCGCCACAAGGACGTCGAGGTGACCGCCCACGACCTGCTGCAGTGCCTGGACGCCAAGAGTGCGTGACGGCCACGCCGGGAAGGATTCGTCCATGACCGACGACAATGACAGCAAGCAGCCGACGGAACCGCCAGAGGAAGGCATCAACGACCCACTGACCCACTCAGAGGTCGAGGCGCCCCGGACCCCGTTCGAAGGCCGGCCCGATCCCGAGGAGTAAGTCCGGGCGGGTCCCACCGCCCGTCTGCGCCGAAATCAGCGAAAAGACCGCGTCCGTCTCGTTAGTGCAGGCAGGGCCCGGTGTCGACGGGCCCCGCGCGGGGCGCGGCCAGGACGGCCTTGAGCTCGGTGGAGTGCAGGGCATAGGCGGTGTTGGCGTCGTCCGGCGCGATGGCGAAGGCGACGCCGATGACTGCCCCGCCGGCGTTGACGAGGGCGCCGCCGGAATCGCCGGGGCGCAACCGGCTGGCGAGAACCAGGACGTCGCGGCGGGTGGCGCGATTGTCGTAGATGTCACGGCCGAGCGCCGGCACCCGCTGCACGACCCGGGAAGGTGAGATTTCCAGGTCGACCTGGCCTCCGGGGTGCCCGAACACGGCCCCCTCGTCGCCCACCTTGGCGCCGGCGATCTCCAGCGTGGGCTCACCGAGGCCGGGGGCTTGGAGCACGGCCAGGTCGCGGTTGGGGTCGAAGACCAGCACCTGGGCGCGCACCCGCTTGCCCGCCGGAGTCTGCACGGTGACCGCGTCGACGCCCGCCACCACGTGGGCATTGGTCACGACGATGTTCGGCTCCGGTGAGAACCCACTGCCCTCGAGCACCTGATCGCAGGCCGGGCCGCTCACCCGCACCGTCGACGCCGAGACCTGCTCGACCACCGCGGCAGGGAGGTTGACCGCGTCGGGGGGCGCGCCGCCGCCCGGGGCGGGGCGCAGGCCCTCGAACACGCGGGGGAAGTCGGCGTCCTGCACCAGGTTGCGCAGCGTTTGGAGGGGACCGGGCGCGGTGGGCGCAGCCCGGTCGACGGCCCGGGCGATCACGGAGTTGCGGACCTGGGCGGCGACGTCGCCCGGCACCTCCGCGAGGGCGGGCAGCAGGAGCCAGAGCAGGACCAGGACGCTCAAGCCGGCGACGACGGCGCCCACGGCCCGGTCCACCTGGCGGAGCGGGCCGGGCGGGATGAGATGCCGCAACTTGGCCCCGAGCATTTCGCCAACGGTTGCCCCCAGGCTCGCGACGATCACGAACACCCCGACCGCGATCAGGACCCGGACCTGGGGGTCGCCCGACTGGTTGAACGACTCGAGGATCTTGGGGGCGACAACGACCGCCACCGCGATCCCGAGGCCCAGCCCGATCCACGACGTGACGCGCGTCACGAAGCCGGCTCGGTAGCCGCCGAAGGTCGCCAGGGCGACTATGGCGAGGATGACGAGGTCGAACAAGTTCAAGGCGACCTAGCTTCTCAGGCCGGGGCGCTACAGGTGGTCTACCCCCATCGCTCGCGCTGAACCGCTAACTTTGTCCCCATTGTCCACACAAGCAACAGAGGTCCCGACTGCGTGACGAGAGCGAAGCGAGCGAACCAATGAAGAGGATGCCCCGCTGAGCGCCATCGAGACCATCCACGCCCGGGAGATCCTCGACTCGCGCGGCAACCCGACCGTCGAGGTGGACGTCGTTCTCGAAAGCGGGGCGCGAGGCCGCGCCGCTGTCCCTTCCGGCGCCTCGACCGGCGCCCACGAGGCGTGGGAGCGCCGCGACAAGGACGACCGGTACCTCGGCCGGGGGGTCCGGGGCGCGGTCGCCGCCGTCAACGGTGAGATCCAGGCGGCGCTGCTGGGGTGCGAAGCGCTCGACCAGCGCGGCGCCGACCGCCAGCTGATCGACCTCGACGGGACCGACGGAAAGCGCCGGCTCGGCGCCAACGCCGTCCTGGGGACGTCGATGGCCATCGCCAAGGCGGCAGCCGACGAGCTCGAGCTGCCGCTGTTCCGCTACCTCGGCGGCGTCGACGGCCACGTGCTGCCCACGCCGATGATGAACGTGCTCAACGGCGGCGTCCACGCCTTCAACACCCTCGAGCTGCAGGAGTTCATGATCATGCCCGTGGGCGCGGCCTCCTTGTCCGAGGCGCTGCGCTGGGGCGCTGAGGTGTACCACACCCTGAACGGGCTCCTGAAGGACGCGGGCAAGGCCACCGCCGTCGGCGACGAGGGCGGCTTCGCTCCCGACCTGCCGTCGCACGAGGAGGCGATCGTGCTGCTGGAGCAGGCCATCACCGCCGCCGGCTACCGGCCCGGCGACGACATCGCCATCGCCCTGGACGCGGCCGCCACCGAGCTCTGGAAGGACGACCACTACGAGCTGGAAGGCGAGGAGCGCACCGCCGGTCAGATGGTGCAGTACTACACCGGGCTGGTCGACCGTCACCCCATCGTGTCCATTGAGGACCCGCTGGCAGAGGACGACTTCGCCGGCTGGCGGGCCATCACCGACGCCCTCGGCCACCGCATCCAGCTGGTGGGCGACGACCTGTTCGTCACCAACGCCGAGCGGCTCGCGGATGGCATCGCCAAAGGGCTGGCCAACGCCCTCCTCGTGAAGCTGAACCAGGTGGGCACCGTGTCCGAGACGCTCGCCGCCTGCTCGCGGGCGGCCCGGTCGTCCTACGGCGTCGTCGTGTCCCACCGGTCGGGCGAGACCGAGGACACCACCATCGCCGACCTCGCCGTCGCCATCAACTGCGGCCAGATCAAGACCGGTGCGCCGGCGCGCTCCGACCGGGTGGCCAAGTACAACCAGCTCCTGCGCATCGAGGAGCAGCTGGGCGAGGACGCCGAGTACCGGGGTGGGGCGCCGCTGGCCCGGGCCGTCCCCCGATGAGGCGGGCGGTCGTGAAACGACGCCCGTGGCTGGCCGCATCGCTGCTGGCTCTGTTCGCCGTCCTCGTTCTCGGCGCCTTCCCGGTGCGGGCGTGGCTCGACCAGGGCGACCAGCGCAAGCAGCTGGCGGCCCGGGTGGCGGCGCTCACGGCCACGAACGACGATCTGGCCCGCCAGGCCGAGGCGCTGAAGGATCCCAACCGGGTCGAGGCGCTGGCCCGTGAGCGCTACCAGCTCGTGCGTCCCGGCGAGGAGGCCTACGCCATCGTTCCGGCTGCGGCGCCGCCCCCGGCGTCGACGGCCGCGGCGGCGCCTTCTCCTCCTGCGGAGGCCCACCGGGGCTGGTGGAGCCGGGCCTGGTCGAAGCTAACTTCGCTGCTCTGAGCACGCGGATCCGCATCGGGACGAGCGGGTGGTCCTACCCGGCGTGGGTGGGACCCTTCTACCCCGCCGGCACGAGCGCGGCGAAGATGCTCCCCGCCTACGCGCAAACGTTCACGACGGTGGAGGCGCACGCCACGTACCGGCGCTTGCCCACCGCGGCCGCGCTCGCCAAGTGGCGGACCCAGGTGCCGGACGAGTTCCGGTTCGCCCTCAAGGCCCACATCGGCATCACCCACCGGCGGGACACCGACGGCCTCGACGAGCGGGTGGCGGCTTTCGCCGCCTCAGTCGAGCCCCTCGGCGACCGGACTGGCCCGGTGCTGTTCGTCCTGCCCCACCACCAGCCCGACCTCGACCGGCTGGACCTTCTCCTGGCCGCCGTCACGGGGCGGCCCCTCGAGGCCGTCTTCGAGCTGGCGCCGGGATGGAGGATCGACCCGGTCTACGAGCGCCTGGCCCAGGCGGGCGCCTCCCTCGCCGCCATCGACCGCGACGGCGAACCGGTGGCCGAGCCCCGCGGACCCGTTGCCTATGTCCGCCTGCGCCGGTCGACCTACGCGGAGGACGACCTCGACGCGTGGGCGCGGCGGCTAGATGGGTACGCGCAGGCGGGGCGGGCCGTCTACGCGTTCCTCAAGCACGACGAAGGAGGCGACGGCCCCCGGTACGCTCGCGCCCTCGTGGGGAAGTTGCCGTGAAGGACGAGGATCGCGCCGCCGTGACCGCCCTCCTCGGCCGCCCGCCGCAGGGCGCATTCGACGTGGTGGTGCGCGACGGGCTCGACCGCCCCGTGGTCATCCGCAACGCCCCGCTCCTCGCCGACGGCACGCCCATGCCGACCCGCTACTGGCTCGTCGACGTCGAGCTGCGCAAGGCGGTCAGCGGCATCGAAGCGGCGGGGGGCGTACGGGCGGCGGCGGCCGAGGTGAACCCCGACGAGCTGGCGGCGGCGCACGCGCGCTACGCCGCCGAACGCGACGCCGCCCTCCCCACGGGCTACGCCGGCCCCCGGCCGTCCGGCGGCGTCGGGGGCACCCGCATGGGGGTGAAGTGCCTCCACGCTCACCTGGCGTGGCACCTCGCGGGCGGGGACGATCCCGTCGGGCGCTGGGTGGCGGAACGGCTCGCCTCGTGAGCGCCAGGCTGGCGGCCATCGACTGCGGCACCAACTCGACCCGACTGCTGGTGGCCGACGAGCACGGCGCAACCGTCGACCGGCGCATGCGCATCACCCGCCTCGGCCAGGGGGTCGACGCCACCGGCGAGCTGGCCGCGGAGGCCATCGAGCGCACCGTCGCGGTGCTGCGCGAGTACCGGGTGGCGATGGACGAGCACGGCGTCGGACCGGTGCGGATGACGGCGACCTCGGCCGCACGCGACGCCGCCAACCGGGACCTGTTCTTCGCCGCCGCCGAGCACGCCGTCGGCGTCCGCCCCGAACTGTTGGGAGGTCACGAGGAAGGCCGGCTGTCGTTCCGGGGCGCCACCGCGGAGCTCGACCCGTCGGGCGGCCCCTACCTGGTGGTCGACATCGGCGGCGGGTCGACCGAATTCGCGGTGGGCGCCGCCGGCGCCGAGCCCGACGGGGTCGTGTCGCTGGACATCGGCTGCGTCCGGCTGACGGAGAAGTTCTTCCACCACGACCCGCCCACGGCCGTGGAGCTGAGCCAGGCACTGTCTGTCGTCAGGGACTACCTGGACGATGTCGCCCGGGACGTGCCGGGCTCGGTCGACGCCCGCCAGCTCGTCGGCCTGGCCGGGACGGTCACGACCGTGGCCGCCATCGAGCAAGGGTTGGCCGAGTACGACCGCGACCGCATCCACCACTTCACCCTGACCCACCACGCCGTCGAGGACGTATTCCGCACGCTGGCGACTGAATCGCGCGCCGACCGCATCCACAACCCCGGCCTGGAGCCGGCGCGGGCCGACGTGATCGTCGCGGGCACGGCCATCCTGGCCGGCATCATGCGGTACTTCGAGCGGCCGACGTGCCTGGTCAGCGAGGCCGACATCCTCGACGGCCTCGTCCTCAGCCTCCGCGACGGCGGCGGCACGGGGTGATCCGCTCCGAGCTCCGGGGCCGGCGGGTGACCCTGCGCCCGCTCGTGTCCGGCGACTTCGAGTCGTGGCGGGAGGTGCGGCGCCGCAACGTCGACTGGCTGACCAAGTGGGAGCCGCGCCAGCCTGAGGGGTACCCCAACGACACCGTCGACCGGGTCGCCTTCGGCGCCCGATGCGGCGCCCGCGAGCGCGAATGGCAGCTCGGCACCGGCTACGGGTTCGGGATCTTCGTCGCCGGGCGCTTCTCGGGCGAGATGAACGTCTCCGGTGTGCAGCGGGGTCCGTTCCAGAACGCGTACATCGGCTACTGGATCGACGAGGCCCAGGCCGGGAACGGCTACACGCCCGAGGCCCTGGTGGTCGCGGCCCGGTTCGCCTTCGAGGACGTCGGGCTGCACCGCCTCCAGGTGGCGATCATCCCCCGCAACCGGGCCAGCCGGCGGGTGGCCGAGAAGCTGGGCTTGCGGGAGGAGGGCGTCGCCCTGCGCTACCTGGCCATCAACGGCGCCTGGGAGGACCACATCCGCTACGCCCTGACCGCCGAGGAGTGGGCCGAGCGGCGCGAGGAGCTGCTCAAGACCTGGGTCGAACCCGACCCCGCCACGCGCCGCACCCGCCGCTAGCGCGACCACGCCGAGCGCGATCTCTCCGCGCAAGTGGTGGCTCTGGCCCCCAATTTCGCGAAATCCAGATGGGGTTGGTCAGCTGATGTACGGCATCGGGTCCACCGGCGTGCCGTTGATGCGGACCTCGAAGTGCAGGTGGGGGCCCGTGCACGAGCCGGTGCAGCCGACCCGGCCGATGGACTGGCCCTGCGTCACCTTCTCGCCGGCTGACACCAAGAAGGCGCTTTGGTGGCCGTACAGGGTGGTGACGCCGCCGCCGTGGTCGAGGATGGTGGCGTTGCCGTACCCGTCGATCCACCCGGCGCTGACGACCACGCCGGATTGGGCCGCCTTGATGGGCGTGCCCGAGTCGGCGCCGATATCGACTCCGGCGTGGAGGATCGTCGTGCCGTAGATGGGGTGCACGCGGTACCCGAACGGCGACGTGATCGGCCCCGCCACGGGCCGGACGAAGCCCCCCGGCGCCGGCGCCAGCGAGACGCCGCCGGCCGCCGCCCGCTGGGCCTCGGCCCGGGCTTTCAACTGGGCCGCGATGTTGTCGGACTGGGCCTGGAGCTGGCGCTGCTCGGCCAGGAACTCGTCCTTGCGGGCCACGACCTGCACGCGCAGCGAATCGGTCTTGGCGATCTCGGCCGACACCTGGGCGCGCACCGAGCTCTGGGCGTCCCGCTTGACCTGCAGCTCGGCCTTCTGCCCCTCGACCACCTTGGTCTGGGCGTCGGCCTCCTTGGTGGCCGCCGCCAGTTGCACGCTCAGGTCCTTGACCTCGTCCCGGAGCCGCTCGTCGAGGGCGATCGTCTCGGCCTGGGTGTTGCCGACCGCCTTCATGTAGTTGCGCTTGACCACCAGTTCGTCGATGGAACGGGCCCGCATGGTGACGGTGAGGAGTTGCACGGCCGCGGACTGGCCCGTGTAGGCGGCGATGGCGTAGTTGGCCAGCTTGATGCGGGCGGCCGCCAGCTCCCCCTGGGCCGTGGCGAGCCGCTCCTCGGCGCCGCGCTGCTCCGCCTGCGCCGCCTCCAGCTTGGCCGTGGCGGCGTTGAGGTTGCGCTGGACGACGGAGATCTGGCCGTCGATCACGGCCACCTTGGCGTCGAGCTCCTTCTTGGCCGTCCGGGAGGCGTCGATGGCCTTGAGCAGCTTGGCTTCCTCGGCCGACGCCTCGCTGATCTGGGCGTCCAAAGAGCCGATCTGGTCGTCGATCTTCTGCTTGTCGCTCTCGGTCTGGGCCCGGGCCGAACCGGCCGGTGCCAGCGCCGACAGTGCCACCGCGAGAATGACGATGAGCGGGCGGCGGCTCACTCTGCGCACGTTAGCCCCACTACCCCCACCAGCAACAGCAGCCTCCGGTGTTCCCCCCTCGGCCTGGGCGACAGGCTCAGACGTCCAAGAATCGACTGACCGCGACCAGCGACCCGACGGTCCCCACGATGACGCCCACGAGGAGCAGGAAGATGCCCGTCCCCATCACGTCACTGCTGGTCACGAGGAACTGCTTGAACAGCTGGATGTCGTTGCGAGCGCTCGCGATGCGGCTCTCGATCACGCCCCGGCCGATCCACACCACGCTGAAGGCGATGGCGGCCCCGGCCAGGCCCTGGATGAGTCCCTCGAGCATGAACGGGACCCGGATGAACCAGTTGGTGGCGCCCACCAGCTTCATGATCGCCACCTCCCTCCGCCGGGCGAAGATGGCCATGCGGATGGTGTTGAGGATGAGCAGCGAGGCGGCCAGCAGCAGCACCAGCGCCACCGCCCACAGCATGATCTGCAGGAAGTTGGTCACCGACACGAGGGCGTCAACCTCTTCTTTGGCGTAGCTCACCCGCAGCACGCCCGCGGTGTTGGTGAACCGCCCGCCGATGAGCTTGGTCTGCTCCGCCTGTTTGGGCGCCACCCGGTAGGACGGGGGGACCTGGTCGACGGTCAGGCTGTCGCGCACGTCGGGCTCGTTGGCGAAGATCTGGCGGAACTCGTCGTAGGCCTCGGCCTTGCCGACGTACCGGGTCTTCTTGACCTCGGGCATGGCCGCCAGCTGGCGGGCCACCGCGTCGAGCTCCGCCTGGGACGCCTCCGGCTTCATGAAGATGGACAGCTCGACGTTGCCCCGCCACTGGATCGTCGCCCGCTCCACGCCCCGCTTCACCAGCAGGGCGCCGCCCACCAGCGTCAACGACACGGCCACGGTCAGGAGGGCGGCGGACGCCATCGACAGGTTCCGCCGCAGGTTCGTCACCGTTTCCTTGGTGACGTAGTCGAGCTTGATGGCCATGCGGTCTAGGTAAAAGCTCCGTAGACGCCGCGGGCCTGGTCCCGTACCAAATGTCCTCGATCCAGCTCGACGACGCGCCGGCGCATGGTGTCCACGATCGAGTGGTCGTGGGTGGCCATGACCACGGTCGTGCCCGTGCGGTTGATGCGGTCGAGCAGGCGCATGATGCCGACCGACGTGCTGGGGTCGAGGTTCCCCGTGGGCTCGTCGGCCAGCAGGATCAGCGGGCGGTTGACGAAGGCGCGGGCGATCGACACCCGCTGCTGCTCACCGCCGGACAGCTCGCCGGGCAGGTTGTTGGCCTTCTTGGCCAGCCCGACCAGGTCGAGCACCTGGGGCACCTGGGCCTGGATGACGTGCTGGGGCCGCCCGATCACTTCCAGGGCGAAGGCGACGTTCTCGTAGGCCGTCTTGTTGGGCAGGAGCTTGAAGTCCTGGAACACGCAGCCGATGTTGCGGCGCAGCAGGGGCACCTTCCACGACGACAGCCGGCCGATGTCCTTGCCCGCGACCCAGATGCGGCCGCCGTCGGGCGTGTCCTCCTTGATCAGGAGTCGGATCAGCGTCGACTTGCCAGAGCCCGTCGGTCCCACGAGGAACACGAACTCCTGCTTCTGGATGTCGAGCGAGATGTCGCGCAGAGCGACAACGCTGCCCTTGTAGGACTTGGTTACGTTCTCAAGGCGGATCAAATGGGGCTCTCCGAGGGGGCGGTCTCTCGAGCTTTCTGAGGCGCCGACCTCAAAGGGTCGGCAGCCCGGGAAGGCTAGCAGCCGAACCTGTCAGATCAAGGGATTGCGCGCGCTTAGGCGCTGCGCCGGCGCCGCCAGTGCAGGAACGACTCCATGAAGGGGTCGAGCGAGCCGTCCAGCACCGCCTGCACGTTGCCCACTTCGTGGTCGGTCCGCAGGTCCTTGACCATCTGGTAGGGCTGCAGGACGTAGGAGCGGATCTGGCTCCCCCACTCCACTTTCCGCTGCTCGCCCGACAGCGCCTCGAGTTCCTTGCGCCGCTCCTCGCGCGCCCGTTCGGCCAGCTTGGCGGCGAGGATCTGCATGGCCTTGGCCTTGTTCTGGTGCTGGCTGCGCTCGTTCTGGACCGACACGACGATGCCGGTCGGCACGTGGGTAATGCGCACGGCCGAGTCGGTCACGTTCACGTGCTGGCCGCCGGCGCCCGACGACCGGTAGGTGTCGATGCGGAGGTCCTTCTCCTCGATCTCCACCTCGCCGGAGACTTCCTCGAAGAACGGGACCGCGTCGAAGGACGCGAACGCGGTGTGCCGGCGGGACTGGGCGTCGAACGGGGAGATGCGCACCAGCCGGTGGACGCCCTTCTCGGACGCCAGCAACCCGTAGGCGAAGCGGCCGCGGACGATGAACGTGGCCGAGGTGATGCCCGCCTCACCGCCGTCGGTGACCTCGTCCACCTCCACCGAGAAGCCGCGCTGCTCGGCCCACCGCAGGTACATCCGCAGCAGCATCTCGGCCCAGTCCTGGGAGTCAGTGCCGCCCGCGCCGGAGTGGACCTCGCACAGGGCGTCGCGCTCGTCGTGCTCGCCGCTGAACAGCGAGAGGAGCTCGAGGGCGGCCAGCTCCTTGCCGAGGGCCTCGACGGCGGCCGCCACCTCGGGCTCGAGGGACTCGTCCCCCTCCTCCTTGGCCAGCTCGACGAGCACCTCGGCGTCCGAGAGCTGCCCGCTCATGCGCCCCAGCAGGTCCACGTCGTCGCGCGCCCTCGCCATCTCGGTGGTGACGGCGCGCGCCTTGTCGGGGTCATTCCACAGCTCCGGGTCGGCGGCCAGCTCCTCGAGCTTGGTCAGCCGGTCGCGCTTGGCGACGAGGTCGAGGTCGCGCTCGGCCTCCGACAGGCGCCGGCGCAGGTCGGCCAACTCGTCCGAGAAGTCTTTCATCGCTCCCTAATTGTGACCGACACGATGCCGGATGCCGTTGCGAGCACGTCGAGGCCCGCCGTCACCCGGCCGAACCGCGGGTAGAGGGGGGCCAGGTCGACGGCGCTCACGACCACGAAGAAAGGGCCACCGATCGTGCCCGGCCCCGTGCTGGTCATGGCCACCGACCCGACGGTGTACGAACCCGCCGGCGGACGCTCGTCGGCGATCGTGTAGCCGGGCGCGAGCGCCAGCGCCTGCACCGTCGAGCTGTGTTCGAGCGGGACGCCGTCGTAGAAGTGGTACCGCGCGAGGACCACGAAGTTGTTGACGGTCGCCGGCGCCCGCATCGCGTCCAGGGCGATGGTCACCACGCCGGTGGCCGTCTCCAGGTCGGCCTCGTAGGCCTTCGACGCCTTGATGCAGCGGGGCGGGGCGTGGGCGAACGACACCACTTGCGGCGACGATCCGTCGGCTTTGGGGCACGGCGTCCTGCCCGTGATGGCGCCCACCTCGCCGGCGGCGGTGTCCTTCGCCTCCCGGACAACCAGCCAGTTCAGCACGACGGCGACGAGCACCAGGCCGGCCGCCAGACCTGCCGCCACGGCGCCCAGCCGACGCGCCCTGATCAACGT
>JAHFUQ010000179.1 GCA_023265045.1 Acidimicrobiia bacterium
GCAGCGGGGGCGAGGTGGCGCCGACGCGGCCGACCATGAACCGCATCATGGGCAGGCCGACCTTGTCGAGTTCGTAGCTCTCGGCGCGAAGGCGGTGGTCGTCGCCGAACCACTTCGCCATCTCGTGGGAGTCGGAGATGCAGCCGACCCACGCCAGGACCGACACGTAGAAGACGGCCGCCTGCTGGGCGTCGGAGTGGCAGGCGGCGGTCGACAGCCGCGAAGCGACGACGGTCTGGCGGAGAATGTGTTCCTGGGGCTGACCCAACCCGAGGTCGGTGGCCAGCGACAGCGCGGCCACTAACTGGGCCAGCCGGACGCCGGACCGCGCGCCTCCACTTGCCATCGCGCGCCGAGGATACGACCGGCGCGGCGGCGTGCCGACGCGCCCCCGGCCGCCCGAACGGGAACTACGGCGCGCAGGACCGGCCGATCGCGGCGACGTGGCGGTCGTCGGTGCCGCAGCAGCCGCCCAGCACCGTCAGCTGGGCCAGCCGGCCCCGCAGCGAGGCGTTCAGCGCGCCGAACTCGTCGGGGTCGCCCGCGTCCACTTCGGGTGCCTCGTCCAGCTCGGCGTGGCTCATGCGCGACGCATTGGCGCGCAGCGCCCGCACCCGTGAGACCCAGCCCGACTCCCCGCCCGCCAGCACGGCGTCGAAGTGCGTCGGGTGGGCGCAGTTCACCATGTAGTACGCGGGCGCCGCACCGGTCGCGGCGTCGACCTCCGCCACTGCGTCGCCCAAGGCCTGGCCCGACGGCAACCGCCCGTCCGTCTCGACGGTGAACCCGATGACCGAGGGAATGCCGGCTGCGGCCGCAGCCCGCGCCACCCCGACCGCCTCGCCCACGTGGGTCATGGTGAACGCGGTGACCAGGTCGGCTTCGGTCGCGGCGAAGGTGCGGATCTGCTGCGAGTGGTACCGCTCCGCCTCGTCCGGCGCCAGCCGCGCGCCGACGGCGTAGCCGTCCCCTCGGGGCCCGATGGCGCCGCTCACGACGAACGGCGCACGCGCCGCCTCCTCGTACTCCGGGCGTAGCTCGACCAGCATCTCGATCGCCCGCCGGTTCACATCCGCCAGCCGCGCCGCGTCGTAGCCGAGCTTGGCCGCCCAGTCGGGGTTCGCCCGCCACGTGGCCGCCTCCGCGACGAACCCGAGGCCCGCCTCCGCCGCCACCGCCATGTACCGCCGGAAGTAGTCCCGCAGCCGCTCCACACCCCCCGGATCGTCCAGCAGCACGAACGCCGCGAACTCGGGCAGGTCCACCCCCTCGTGGAAGATCAGGGTCGTCTCCAGGCCCCCGTCGGTCAGGAACAGGTCCGTCCCCAACTGCGGCAGCTGCGCTCGGTACTTGGCCATGCCCCGCAGTATGGCAAGGCCGCGCTTGTCGATATCGGCCATCGCTCGCTACCGTTTGCGGGTTCTCCACGGGGGCTCCACGCCAACCGTCTCCGGGGAGGGCCGACGCCGGCCGGCAGGAGGCAGATGCCAGTACCGCCCCGACATCGGATCGGCGTGATGGGACTCGTGGCTTTGCTGACCCTCTCGACGGTCGGCGCCGCCCATGCGGACCAGATCGACGACAAGCGGGCGGAAGCGGCGAACATCGTCAACCGGCTCGATGACCAGGCCCGACGCATCGTCAGCCTGGACATCGCCTTCCGCCAGGCCGAGGACCAACGGGAGGACGCCGAGGCGAGCGTGCGCAAGGCCGAGGTCGACCTGGCGGCCGCCACCAAGCGCCAGACCGAGCTGAAGGGCCAGCTGGTCGTGCAGGCGCAGGACGCCTACGTGGTGGGCGGTTCGGTGTCGGTCATCCGCTACCTCTTCCGCACCAACCAGGGGGACGAGGTCGTGCGCCGCGCCTACCGGCGGCTGGCGACGGGCCAGGACCGCAAGCTCATCGACCAGCTCAAGGCGACACGCGAGGATCTCGGCGATTTGAGGAAGCGCCTCGAGGACGCGCGCCGCCGGGCGCGCGCCCGTTCCGACGCCATCGCCGAGGACAAGCTCGACCTCGACAAGGCCATCCGCGTCCAGCGGTCGCAACTGGCCCAGGTCAACGGCGAGCTGACGACCCTCGTCGCCGCCGAACAGGCCCGCCGCGACGCGGAGGCGGCGCAGAAGGCGGCAGCCGCCGCGGCCGCGGCCCGCCAGATCCCGACCGCGGCGACGCCGCAGGCCGCGCCGATCCTGCTCGAGGCGAACAACGCCGACACGTTCGCCTGCATCCGGCAGTTGGAGTCGGGGAACAACTACGCCTCGCCGAGCGGCGGCGCGTACCAGTTCCTCGACAGCACGTGGCAGTCCCTCGGCTACTCGGGTCAGGCCGAGGACGCACCCCCCGCCGTGCAGGACCAGGCTGCCCGCGAGCTCCAGGCCCGCTCCGGCTGGTCCCAGTGGGCGGTCGCGCCCCTCTGCGGCCGCACCTGACTTGATTGGAGCTTAGAGCTCGGGCTCGCCCAGTCCGCCGGGCCGGCGGATCTCGCCGAACCGCTCCTCGTAGCCCGTCATGTTGATGTTCAGCGCCTTCAGGATCTCGAACACGAGCGTCGGCGGCACCTTGATGCGGGTCGTCACCCGGCACGGCACCCGCACCGCCGGGCCATCGGGCGTTTCCATCGGCTCCGCCGGCATGGTGGCCGCGAAGTCGAGGGTGAACTCGTGGGCCGTGTGCCAGACGCCGAGGAAGTTGGCGTAGACGCCGCCCTCCAACTCGGGCGGAACTCGGATCTCGTAGTGCGTCGGCGGCTCGGGCCCCAACTGTTCTGCCATGGCCAGAGTTTCTAGCTGACGGCTGCGTTGTTCGCTCTGGCCGCGGGCTCGGCCGGCGACGCGCTCAGTCGGCGAAGAGGGCGCGGGCTTCCTGGAGGACGCACCGACGCTGGGCCCGGGGCGTGCCGACGCCGACGGCGGCCCGGACCAGCGCCTGGCCGGCACGGCGCCGCCAGGGCCGGACGGGCTGGAGCGCCTTGACCGCCTGCTCGGCCTGGGCAAGTGACACGAGGTCCCGGTAGTGGCTGTCGGCGAGCTGTTCGGCCGCAAGCGGGTTCATGGGGACATCCTCGTCTCCGCCGCCCGAGGCGACCAGTGGCAGGAATGACATTCTCCGCTAGAATCCTGCCATGGCCGCGAACCGTCATCTTCCAGCGGTGAAGCGCCATGTGGTCGTGACGGTGGTGGGCGCCCGCCCGTCGATGTTCGAGATCGCCGTGGCCTGCGAAGTGTTCGGGCTCGACCGCTCGGAGCTCGTCGACCCCTGGTACGAACACCGCGTCGCGGCGGCGGCACCGCCGCCCCTGGTCACCAACGAGGGCCTCCGCCTCGACACGCCGTACGGCCTGGAGCAGCTCGCCCTGGCCGACACCATCGTGATCCCGGGCTGGGCGTTCATCAGCCATCCGCCCTCGGCCGAGCTGCTCGACGGCCTGCGCCACGCCCACGCCCGGGGCGCCCGGATGCTGTCGGTGTGCTCGGGCGCCTTCGTGCTGGCCGAAGCCGGACTGCTCGACGGGCGGCGAGCGACGACCCACTGGATGTACGCCGCCGAGCTGGCCCGGCGCTACCCGAAGATCGACGTCGATCCCCGGGTCCTGTACATCGACAGCGGCAGCATCCTCACGTCGGCCGGCACCGCCGCGGGGATCGACCTGTGCCTGCACGTCGTCCGTAAGGACCACGGCGCCGACGTGGCCAACGCGGTGGCGCGCCGGATGGTCGTCCCCACCCACCGCGAGGGCGGTCAGGCCCAGTTCGTCAACCTTCCCGTGCCGGCCGAGGCGGGCACCGACCCGCTGGCCGACATCTTGGACTGGATGCTGGCGAACCTCGACCAGCCGCTCGTGGTGGAGGATCTGGCGCGGAAGGCGGCCATGGCCCCCCGCACGTTCGCCCGCCGGTTCCGCGATGCCACCGGCACAACTCCCCGCCAGTGGATCCTCGCCCAGCGGGTGATCCTTGCCCAGCGCCTGCTCGAGACCACCGACGAGCCGGTCGAGCGCATCGCGTCCCGGTGCGGGTTCGGCTCCGCCGCCGGCCTGCGCCAGCAATTCCAGCGGGAGGTGGCGACCTCGCCCCTTGCCTACCGCCAGTGCTTCCGCCACTGGGCGTAGGCGTCCACCAGCGCGACGCACGGCCGCCCACGTAGAGTCCGCTCCAGGCGAGGGTCGGGCGTTGACTGGGAGCGCGCCCCCCGCCCTGCACCGTCACGTTTGGCGGTAGGGAGGCCACCTGTGGGACACCGACAGTCGTTGCGCTCGTTCCGTTCGGTGAGGAGGCTCGGCATCGTCGCCGCCGTGCTGGCCGTGCCGGCATTGACCGCGACCGGTAGCGCGGGCGCACAATCACCAGGCGGGGTAGCGGGACCGGCCTTCGTCCTGCCGGCGCGGCAGGTCACGACCGACCAACGGCCGGCCCGGGCCTACAACCAGCCGCAACTGACCCTCAACCCGGTCGAGGACGGCACCATCGTCATCGCCGGCGCGAACTACAACGCGGGCGAGTGCGTGGCCTTCGCCAGCGTGGACGGCGGCGAGACGTGGCGCGCCGGCAAGGGCGTGGCCAAGCCGTCGCAGTACAAGACCTGTGTCCGCCCCGACCTCGGGCCCTACCTCGGGGCCAAGTTCGGCGCCGACGGAACGCTGTTCCTGACGTCGGCGGGCGACAACGCGGGCGGCCAGCAGATCGTGAACGACCTCTACACCGCCCGCAGCACCGACCTGGGCAACACGTGGGAGTTCGCCATCGCGGCCAAGGGCCGGGAGAGCGTCGAGTTCACCCTGCAGGACGGCACCAAGAAGACGGGCGGCGAGCACTACAGCCTCGTCCGCATGGGCGTCGACCCGAAGGACCCGCGCTACGTCTACGCCGGCGCCCGCTACCAGCACGCCGACCGCTCCGCGCCCTACGGCACGTTCGGCGTCATCCCGATCCGCAACATGATCGCGGCCTCGTCCGACGGCGGGAAGACGTTCTCCGCGCCCGTCGACCCCATGGCGGACGTGCCCCGCGCCCAGATGTGGGGCGCCTACGTGCCGTCCATCTCGGTCGGACCGGACGGCACGGTCTACGCCTTCACCCGGGAGCGGACGCCTCCCGCCGACCCCAACAACCCGGCCGGCCCGACGACGCCGCCGGGCGTGGCGGGGGCGGGTGGGCGCCTGCTGATGAGCGTGTCGACCGACCACGGCAAGACCTGGAAGGTCCAGGTCGCCGACGACAGCCCGGTCACATGCGGCTCCCGTGACCGGTGCCAGTGGATCCCCGAGGGCACCGTCGACCCCAACAACGGCAACATCTACACCGTCTTCGCCCAGGCCGACACGGCGACAAGCGACACCAACATCTGGTTCAAGGCGTCGACCGACGGCGGCAAGACGTGGAGCGACCGCAAGGAGCTCAACGACGACACGACCAACCTCGACCAGTACTTCCCCGGCGTGAGCGTGGCGCCGAACGGCCGCATCGACGTGGCCTGGCACGACTTCCGCAGCAGCGCCTCGGTGCAGCCACCCACCGACTTCAACACCGAGCTGTACTGGGACATCTACTCCTCGTCGTCGAGCGACGGCGGCATGACGTGGACGCCGAACACGCGCATCAGCGACCGTTCGATGCACCGCAACGAGGGCTACACCTTCAACTCCCAGTACGGCCTGATGGGACCGGCCGCGGTGGCGTCGACCAACGAAGCCGCCTACTTCGCGTGGGCCGACTCCCGGCGGGGCACGATCCAGCAGCCAACGGAGGACTACTACTTCACCAAGGCCGTGTTCGACCCCGAGGCGGCGGCGGGCGGCGGCGGCGATGACGGCACGAGCCCGGTCGTGTGGTTCCTGCTCGGAAGCGTCGCCATGCTCGCCCTCACCGGTCTGGTGCTGCTCGTCGTGTCTCGCGGCGTGAAGGGC
>JAHFUQ010000180.1 GCA_023265045.1 Acidimicrobiia bacterium
CGCTCGTTGGCTAGGATCGATAGTTCAGAGCACTTACCCTCCTGGAATCACGCGGTACTGTTGCGGCAGCTGGTAGCAAGTGGGAGAGGCGGTCATCCTGTGCCGGTCGGCGGATTCTCGCGGAGGGTATCGGTTGGTTGAGACCCTCGATGATGTCGTGTGGCCACTCGGCGCAGACGGCGTCGGCGCGTTGTTGATGACCGAGGAGGACCTCCCTCGCGACGAGTTCGGCCACCCCTACCAGCCGCTCTTCTGGTTCGACGAGAGGAGCCGTCCCATCGGGCTGGTGCAGGACGAGGCCGGTCATGTCTTGGCCTACGAGAACAACGCCGAGGGCGACCCCTTGCTCGTAGACCCGCCACGCTGTCGGCGGCTTCCCGGGGACGTGGAGGCCGCGGCGTTGCGGTGGTGGGTCGAACAGCAGGCGACAGAGCTGTAGCGCTCCCGCCTTTTCGTTGGCGGGCGAAGGGGTCGAGACGACTGAGATCGGCACCGGGATCCGCTACTTGTGCTTCTGCCTGGTTTCCCCGGGCACCGGTAAGAAGTACTGCCGGTGGCGGGCCAAGACGCAGGAGACCCCCAAGGCCCGCAGCGAGGTGCAACTCGGCGCGGAGTGGGGGACCTGGGGCCGGCTGAACTACGCGGAGGTGGCGCAGACCAACAACGGCCAGTACAGGTCGTTCGGCGAGGTCGCGAGCTTCAACAACGCCACGCTGACCAACTCACCGGCCGGGTGGCTCGCCAACGCCGCCGTTGTCTATCGCTGGAACGGCTCGGCTTGGAGCAACTGCCGGGACAGCGGCTTCTATTTCAGCCCCAGCGCGTGGGCGACGTTTGGTCTGACGTGGTCGTTTGGGACGCCGCCGTGTGGCGACGGCTTCTACTTCACGAACAACTATGGGTTCGTGTGGGACGGTGGCAGCTGGCGAGGGAATCCTTCCGGCATCTGGTCGGGCTACATCAGCTGGGTCGGGTGCCTGAGCTGCCTGGCAGCCGCGACGACACCGCCTCCTCGCGGCCCGCCGCCAACGAAAATGAAGCGTCCTGCGCCGCCGGCCTCACAGCGCGCCGCTGCCACCGTGCCAGCGGGGCTGATCGTACAGGGTGGTCCGGCAGGGGCACGCTAGAGGGGCCTTCCCCTTCCCCTCAGCGGTTCGGTGCCTAGCGGCGACTTCTTCCCGTCGTAGTTGTCGCAAGGACCTCCGGTTCAGGCGCGATCCAGACGTCGAGGGCGTCGCGTAGCGGCAGCGGAATTGGGCCTGGTTCCCGATCGGCGCCGGGGTTCGAGCAGTAATGGAACGATGAGTCAACAGCAACGTCCTTGTGGGACGGTCACGGTGGTGGCGGGCGCAGCTCGGCGAGGCGCGTCCAGCCAGCGGCCCAGTGCGTTGCGTGCGTCGCGCAGGGCGGCGTGCTCCTGCTCGGCCTGGCGAAGGCGGCGTGGGAGTCGACCGTTGTTGCGCGAGATCGTCGCGGACGACTCGGCCGATATCTGCCGGGCTCAGGTCCGCGGTCAGCGCGGCCAGGACGTTGGGCTGCGAGGCGAGGGGCACCGCGACGTCGCCGGCGTCGCCGACTGGGTGTCGGCGGCGAGTCGGTTCATGCCGAGCCTCTCGGCCTCCTCGACGGCCTCGGCCAGCATCTGCTCGACGCGGCCCGTGTGCAGGGCGCCGCCCCGCTTGCGGGCCAGGGCCCGGCCGAAGTCGCTCCGGGTGCGGGCCACGAGCGGCGCGGCGCCGATCCGTTCGTGGGCGGCGAGGGCGGCCTGGAAGTGCCGTTCGGCGGTGGGCCAGTTGCCGCCGGCCGCGGCCGCCATCCCCGTGACGCGGGCGACCGAGCCGCGGCAGGCCAGTCCCGGCCCGACCACGACCAGCCGGCGCGTGTACGTCGACAGGAGCCTCCCGGCCGCGGGCGCCCGCTCGTCCTGCAGGGCGGCCGCCACCTCGACGATGGCGGCGACGGTCGGCAGCCAGTCCCGGTCGAGGGGGATGTCGGCACAGCCGTCGTGGAGCAGGTCGTCCAGGGCGACGGCGGCGTCGTCGCGCCGGCCCGCCCGGAGGTACAGCAGGGCCAGGGAGGACCACCACAGCGGGCCCCGGTCATGGGTGCGGATGAGGTCGTGCCAGACGTCGATCAGCTCGTCGAGGTCGGCGAGGGTGCCCCAGTCGTCCAGCACGGCGAACTGCTGGAGCCAGTAGTACGAGGACGCGTCCGCCGACCGCACCCGCTGCCCGAGGGCGAGGGCCTTGTCGATGTGGGGACCGGCGCGCCGGGAGCGTCCCTCCAGGAGGGCCCAGGCCGCGGCCCACAGCTCGGCGTCGCGCTTGTGGCGGGCGTCGCCCGACTTCTTGGCCAGCGCCGCGTGCAGCTTGCGGTCGCGGTCGGCGTCGACGGCGTGGCCCTGTTCGAGGATGTCGACGAACCGCCAGCCGTGGGCGAGCAGGAGCACTTCGGTGTCCTGGGCGTTGTTGGCCATGGCGAACAACTCGCCGTCCATCTCGACCCGGTCCTCCAGGTCGTCGGGGGCGCTCAGGGACTCGTGGCGGGCCCGCAGGACGGCGCCCATCGTGTCGGCGTCGCGGCTGTCCCACGCCAGCTCCCACGCCTCGTCGCTCTGGGCCTTGCGCTCGTCGGTGTCGAAGGAGCCGGCCCGGGCCTGGGTCAGGCGAGCGAGCAGCTTGGCCCGCAGTGACGGGTCGTCGCCGGTCAGCTCCAAGGCCTGTTCGAGCAGGCCGATGAGGAGGCGGTCGTCGCCCCAGACGCCCATGACGTCGCCCAGGCCGAGGACGGCCCGGCCCATGCGGGCACCGTCCCCCGCGACGTGGGAGCCGGCGGCGGCCTGGAGATAGGAGTGGCGGGCGCGGGAGGCTTCGCCCGCCCGCTGGTAGGCGTCGCCGAGGAGGGTGAGCAGGTCGACGCGGTTCGCCGAGTCGCCACTGAGGCCGACGAAGGCGAGGGCCTGGCCGAAGTACCCGGCCGCCTCCTCATAGGCGAGCATGCCGAGCGCTTCCTCGCCGGCCCGGCGGGCATGGCGCATCGCCTCGGGCGATCGGCCGACGGGAGCGGCCGCCGCGCAGTGGTGGACCAGGACGGCGGGCGACGCGGTGGGCCGGCGCTCGGGACGTTCCAGCCCTTCGGCCCGCATGTGGTGAAGGCGGACGAGGCGGTTGGGCGAAACGCCGTCGAGGATGGCGTCGCGGGCGGCGTCGTGGAGGAACGCGTAGCGGTCCGGCCGGCCGTCCACAGGAACGATCACCGCCACGCCGACGGCCGTGCGCAGGAGATCGCGGGTCTCGTCCTCCCGCTCGTCGCAGAGCAGTGCCACGTCGGCGACGTCGAAGGCCGCGCCGATAACGGCGGCCGCCTCGAGGGCGGCTCGCACCGCGGCGGGCACCCGGCGCAAGCGGTGGGATACCACGCCGGCCACGTTCCGGGCGATCCTGACGCTCTCGACCGTCTTGGCCTTGATCGAGCCGCCGGCCAGGGCGCCGCCGACGATGAGGTCCCGCACCGCTTCGGTAACGACGAGGGGGTTGCCCTCGGTGGCGGTCCAAAGGGAGCGGGCGAGGGCGGCGGCCGGTGCGCCGGCCACCGCGGCGCGGTCCACCAGGAGGGCGGCCACGGCGTGGGCGGACAGGTTGCCGAGGACCAGACGTTCGGGGGCGGGGGCCGACACGTCGCCGAGGAACGGCGCCAGCGCGTGCCCGGCATGGACCGCGGCGTCGCGATAGGTGCCGACGACGAGGAGGCCGGACGCGCTGGCGCTGCGCCGCAGCAGGTGGTCGAGGGCGAGGACCGTCGTGGGCGTGGCCCAGTGGAGATCCTCGAGGACAAGCAGCACGCGCTCGGGCCCGAGCTCGGTCACGGCCGCGGCGAGGCCCACGAGCAGGCGGGGGCGGGGCTTGACGTCGAGGTCGCGCGGCGCGTGTCCGAGGCGGCTCTCCAGCCCGGGGAAGAGCCGGGCCAGGCCGGCGCTGTGGCGGGCGACATGGTCGTCGAGCCACGCCGGGGAACACTCGGCGAGGGCAGGCGTCAAGGCCTCGATGAACGGTTCGTAGGGGGACGGCGTGTCGGGCCGGCACCGTCCGACCAACACCCGGCCGCCGGCGGCGTCGACGACCCCGGCCAACTCGGCCGCCAGGCGGGTCTTGCCCGCGCCCGGTTCGCCTGCGATCAGGACGGCCCTGACCTGCCGCGTATCGGCGTGCGTGCGCCAGAGGTCGAGGAGGCGGGCCAGCTCGGCCTCGCGGCCGATGATCGTCCCCGCGTCGGCGACGTGGAGCGGCCCGTCCCAGGGCCGGGGTACGGCGCCGGCCGCCCCCCTCAAGCGGGAGAGAGGTGTCCGGGGGGGTCCTGCGGGCGCCAGACGTCGTCCGCGGGCGCGCACCGGCACGCTCGCGGGTTCCGCCGACGCGCCCATCGGGGCTGCGGCTCGCGTCTTCACCTCGACCCTCTTCGGCGCGCCGGCGCCCGACCTTGAGTCGGATTTACCGCAATTCCGGTCCGGTCAGGACCCGTACTCCTCCAGGACGTTCAGATTGTGGAACGTCGGCGTACCGCCGTCGACGATCGCCCGCATCTGTTCAGCCAGCGCGTCGGTCTCCTCGAGGTTGGAGTTCTCCATTGCCGCCTCGTAGGACTCGAACTCGGCGACGATCATGTACCGGCGGGGCTTGTCGCGGTCGCTGGTGACCGTGACCCGCGTGCTCGTGCGCTTGCCTTCGGTCGAGACCTGGTACTCGGTGCTGATCCGCTTGACCTCCTCGTGCTGGTCGGTCTCGAATTCCACGATCTGGATGAATGCCATGGTTGGCGACGCTATCGGCAAGTGCTCCCGGTAAGGTGGCCGGGGGAAGGGCAAGCGGTGACAATCGGCCAGGAGGGCGGCTTGCCAAGCGCGGTACAAAGCGAATCCGACGAGGCCGAGGAGGCCACGGCGCCGCCGGCCAGCGCAGCGAGCGCGCTCCCCGGGTTCGGCGGCCCCAACGCCAACGTCGTCCCGGAGCAGCGGCCGGCCCGTGCGGCCCCGTTCACGAATGTCATGCGGGCGCTGATCCGGTTCCTCGGCGTCGGGCTGATCGGGGTCGTGGCGATGGTCACCGGCCTGCTGTGGGACGCCGTCCTGCACGGGCGCGACCTCGCAGCCGGGCATGCCGAGACCACCGTGTTCACGCTGGCCAACCCGGCTCACGCCGTCCTGTTGGGCGGGGGCGCGCTGGCAATCCTCGGCCTGGTCGGCGGCATGGTGCGGGCGCTGGCGCTCTCGGGGAGCCGGTGGCTGTCGTCCCAGGCGACCCGCGTCGTGCTGGTCATGGGCGTCGTGGTGCTGCTGGCCACGACCGGAGGCGTCCTTCAGTGGTCGGCGAGGGCGCAGGTGCCGCTGGCGTCCGGTCCCGTGGCACCGAGGCCGGGGCCCGAGAGCCACGGCGTGGGCATCGTCAACGCCCACGCGCCGGGGGACTGCCGCCCGACGGCGGCCCAGAAGGCGGCGGCCGCCAAGCTGATCACCGACACCGAGGCGGGGACGGCGAGGTACCGCTCGCTCGCGACGGCCATGGCGGACGGCTACGCCGGAGTCGCCAACCCGACCGTGACCGAGCACTACACCAAGGCGGCCCTGACCAACGACGGCCACATGCTCGACACCCAGCATCCGGAGTCGCTGATCTACGCGCCGACGGCGAAGGGACCGGTGCTGGTCGGGGCCATGTACTTCACCAACGTTCCGGGCGAGTTCGGTCCTGAGCCAGGCGGGTGCCTGACGCGGTGGCACATCCACGAGAACCTCTGCTACTCGACCGCGACGTGGCAGATTGCGACCGTCCTGGAGAAGGTGGGCGACGCCTGTCCCGCCGGTCAGATGCGGCTCGTCCCGCCAGCGGCCCTGCACGTGTGG
>JAHFUQ010000051.1 GCA_023265045.1 Acidimicrobiia bacterium
AGCGGGCGGGCGACCGCCGCGCCCTCGCCCGGATCCGGCTCCGCCGCGGGCAGTTGCGCGAGGAGCTGGCCGACTACGCCGGCGCCCAGGAGGACCACACCGCCGCCCTCGAGATCGCGCGGGAGCTGGGCGACGACGGGCTGGAGGCGCAGGCGTTGGAGCGGCTGGGCTGGACGGCGTACTACGGGCGGGACTCGGCGGCGGCCAGTGACCTGGCCACCCGGGCGACGGAGCTGGCCGAGTCGGCGGCGGCGGCGCCCGGCGCGCTGCCCAGCGCGCTCGTCCTCGTGGGCCGTATCCGCCATTGGGCCGGTGACATCGACGGCGCCGCCGAGGCGTACAAGGAGGCGCTGTCGCGCGAGCCCGACGGGGCGACGACGGCGTCGGCCCTGAGTTGCCTCGGGGCGCTGTTGGAGCACGGCGACCGGTTCACCGAGGCCCGCCAGACCCTTGACCAGGCCTCGGCCCAAGCGGCCCGCACGGGCGCCTTCCGGCCGCTGCTGCGCACTCTTTTCTTCGCCGGCCTGGCGCGGGGCAACCTCGGCGACTTCGGCGGGGCGCTGCGCGCCCTGGAGCGCAAACGCCGCCTGCTGGAGGAGTACGAAGTCCACTTCTACCGCGCCCGCACGGACACCCTGCTCTCGTGGATGTGGCGCGAGGTGGGCGACGGGGCGCGGGCCCGCGATCTGGCGGAGCAGGCCGTGATCGAGGCACGCGCGGTGCAGGCCGGGTCGTTGCAGGTCGAGCAGGAGCTCCACGGCCTCCTCGGTGTGGCTGAGTGCGCCCTTCTGCGCGGGGACGAGGCGGGCGCCGCCGACCTGGTCGCCGAGGCCGCACCGTTGCTCTCCGGGTGGCTGCCGTTCCGCTGGCGGGCCGAGCTCCGGTACTTCGACGTGCGCTGCCATCTGTTCCCCACCGACGCCGAGCAGCTTCTCGACCTGGCCCGGCAGCGCCGGTCACGGAAGTACGAGGCACTGGCGCTCGGTCACCTGGACCGGCGGGAGGAAGCGGCCGCCGTCGCCGCGTCGACGGGCTCGGACCTGCTGGTCGCCGATGTGGCGCCTCCCGCGCAGGCCCGTGCCGCCTTCGCCCGCCTGGCCGCCGCCCTTCCCGTCGAGCTGCGGGAGTCCTTCGCCACGACGGGGCGCCTGGCCGGGCTCCTCGCCGCCCGCGCCTGAACGCCGTGACAGCCGGGTCCGCGGCGCGGTTGTAGGTCGGCCCGAGAAGGGCCGACCGTCGCCTGCGTGGCACGGAACGCCGTGAACGGGCGCCGGCTGTGCTCGGCGCCCGTTCCGGCTTCGAGGAAACCCCGTCGGCTCAGGCCTCCTCGAGAGCTGCCTCCCGCTTGCGGCGACGGGTGACGATGAGGGCGCCGCCGGCGCCGGCGAACACGATCGCCACCGCCACCGTCGCCCAGGGCGTCGTTGCCTCAGGCTTGCCGCTGGTGACCGGGGCCTCGGCCGACTGGTAGCCGGGGAGGAACGACCGCTTGGTGAAGATGCCGTGGCCCGTGTCGGAGATCCAGCCGTTGTAGGCCGACGTTCGGTAGGCGTAGAGCCCGTCCGAGTAGTACAGCACCAGCGCCGGCGTGTCCTCGGCGAACATCGCTTGCATCTGGTTGATCATCGCCTTGCGGGCCGCCACGTCGACGGTCGACTTGGCCTTTGCGCCCAGGGCGTCGAAGGCGGGGTTGCTGTAGCCGCCGAAGGAGGCGGGGGTGGTGCTGCCGGCCGGGGGCGAGTGGAAGAAGAAGAACAGGGCGTCGGGGTCGGCGTGGGCGTGGGACTCGAGGTTGGTGATGAACGAGTCGTAGTTGCCCGTGTTGCGGCGCTGGCGCAGGGTGGCGGCGTCGATCGCCTCCACGCTGAGCTTGACGCCGACGGTCTCCAGCTGCGTGGCCATCACCTGCGCGGCCCGGAGCTGTTGGGGCTCGTTGGCGCCCACCAGCACGCTCAGCTCGAGGCGCTTGCCGTCAGGCGTGCGCCGCACGCCGTCGCCGTCCCGGGCGTAGCCGGCGGCGTCGAGGTTGCGGTTGGCCAGGGCGGGGTCGTACTGGTGGCCTGTGGTGGGGTCGACCCACGCCGAGTCGGGGTGGACCCACCCGTCGCGGCCGGGGCGGCCGTGGCCGAGCAGGACGGTCTGGACGAGGCCGTTGAGATCGGTCCCAAGAGAGATCGCCTTGCGCAGCTTGGCGTCCGACAGGGGCGCCTTCAGGATGTTGAAGTGGATGTGCACGGATTCCATCCGGGTGCCCTTCAGGACGCTGATGCCGGCCGTGTGCGACAGCTGGTCGTACAGCTCGGGCGGCACGGTGCGCGTGACCGAGTCCACCTGGCCGGTCTGCAGGGCGGCGAAGGCGGCGGACGGGTCCTTCACGATGGGCAGGTCGATGACGTCGACGGTCGGCTTGCCCTTGAAGTAGGCAGTGTTGGCCTCGAGCTTGTACCGCTGGTCGGGGACGATCTCGGTGACCTTGTAGGGGCCCGACCCGATGGGCAGCATGTCGGTGGCCTTCACCGCGTCCTTGGGGGCGATCTTCTCCCAGATGTGCTTGGGCACGATGGGCAGGTCAGCGCCGGGCAGGATCATGAACGTCGGCGCCGGCTCCGCGAAGGTGAGCCGCACGGTCAGCGGGTCGAGCGCCTCGGCCGACTGGAACACCGGCGACTCCCACACGTGGTGCGTGTAGCGGCCGTTCGGGATCTGCTTCATGTACTCGAAGGTGAACTTCACGTCCTCGGCGGTGAGGGGCTGGCCGTCGTGCCAGGTCACGCCGGGGCGCAGCTTGACGGTCCAGACCTTCTGGTCAGGGGACGCCTCGGCCCGCTCCGCCAGCCAGGGCTCGGGGTGCTCCTTCACCTGCGACCAGAACAGGGTGTCGTAGATCAGGTTCACCGTGTCGTGGACGTCGGGCAGGCTGAGCATGGTCAGGGTGAACGGGGTGAGGTTGTTCTCGTAGGCCTTGATGGCGACGGTGATCCTCGTGGGCGACGGGGTGAGGGCGGGCGCCTGGGCGGAGGCCGCGGGCGCGACACCTGCGAAGAGGGCGCCGGCCACCAGCACTGAGGCGACGCGACGGTGGGTGCGGGATGTGGATGTGCGAGTTCTCATGGCCGCATGGTCCGACGGCCCCTTGCACAGCGGTTGCACGCCCTGGGCGCTTTCGCCGCCGATCCCGTGCAACCGCCGCGCAACGGCGGCCCCGAGAGTGGCGGCATGTTCCTCCTCCCGATCGGGCGCCAGCTCTCCCGAGCGATTCCCCTGGCCCTCCTGGTGCTGGGCGCGGCGATCGTCCTCAACTTCGCCCTTCCCCGGGCGGCGCCGGGCGACCCCATCGACTTCCTCATCCCCGCCGAGCAGTCGAGCAAGATCAGCCCCGAGCAGCGCGACGCGCTCGCGGCCGAGTACGGGCTGCACGGGTCGAGGTGGGAGCAGTTCACCCGGTACGTCGGCCGGCTGGCCCACGGCGACCTCGGCGTCTCGACCCGCTACGGGCGCCCGGTCACGGACCTGCTGGCCGAGCGGCTGCCGTGGACGCTCCTGCTCGTCGGCTCGTCGGTCGTGCTTTCGACGGTGATCGGCGCCGGCCTCGGGTTCCGAGCGGCCTGGCGCCGGGGCACGGATTCCGATGTGCGCAGCCTCACCGGCGTGATGGTGCTCGACTCGTTCCCCCCGTTCTTCGTGGCCCTGCTGCTCGTCCTGCTCTTCTCGGTGACGCTGCGCCTGTTGCCTGTCTTCGGGGCGCTGCCGACCACGGGCGCCCCACGGGTGGGGATTCGTGGTCGAGCTGGCCCGCCGGGCGATCCTGCCGATCCTGGCCCTGACCGTCGCCGGGCTCGGCTCGGCCTTCCTCGTGGCCCGGTCCTCCGCGGTCGGCGAGCTCGGCGAGGACTACGTCACGATGGCCGCGGCCAAGGGGCTGGACGGCCGGGGCGTCCGCCGCCATGCCCGCCGGAACGCCCTGGTGCCCGTGTTCACGGTGGCCCTGCTCAACGTCGGCGCCCTCTTCGGCGGCGCGGCGCCGGTCGAGACCGTCTTCGCCTACCCCGGCTTGGGGCGGCTCATCTACGAAAGCGTGCTGTCCCGGGACTACCCGGTCCTCCAGGGCGCCTTCCTGTTGATCGCCCTGGGCGTGATCGTCGCCAACCTGGTCGCCGACCTCGTCTACCCGCTCCTCGACCCGCGGGTCCGCCGCCCAGGGGTGGCGGCATGAAGCGCCCCCCCGGACGCACCCTGGGCCGCGTCGGCGTCGCCCTCCTCGCCGTCCCCACCGTGGCGGCCGTGTTCGCGCCGCTGGTCGCCCGGCATTCCCCCGGCCGGGCCAGCGGCGCACCGCTCCTGCACCCCAGCCTCGGGCACCCGCTCGGGACCGTCGGGCTGGGGGTCGACATCTTCAGCCAGCTCGTCTACGGGTCACGCATCTCCCTGGCCATCGGCGTGGGCGCTGCGCTCCTCGCGATCGTGGTCGGCCTGCTGGTGGCGGTGGTGGCGGGATGGCGGCGCGGGTGGGCGGAGGCGGCGCTGATGCGCCTGGTCGACATCACCCTGGCTTTCCCGTTCCTCCCGTTGGTGCTCGTGCTGGCCGCCTTCTTCGGGCGCAGCCTGGTGACGACCGCAATCGTCATCGGGGCGGTGGCGTGGGCCCGACCGGCCCGGGTCCTGCGGGCGCAGGTCCTCGAGCTCCGGGAGCACCAGCACGTCCAGGCGGCCCGGGCCATGGGCGCCTCGGGCGTGCGCACCGTCGTGCGCCACATCCTGCCGAGGATGACGCCGCTGATCTCGGCGCAGTTCGTGCGGGTCGCCAACGCCGCGGTGATCTCCGAGGCGGCGCTCGCGTTCCTTGGTCTGGGCGACCCCAACCAGGCGAGCTGGGGGATCATGCTGTCGAACGCCAGCTCCAGCAACGCCCTGCTTACCGGGGCGTGGAAGTGGTGGATGGTCCCCGCCGGCCTGGCCTTGACCATCGTCGTCGTGGGCTTCGCCTTCGTGGGCTACGCAGCCGAGGAGAAGGCCGACCCGCGCCTGGCCAGCTCGGCGGGCCGCCTCCGGTTCCTGGTGGCCAGAAGGCGCCCGAGCCCGCCGCCGGCGGCGGTCGAGGGCGCTCGGACGCTGGCGGTCCGAGGCCTGTCCGTGGCCTACGGCCGTGGGGCGGCGCCGGTGGTGAAGGGCGTGAGCTTCGAAGTGGCGCCGGGCGCGGTGACCGCGCTGGTCGGCGAGTCGGGGTCGGGCAAGAGCACGATCGTGCTGTCGCTGCTGGGGCTGCTGCCGGGCGATCCCGTTGTCGAGGGCGACGTCACCTTCCAGGGGAACCGGCTGGTGGCGCGCCAGGTCAGGGGCCGCCAGATCGGCTTCGTCACTCAGTCGGCCATGAACGCCCTCAATCCGGCCTACCCGATCCACCGCCAGATCACCGAGGCGGCCGAGCTGACCATGCCCTCGCCGTCGGCTCGCCAGCGGGCCCACGAGCTGCTCGAATCGGTCGGCTTGCCCCTCGAAACGCACGGGGCATTCCCCCACGAGCTGTCGGGCGGCATGCGCCAGCGGGTGGTCATCGCCATGGCCCTGGCCAACGCGCCAAGCCTGCTCATTGCCGACGAGCCGACGACCGGGCTCGACACGGTCACCCAAGCGTCGATCCTCGCGCTCCTCCAGGACTTGAAGGACCGGCTGGGCCTGACCGTCCTACTCATCTCGCACGACGTCCAGATGGTGATGCACGTGGCCGACACCCTGGTGATCCTCGAGCAGGGATCGGTCGTCGACCGCGACTCGGACTACAGCCGCCGGCTGCTTGACACCCGGCTGACGACGATCGGAGCGCAAGCGTGAGCGAGGCCATCCTGCAGGTGCGGGGCGCGACGAAGGTGTTCGGGAGCCGCCGCCGGCGCCGGGTCACGGCGCTGGACGACGTCTCCCTCTCCGTCGGCGCGGGCGAGATCGTCGCCCTGGTGGGGGAGAGCGGGTCGGGCAAGTCGACCCTCGGCCGGGCCATCGTCGGCCTCGATCGCCTCGACGTCGGCGAGTTGGAGTTCGAAGGCGTCGACTACACGCACCTTTCGGAGCGGCGCCTGCGCGGCCTCAGGCGGCGAATGCACCTTGTCCTGCAGGACCCGTACCAGTCCCTGCACCCGGGCATGCGGATCGGGTCCGCCGTGGCCGAGCCGCTCCAGATCGCGGGCGCGGGCCGGGGCGCGGCCCGGTCACCCGAGGTCGGGGCGGCGCTGGAGGAGGTCGGGCTGACGCCGGCGGGCGACTTCCTGGCCCGGTACCCCCACCAGCTCTCCGGGGGCCAGCGCCAGCGGGCGGTGCTGGCGCGGGCACTGGTGGGCCGCCCTCGGTTGGTCGTGGCCGACGAGCCCACGTCGATGGTCGACGCCACCCTCCGCGCCAGCATCGCCCGGCTCATCCGCGAGCTGCGGGAGCGCCACGGCATTGCCTTCCTGGTCATCACCCACGACCTGGACTTCGCCGGCGCCGTCGCCGAGCAGGTGGCGATCATGCAGCAGGGCCGGATCGTCGAATCGGGTCGCACCGAGGACGTCTTTGGCGCCCCCCGAGACCCGTACACCCGAGCGTTGTTCCGGGCTGCGGCCCAGGTGGGCAGCATCGAAATAGCTGCGTCAGCCGGCGCTGAATTCAAGATGAATTGAAGGGCAGAGCGCGCCAAATGCAACGGCCATGCAACGGCCGGGGGGACGGTGAGCCTATGACCGAACTGACGCTGCCCCGACCGGTACGGCCCGCCCGGATGCTCGGCCGCGGCCTGCTCCGCCGCTGCGCCCTGTGCGGGGGCGGCGGCCTGTTCACCGGGTGGTTGCGGATGCGCGACCGCTGCCCCCGGTGCGGCTACGTGTTCGCACGGGAGGACGGGTTCTCCCTCGGTGCGATGCTCATGAACTTCGCTGTGACCGAGGCGCTGCTGGCCCTGGTCGGGATCATCCCGCTCATCGCCGTCCTGGCTGCCAACCCCGACGCCAACGTCGCGCCCGTGATCGCGGCCGCCGCTTCGGCGGCGATGCTCGGCCCGGTGGCCTTCGCTCCGTTCTCGCGGACGCTGTGGGTCGCGCTGGAGCTGATCTTGCGCCCTGCCGGCGCCCGGGAGCCTGACGACCGCCCCTAATCGGACAGGAAAAAAATCCGCGATTGGACTCCCAACCGCGCCACACCACGTCCTATACTCCTGCCGGACAAAGCGGTTTTTCCCCTCTGGGCTGGGACGTAAACCAGAAGGGAGGAACTTTTTTCGCCGCTCGGGGTCGGTCTCCGGCGCGAACCAACAACAACCGACAACACCGACCGGCCCATGCCCCTCGCCCGCCTCCGCCCCCACCTGACGGCCAAACGCCTCACCCTTGCGGCGTCGTTCGGGATGGCGGTTGCTGTGATGGCGGTGGCGTGCGGCAGCCCGGTCACGCCGGCGGTGGTCAAGCCCCTGACGCAGCCGGTGACCGTCCAGGCGCCGGTGCCCCCGTCCTCGGGCCCCTTCATCGACCTTCCCCCGACCGCGAGCCCGGCGGTGAGCTCGAGCCCTCTCCTCGAGGTCGTGGCGCCGCCGAAGTGGCTGCCCAGCGGCAAGGGCATGTGGATCTACCTGCCCGCTGTCACCGAGGGCGGCAATGTCGCCTCGATTGTCGCCAAAGCCAAGGCCGCGGGGCTGACGCACCTGTGGGTGCGGATGGGCTCGGCGTGGGACGGCTTCAACGTGGCACCCTTCGTCGACCACCTGCTGCCCGCCGCCCACGCGGCCGGGATCAAGGTCATCGGCTGGGACTTCCCCAAGCTCGAGCCCGTCGAGGCGGACGTGCAGCGGGCGCTCACCATGATCCGCCACGCCGCCCCGAGCGGCGACAGGATCGACGCCTTCTCGGCCGACATCGAGACCCGGTCGGAGGGCACGCGCCTCACCCCGGAGGCGGCACGGGCCTACGGCGCAGCTCTGCGCGCGGGCGTGGGCGACGCCTACCCCCTGATCGCCACGGTGCCGCGGCCCTCGAAGGAGCGGGCGGGCTTCCCGTACGGCGACGTCACGGCCAGCTACGACGCCATCGCGCCGATGGTCTACTGGCTCAACCGCCAGCCCGACACCGACGTGGCCGGCGCCCTGCGCGACCTGGCCTCGTTCGGCAAGCCCATCCTCCCCGTCGGCCAGGCCTACGACGGTTCCGCCGAGGGCGGGCGCAAGGGCGTCCCCCCGCCCGACGAGTTGCTCCGCTTCATGAGCAGCGCCAAGGCGAACGGCGCCGCGTCGGTCTCGTTCTGGTCGTGGCAGCACGCCAACGACGCGGCCTGGTCCGCCATCGGCGACGCCCCGGACTTCCGGGTCGCGCCCGGGGCCAAGCTCATCTCCATCGCACCGGACAAGCCCTCGGCCTAAGGCGCGAAGGCGTTCGCGAGAGCGGTGAAGGCCTGGCGGGGCTGGCGGTCGAGCCGAGGCCGACCTTGGCGCGGTTGGTGGCGGAAAGGTTCGCCGCCACCTCGTTCCACGGGCCGAGGTCCCACTGCGACTGCATGACCTCGTCCACGAACCCCTGGGGCGGGTTGGCGGGGTTGGTCGTGCGGAAGGCGTCGGTGCCGAACTCCCCCATGAACATGGGCTTGGACGTGATCGAGGCCCATTGCTGGAACAGGTTGGCGAAGCTGGCGCCGCGGTACACGTTGAGCGCCCACACGTCGACGCTGGTGAGCGAGGCGACGTACTGGGCGGTGTCGGCGAGGCGGAGCCCCGGCGCGTCGATGTCGATCTCGCCGTAGGACGTCGCCACCGGGTGCCGCCGCCCCGACGGTGGGGTACGCCACGCCGGTGGCGGCCGCGAGGCAGAGGATCGCCGCCAGCCGGCGTTTCACCGCCGCCGCCAATCGGCACGCGTCACGAACCCATGGGCGAGGACGGATTCCTCGGCGGTGGTGAAGCGGTAGAGCGGCCTGTCGCTGGTGTGGTGCGAGATCGCGGTCACCGCCAGCCAGAAGTCGGGCCCGGACGGCCGGGGACGGCACAACGAATCGCCAAGGCGAACCCGCGCCGCGGGGACCCACTCGGGCTCGCCGTAGGGCCCCGCCGGGTCCGCGGCCCGCCGCCGGACCCACACGGCTTGATCGGGCGGCGAGATGAGCGTTCCCGCGTCGGTCATCAGCTTCACGAGGTGCTGGCCCGACCGGCGGGTCGCCCCACCGGCCGCCTCGATGGACATCCCGCCGATCACCGACCCGGCGGGGAACCAGACCTCCCGCTCGTCGGCCTGCTCGTGTGCGGGCGCGGTGTCCGTGTGTGGTGCTCGATCTCGCATCGCCGACCTCCCCAAGCGTCGTCCGGACGAACGATGCCAGGGTTCACCAGTGGACGCAACATCTGGAAGAGATCTGTCAGAAAAGCTAAGATCGGGTTGTTCATAGCCTATTTGGCTGGGAAGGTGGGCGCGATGGAAGGGGCCGCCAACGAGTTCGGTCGGTCGGTCGCGGCGGCAAGGGCACGGCTGGGATGGTCGCAGGCTCGGGTGTGCGACGCCATCAACCTCTCCGAGCCGTTTCTCTCCGGCGTTGAAAAGGGGCGCCGGGTGCCGCGCCTGCCGATCCTGGCCAAGCTGTTCAGCGTCCTCGGCCAAGCGGTCAGCGACCCGCGGCTCCGCCAGGACGAATTAGCGCACTGGCTGGCCTGTTGGGTCGTAGCCGAGGCGGCGTCGCCCAGGTCGGACACCTTGCGCACGCTTCCCCCGGAGCTGAACGAGCTCCTCGGGTCCAGCGCCGATCGGCTGCGTGAGGCGGTCCGCCGGAGCATCCCGCGCCCGGCCCGCACCGCTTCGTCGCTGGCCGATCTCCGCGGCTTCGGGCCCTTCATCGCCCTCTGCGCGGACCGGCGCGAGCCCGAACCCAGGAGCCTTGCTGATTTGTTTATCCTCAGCGGGGCCATCAGCGACCTCACCTGGTTCCCGCACGTGCCCGAGGGCCTCATCGCCTCGGTGCGGACCGACAAGTTGGTCGTCCAGATGCCGACCGAGTCCCTCGTCGAGGAGTTCGGGCGCTACAACCTCCTCGTCATCGCCGGCCCCAACGTCAACTGGGCGGCGCGGCTGCTCAACCCGTCCGCCCTGTTCCGGACCCGCGTCGAGCCCGGCTGGGAGGAGTGGGACCGGCGGCTGCGGGCAACGACCGACTTGAACCAGCGCTCTGTGGTCGCCGCCTTCGCGGCCGTGCTCGGCGCGGCGCGCTTCGGCGCCAACCGGCGGAGCATCGCGTTCGACGAGGCCGCCCTCGCCAACCACCCCCACCTCGGGGCAGGGGCGCTCAAACGTGCCCGTGAGCTCGCGGACACCCTGCTCCGTGGACCAGACAATGTCTTCCACACGCCCCGCGAGATCATCGGCGAGTTCCAGTTCGGAGGGCTGGTCGACCCGGTCGAACGCGTGGTCCACAACGTCGGGCTGCAGGGCGAGGTCAATCTGGCGCGGATCTCGCTGGCGCCGCACCCGTGGGCTCGGGAGGAGGGCCTGGTCGCCGTCATCGTGGCCGGAACCGGGGGACCAGGGACAACCGAGGCCCTCCGGGTCTTGTTCGACGAGCCCGAGCAGTTCGTGGACCGACCCTTCGGTGGGGTCATGGAGGTCCGCCTCCCGGCCCTGGAGAACTGGGCCAGCCGCTTCCACCCCCCGACCTGGTCCTGGGTCACCAGCCCGTACGCGCCGGCCGACCTCCCTGGCCTGGTCGGGGACGACGCGGCCCGCGAGCTGGTCGACCGGCTCGTCGTGTCAGGGCACCCGTCCGAGTCGAAGTAGGGGTTGCCAAGGCGAACTCTTAGGGGTACCTTATATACCGTGCGAGGTCATCCTCATGGCCGCCCCTCCGCCCCCGGGCTCAACAGCAGGGCGGGGCAGCTGGGGTTCCGCCGCGTCGACTTCGTGCGCGTCGTGCGCGAGGGCGACCGGGGCGCCTGCGAGGTGCATGGTGTCGTCCACCGCCTTCCCGTCGTGCGGCCGGTGTCGCTCCACACGGCCAGCGCCCTCGCCGCCCAGGGCGTCCCGCTCGTGATCCGCGAATCCCTCTGAGCGCTCGGTGTACATCTGCCACTGCCGAGCGGTGACCGACCGGTCCATCAAGGCCGCAGTCCTCGCCGGCGCGCGAGACGCCGTCGATGTCGGGGAGCGGTGTGGCGCGGGCACGGGGTGCGGCGGCTGCCTTCCGGCCTTGCAGGCGCTGCTGGCTGAGCTGGGACAGCTCGCCACCGCCGGTGAGCGGCACTCCCGCCTCACCGCCGGTCACGCCGCGTAACCCGCCTAACCTGCGGTCCTACCGCAACCAAGGAGCCGTCAGGTGCAAGGCAACGCCGCCGTCATCGAGCTGCTGAACGAGGTCCTGACCGCCGAGCTCACGGCCGTCAACCAGTACTTCGTCGACGCCAAGATGTGCGAGAACTGGGGTTACGCCCATCTGGCCGCCCACGTGCGTGCGGACGCCATGGACGAGATGCGCGACGCCGAGGCCCTGATCGAGCGCATCCTCTACCTCGACGGCGTCCCGAACCTGCAGCGGCTGGGAACCGTGCGCGTGGGCGAGACGGTCCCCGAGAAGCTGGCCCTCGCCCTCGACGTCGAGACTGAGGCGATCACCCGGCTCAACCGCGCCATCGCGGCGTGCGTCGAGCACGGGGACAACGGCAGCCGCGAGCTGTTCGAGAAGATCCTCGTGGGCGAGGAGGAGCACGCCGACTGGATCGAGTCCCAGCTCGACCTCATCCAGCAGGTCGGCGAAGCCCACTACCTGGCCCAGCAGATCCGGGGCTAGCGCCCGGCCTCAGCTGAAGGGCGTCTGGGGCCGAGGCTGCGCCACGCCGTCGACGGTCACGTCGACCTTTTCGTCGAAGAAGGCCACGAGCCCGGCGATCGGGGCCGATTCACGGACCGGCGCCGCGTAGCTCCACGCCAGGTCGGGATGCCCGGCGACCGACCAGTAGCGGGCCGTCCCCTTGTACGGGCACATGGACGTCTTGTCGCTCGGCACGAGCAGGTCCATGCGGACGTCGAGCTTGCGGAAGTAGGTCCGCCGGGGCAGGCCGGTCTCGTAGAGGAACGACGGCCGCCGGGTGTCGGCCACCGTGGCGCCGTCGACGGCGACGGTGACGTGCCGGGAGCTGGGCAGGATCTGCACCCTGGCGTGCGGGTCGCGAGGGTGGACGAACACCTCCTCGTCCTCCTCGAACCACGCGTCCATGGCGTTCCAGTCGAACCGCACCCGCCCTCGCAGCTCGTCGGGCTCCCAGGCCGCGTCGACCCCCTGCCGGTCACCCGCCCGGACCGTGAACACCGTCCCCCCGTCCCGGCGGGCGCCCGCGGGCGCCAGCACGCCTTCGGCCACGTCGGCGAGGGGTAGGTAGTACTGGGGGTACGGCGGCCCGGTCCCTTCCCAGACGTAAAGGGCGTCGACGGTGTCGACGATCAATCGCCCGCCGAAGAAAACCCGGACCCGCTTGTGACTTGGCTCGCTGCGCACGGCCCCATTCTGTCGCAGTGGTGTGCGAACATCTGTTCGATGCTGCGCGACGGGGCGACGATCCTCCACGCCGACCTGGATGCGTTCTACGCGTCGGTCGAGCAGCGGGACAACCCCCGGCTGCGGGGCCTGCCCGTGATCGTCGGTGGGGGAGTGGCGCTGAGCTGCAGCTACGAGGCGCGGGCCTTCGGCGTCCGCGGCGGGATGGGCGCGGGCCAGTGGCGCAAGCTGTGCCCCGGCGCGGTCGTGGTGTCGCCCCGCATCTCGGCGTACTCGGAAGCCAGCAAGGCGGTGTTCGAGGTCTTCGACGACACCACGCCCCTCGTCGAGGGCATCTCGATCGACGAGGCGTTCCTCGACGTGGGCGGCCTGCGGCGGGTGTCGGGCACGCCCATCGAGATCGCCGCCCGGCTGCGGGCGGCCGTGCGAGCCAAGGTCGACCTGCCCATCACCGTCGGCGTGGCGCGCACGAAGTTCCTGGCCAAGGTGGCCAGCGGTGTGGGCAAGCCCGACGGCCTGCTCGTGGTCGAGCCCGACGAGGAGCTGGCGTTCCTCCACCCCTTGCCCGTCGAGCGGCTCTGGGGCGTCGGCCCGGTGACGTCGCGCAAGCTCCGCGATCGGGGCATCGACACCGTCGGCCAGGTGGCCGGGCTGGCCCAGGAGAGCCTCGTGGCGATGCTGGGAGGCCACTGGGGCCGCCACCTGCACGCGTTGGCGCACAACCGCGACCCGCGGCCGGTCACGGTCGGACGCCGGCGGCGGTCGATCGGCGCCCAGCACGCCCTCGGCTTCGCCCCCGCGGGGAAGGACCTGGCCTCCATCGAAGCCACCCTGTTCGGCCTCGTCGACCGCGTCGCCCGGCGGATGCGCTCGGCGGGACGGGTCGGGCGCACCGTCGTGCTGCGGCTGCGGTTCGACGACTCGTCTCGCGCCACCCGGTCGCACACGCTGCCCCGGGCGACCTCGCACACCGAGACGATCGCCGTCGCCGCCAGCCGCCTGCTGGCTGCCGCCCAGCCCATGATCGAGCAGCAGGGCATCACCTTGGTCGGCGTCGCCGTCGCCAATCTGGACCGCGACGGCGCCGTGCAGCTCCGCCTGCCGTTCAACCGGCACACCGGCGGCGAGCTCGACGCCGCCCTGGACGACGTACGCGAGCGGTTCGGTTCGGCGTCGGTCACCCGGGCCGCGCTGCTCGGTCGCCGCGCCGCCTTCTCACCGCCGATGCTGCCGGACTGAACGGCGTTCCTCTACCGTTGCCCGGTTCCGGACGCCTTACCTGCTCCTGGCATCGCCCCCGACGCGGCCGTCAAGGACGCGTCGACCCGGCGCGGCCGCTACGAGTTCCTCGATGCCCTGCGCGGCGTCGCCGCCATGGTCGTGGTGGTGCAGCACGCGCTCGAGCTGGTGTGGCCCGCGTGGGCCCGCTTCTCGCTGAGCTGGTTCCGCCCTGGCGAGTTCGGGGTCGTGCTCTTCTTCCTGTGCAGCGGGTTCATCATCCCGGCGTCGCTCGAGCGCCACGGTTCGCAGTCCCGCTTCTGGATCGGGCGGTTCTTTCGCCTCTACCCGCTGTACTGGTTCGCCCTGGCCGCCGTCCTGGTCCTCCACTACGGCTTCGGCCGCTACCCGCTCGACCCCGCCTTCCTCGACCACCCGGTGCGCAGCGCCGCCGCCAACGCCACCATGGCGCAGGACTTCCTCGGCGTGCCCTTGGCCCTCGGCCAGTCATGGAGCCTGGCCTACGAGCTGGCGTTTTATGGCCTGGTGTCGGCTTTTTTCGTCGCCGGCGTGCACAAGCGCTCGGCGCCGATCGCTCTCGTCGGGTTCGCGCTCGCGGCGCTTCCCTTCGTCGGGCGGGTCCCGGGCGTGGCGCTGGCCAACATGGGGCCGAAGCTGGCGCTGCTGGTCGCGATGCTCACCCTCGGCGCGGCCGGCGCCGTCGCCTGGCTGGCGCGCGACGCGGAGCGGCTGCGGTGGGTCGCCGCCGGCATCGTCGTCGTGGTTCTGCCGCTGGTCGTGAACCGCCCGGAGAACTTCAAGACCACGAGCCTGCTGTTCGCCACCCTGTTCACGGGCACGGTGCTGTACCGGTGGACGACAGGCGAGCTGCGCGGCGCCACCGCCGCGGCCGTGGTGGCGGTTGGCGCCGTCGCCGTCGTCGTGATGAGCATGACGACCGACTTCGACCCCCTCCCGGACGCCAACCTCGAGCGGGCCGAGATCACCACGTACCTGGGCGCCTACGCCGTCTTCGGCGCCGCCCTCCTGGCCCGGGCGGCCCGGTTCCCGAAGTCGTTGCTCTACCTGGGCACGATCAGCTACTCGCTGTACCTCGTCCACTCTTTGGTGATCTATGGCACGGGTTGGGTCGCGGGCAGCGCCGCCGCCACCGCGGTGGTGTGGATCGGGCTGAGCGTGGCCGTCTCAACCGTCACGTACCGGTACATCGAGCGCCCCGCCATCGACGCCGGCCATCGCTACGGGGTCTCATCGTCGGCGACGCTCACGTCGTCCATGTGGTCGAGGTGGCGCGCCAGGGCGCCGAGCCGGTCGGCCCAGGCGCGCCGGTAGGGTTCGAGCCACCGGTCCACCTCGGCGAGCGGCTGCGCCCGCAGCTCGTACCACCGGCGCTGGGCGTCGCGCCGGACGGCGACCATCCCGGCCTCGCGCAGCACGCGGAGGTGCTTGGACGTGCCCGGCTGCGAGAGCCCGAGGTGGTCGGTCAGCTCGCCCACCAGGCGGGGGCGCTCCAGGAGGAGGTCGAGGATCTGCCGGCGGGTCGGTTCCGCCAGCACGGCGAACGGGCTTGGCGTCGGCGAGAACATGGCGAGAACATAGCTCTTGAGGTATATAAAGGCGTGCCGGAACGGGTCTACATCGCGGGCGGCGCCGGGGCCGGGAAGACGAGGCTTGGCAGGGAGCTGGCGCGCCGCCTCGGAGTCCCGCACTGCGACTGGGACCGGGCTCAGCTCCCCGACGTCGTCGCGGGCGGGCGTTGGGTGGTCGAGGGCGCGCACCTGTGGGCCATCGAGCCGTTCCTCCGGGCCGCCGAGGTGATCGTCTGGCTCGACGCGCCGATCACCCGCACCGTCCCCCGCATCATCCTGCGCCACGCCCGGCTCAGCGCCTGCGGCGCCAACCCGCATCCCGGCCTCTGGAAGCTGGCGCGGTTCGTCGCCCGCCAGCCCGTCTACTACTGCGCCCGCGCCCGCCCGCCACGCGGTCCCACCGACTGGGACGCGCTCACCCGGGCCCAGACCGCACGCACGCTCGAACCCCACGCCGCTCGGGTCGTCCGCCTCCGCCGGCCTCCCCAGGTACGGGCCTGGCTCGAAGCACTAGACAGCGCCCATGCGTGAACACGCGGTGGTCATCGGGTCAGTCGTGCCGGTCGCGGGGGCGCTGTGCCTCCCCGAGGACGCGTCCCCCGGGCGCCCCGTCGGCGCCCTCCTGCTCATCGGCGGTTCGGGCGCCGACACGCGCGACGGCGACCTCGTCATCGAGCGAGCCGCCGGCCCCATCCCGGGGGTCCCCGGGACCCTCCGGCGCATCGCCCACCACCTCGCCCATCATGGCGTCGCCACCCTGCGGTGGGACCGGCGGGGTTTCGGCCAGTCGGGCGGCGACGGCGACGCCGTCAACGTCGGCTACCACACCGACCTCATCGACGCCATGGCCTGCTTCCGGTGGATGCAGGCCCGGCCGGAGATCGCTCCAACGCGCATCGGCGCCGCCGGCCACAGCGCCGGCGCGCTCGTGACCTGCCGCTTGTGCCGCGAATTCCCCGAAGTCGCGGCCGCCGGCCTCCTGGGCGCCCTGTCCTCGCCCATCGAGGCGATGCTGGCGTGGAACGTCGCACGCATCCACGACCGCTGGGAGACGTTCACCGACGACCAGCGCGAGTGGCTCGAGCGGGAGATGCCGGCGACCCTCGTGCGCCATGAACACATGGGCGCCGTGCTGGACGCGGCCCGCCGCGGCGACGAGAGGGTGGTCGTGGAAGGCCGCGGGCTGCGCCTCGAAAGCCCGACCACGCGCCTGCGCCAGGACCTGGACACGGACTACGCGGCCGAGATGCAGGCGGTCACGCAGCCGGCGCTCGTCCTGCACGGCGGCGACGATCTCAACGTGCCCGTGGCCGACGCCCTCCGCTCGTACCGCGTGCTGCGGGACGCCGGGAACGACGACGTCGAGCTCGTGATCCTGCCGGGGCTCGAGCACTACTTCTGCCCCACGCCCCCCGACCCCGAGCAACGCATATGGGAGCGGATCACCCGCGAGTCGGTGCTGCCGCCCATGGCCCCCGGGGCCCTCGACGCCATCGCCCGCTGGGCGGTCCGCACCCTGGGCGGCGCCTGAGCCCAGGCGCTACTTCTTGTCGAAGAAGAGCTGGAACTCGAGCTTGGCGGTGTTCTCCACGGTCACGAACCCGCCGATGCTGGGCGCCGTCATCCCGAAGTCCGAGAAGGGGAACGACAGCGAGCCGACCACCTCGATCCGGGCGCCGTTCAACTGGGTGTCGAGGGGAATGGTCACCCGCTTGGTCACGCCGTGAATGGTGAGGTCCCCCGTGACTTCGGCCTTCGTCGCCGCCCCCGAGGCCGACGCCACCTGGATGGGCGCCGCGCTGACGAACGTGGCCGTCGGGAACCGGTTGCTCTCGAGTCCCATGGTGCGGATGCGGTTGTCGCGCATCGACATGTCGCTCGCGAGCTTGCTGACGTCGACCTGGAACTTGGCCCCCGTGGCCACGACGGCCTGGCTCCCGGACATGGAGACCTGGATCGTGCCGGTGATGGCGCCCGTGCGGCCGACGGCGTCGCTCTGGGCCGGCAGGTCCGCCAGCTTCTCCCGCACCCGGTAGCCGGCGGTGGAGCTCGCCCCGACGGCCCACTCGCCCGCCAAGGCGTTCCCGGCGGCGGCCGTCGTAGGCGTCGTCGCCGTTGCCTGGCCGGTGGTGGTGGCGGTCGTGCCCGCCGTCGCTGCGGTCGTGGCCGTCGTGCTGGCCGTCGTGCTGGCGGTCGTGCCGGCGGGCGTGGACAGCGTCAAGGGCGGCGGCGAGTCGCCGGTGAAGAAGAGGAAATACACGGCGGCGATGGCCGCGACGGAAACCGCCACCAGCGCCGTGATCACGTGCCACAGCCTGATGCGGCGGCGAGGCTTCGAGGTCAGCGTGTCGTTCATGTGCCTCCAGTCAAGCGTGCGGACCTTAGAGCTTCCTCCGAGGTCGCTCAGGCTCTCCTTACGATTCGACTGTTGGCGAGGATTGTTCGAGCGGCAGTTCAATGCGGAACCGGGCGCCGTGGCCGGGCTCGGTGTCGACCGCGGCCTTGCCGCCGTGCGCTTCGGCGATGGCGGCCACGATCGCCAGCCCGAGGCCGGTGCCGCCCTGCGCTCGGGTGCGGGATTCCTCGCCCCGGTAGAACCGCTCGAACACATGGGCCGCCTGCTCGGCGGTAAGGCCGGGGCCGCGGTCGGCGACTTCGAGGATGGCCGAACCGTTGGACGTGGCGACGCGCACGTGGACGGGCGTCCCCGGCGGCGTGTGCTGGTGGGCGTTGGTCATGAGGTTCCCGACGACCTGGCGCAGGCGGACGTCGTCGCCGCGAACCGTCGTCCGGGGCGGCGCCTCGAGCGTGATGGGTCGTGACGGGTCGACGGCGCGGGCGTCGTCCACCGCGTCGGCCGCCACGCGGGACAGGTCGACCGCCTCGCGTTCCAAGGGCCGGCCCTGGTCGAGGCGCGCCAGCAGCAGCAGGTCGTCGACGAGGACGCCCATGCGGCCGGCCTCCTGCTCGATGCGCCGCATGGCCTTGGCCAGGTCCTCGGGCCGGTCGGCCGCGCCGCGGCGGAACAGCTCGGCGTACCCCCGGATTGAGGTCAGGGGCGTGCGCAGCTCGTGCGACGCGTCCGCAATGAAGCGGCGCAGCCGGTCCTCCGACGCCTGCTGCGCGGAGAAGGCCGACTCGATCTGCCCGAGCATGCTGTTGAGGGCAAGCCCCAGGCGTCCCACCTCGGTGCGAGCCTCGGCCGGCTCGACCCGCCGGGAGAGGTCGCCGGCGGCGATGGCCCCCGCGGTCTTGCCGATGTCCTCCAGCGGGCGCAGGCCCCGGCGTACCAGGAACCGGGCCATGAGCCCGACGGCCGCGAGCACCGCGACAGTGGCCGCCGCCTCGACGCCCACCAACCGGTTCAGCGTCTGCTCCACGTCGCGAAGCGGGACGCCGACGACGATGAAATCGCCGTCGGACTCGGGAACGCTGATCAAGCGGAAACGGCTTCCACCCGAGACCGCGCCCACGGTGGTGGGGCCGGACTGGTCGAGGTGGCTGGGATCGAACTTGGGCCGCGGCACCTCGGTGAGGGCGTCGAGGTCGAGCGCCACGACGGCCGCGACCGCGATCTGGCCGTCGCGCACGAGCCCCGCCCACGTACCGGTCGGCGCGAGCGACGCGGCGATGGTGTTGGACACCGGCGGGCCGCGCCGGTCGCCGCCGTGGAGCCTCGTCGACAGGGGCGACACCGCGTCGGCCAGCTGCTGGTCCACCCGGTTGTAGAGGAACGATCGCAGCGCCCGGTACGTCACCACGTTCGACACCACCAAGCCGACCGCGACCAGGCCCAGGAGCCCGAGCAGCAGCCTGCTTCGAAGGGTCACGGGTTTACGACGGAAGGCGGAGGCTGTACCCGACGCCCCGGACGGTATGGAGCAGGCGGGGCTCCACCTTGTCGACCTTCTTGCGCAGGTAGCTGATGTAGGTCTCGACCACGTTGGCGTCGCCGTCGAAGTCGTACTGCCACACGTGGTCGAGGATCTGCGCCTTGGTCAGCACCCGGCGCGGGTTCAGCATCATGTAGCGCAGCAGCTTGAACTCGGTGGCCGTGAGTTGGATCGGGTCGGCGCCGCGCCACACCTCGCGGGTGTCCTCGTCCAGTTCGAGATCGGCGAAGGACAGGCGCCCGGTGTCGTTGGAGGCGGGCCCCCTCGAACGACGGAGCACGGCGCGGATCCTGGCCACCAGCTCCTCGATGCTGAACGGCTTGGTGACGTAATCGTCGCCGCCCAGGGTCAGTCCCGCCACCTTGTCCTCGGTGGCGTCACGAGCCGTCAGGAACACGACCGACACGGGGACGTTGTCGGAGCGCAGCCGGCGGACGACGGCGAAGCCGTCGAGGTCTGGGAGCATCACGTCCAGGACCATCAGCTCGGGCCGGAAGGTCTGCCCGCGGTTCAGCGCCGATCGGCCGTCGGCGGCCACCTCGACCTCGAAGCCTTCGTAGCGCAGCGCGGTGCTCACGAGATCGGTGATGTTGGGCTCGTCGTCGACGACCAGGATCCTGGTCTTGGGCAGATCCACGGTCCCTATGGTCGCATCCGTCCCTGTGAGTTCGCTGTGCGGCCGCTGGGGAGTCGCTGGGTCGTCAGCGTGGCGTGCCTCTCGCCTAGCGTGGCTCCAATGCACGCTGACAACATCGATGACGTCGTGCGGCTCGTCGGTGACGTGGTGGACCAGGCCCGAGCCGCAGGCCACCGTCGCGGGTATTTCGCGGCGATCTATTTCGACATGACACGCGCCGTCCAGGAGGGGATCGCCAGGGGCGCCTTCGACGACGGGCCGCGGATGAGCCGTCTCGCGGCGACCTTCGCCAACCGCTATTTCGACGCCCTCGACACGTTCGCCGCCGGCGGCAAACCGTCGCGCGTCTGGGCCGAGGCCTTCGCTTGCAACGCCCGGCGCGACCGCCTGATCCTCCAGCAGCTTGTCATCGGGATCAACGCCCATATCAACCTCGACCTGGGCGTGGCCGCGGCCGAAACCGTCGCGCCAGGCCACATTGAAGAGCTCAAGGGCGACTTTGGGCGCATCAACGCGGTCATCGGCGGGCTGCTCGACCCGGTGCAGGAGGCGGTGGGTCGCTTCTCGCCCGTGCTCGACCTGCTCTGGACGATCAGCGACGGCCCGGACGACGAGGTGCTGAACTTCAGCTTCACGGTGGCGCGCGAGGAAGCGTGGCAGAACGCCGTCGTGCTCTCCGGCCAGGCGCCCGAGCAGCGTGCCGCCACCATCCAGTCCATCGACCGGGCGGCCGCCCTCCTCGCCCGGCAAGTCATCGAACCGGGCGGCATCCTCGGCATGACCGTGTCCCTGGTGGGGCACATCGAGAACGACGACCCGCCCGCGGTGATCGACGCGCTGGCGTCCATCGTGCTGCCTGTCTGACCGCTCTGCGCCGCAACGAGTTGGCCGTGCACGCGGCTTACCCTTGAAGGGTGGCCACCCCGCTCGACGCCAAGGTTGCGACGCTCGCCCGGCGGCTGGCCGACCTGGGCTCGCACGGCGGGAAGGCGCCCGTCGTCCAGTCGTCGTGGTGGAGCGAGCGGATGCTCGAGTGGGCCATGTCGCACCCCTCGTTCAAGACCCAGCTCTTTCGGTTCGTCGACGTGTTCCCGGCCACCGTGGACGACGAGGACGTGCTGCGCCACCTCGACGAGTACTTCGCCGGCGCCGACGTTCCCAAGGCGCTCGACCTCGGCCTCGGCGTAGCCGAGCACGTTCCCTTCGGTAAGGCGGCGGCCGCGAGCCTCGCTCGCCGCAACATCACCAAGGTGGCCGAGCAGTTCATCGTCGGCTCGACGCCGCGGGCCGCCGTGCCGAACCTGCAGCGCCTCTGGCAACGCGGCGCCGCGGCCACCGTCGACCTGCTCGGGGAGAAGACGGTCACCTCGGCCGAGGCCGACCGCTACGCGGCGCGCGTCGATGAGCTGCTGCACACGCTCCTCGACGGGTCGCGCCACTGGGCGCCTGACGATCACCTCGAACGCGACGACCTCGGCCCGGTCCCCCGCGTCAACGTCAGCGTCAAGCCGACCGCGCTAGCCGCCCACTACGCGCCGTTGACCCGGGAGGAGGGGCTGGCCCAGGCCGCGGCCCGGCTGCGCCCCATCCTGCGCCTGGCCCGCGACGAAGGCGCGTTCGTCCATTTCGACGCCGAGCACTACGACGTCAAGGACCTCACCCTCCAGCTGTTCCGCGACCTGCTGTCGGAGGAGGAGTTCCGCGAGCTGGAGTGCGGCATCGTTGTCCAGGCCTACCTGCGGGACTCGCGCGACGACCTCGCCGACATGATCGCCTTCTCTGCCGGTCGAGCTCGGCCGGTCACCGTGCGGCTCGTGAAGGGCGCCTACTGGGATACGGAGACGGTCGTCGCCCAAGCCGAGGGGTGGCCGGTTCCCGTGTTCGAGCACAAGGCCGAGACCGACGCCAACTACGAGCGTTGCGTGCGGCTGCTGCACGACCACCACGGTGAGGTGCGGGCCGCGTTCGGGACGCACAACCTTCGCTCGCTGGCCTACGCCGTCGAGTACGCCCGCTCCCGCGGCATCCCCGACAACGGCTACGAGATCCAGTTGTTGTACGGCATGGCCGAGCCGATCCACGCCGCCGTCCGCCGCCTCGGCCTGCGCCTGCGTGTCTACGCGCCGGTCGGCGAACTGGTGCCGGGCATGGCCTACCTCGTCCGCCGGCTGCTCGAGAACACCGCCAACGAGAGCTTCGTCCGCCGCCGGTATGTCGAAGGCCAAGCGCTGGACGAACTGGTGGCCGCCCCCGATGTCGATTCGCTGCCGAACGCGGACGGGGCGAGCCGCCCGCCCGCCACCGACCCGAACTCGCCCGGGCCCTACCACCACGAGCCGTTGGCCGAGTTCCGGCGGACGACGACGCGCGCCGCCTCTGCCGCCGCGCTGGCGAGAGTCGGGGCGTCGGGGCTGGAGCTCGACGTGCCGGCGCTCATCGACGGCCAGCCCGTGCACACCCGCTCGACGATCACCTCCGTCGATCCGGCCAGTCCCCGCACCGTCGTCGCGGTCTCAGCCGCGTGCGGGCCGGGCGAGGCGGAGGCGGCGTTGGAAGCGGCTCGCCGGGCGTGGCCCGGGTGGCGGCGCACGCCGGCGCGCGACCGCGCCGCCGTGCTGTTCCGCGCCGCCGAGTGGCTGCGGGCCCGCCGTTACGACGTGGCCGCGCTCGAGGTGTTCGAGGCGGGCAAGCCGTGGAAGGAAGCCGACGCCGACGTGTGCGAGGCCATCGACTTCTGCGAGTACTACGGCCGCGAGGGGTTGCGCATGGACCGGGGCGGCGTCGTCGAGTCGCCGCCGGGGGAGCGCAACAGCCTGCGCTACCAGCCGCGCGGCATCGGCGCCGTGATCGCTCCCTGGAACTTCCCGCTGGCCATTCCGACTGGGATGGTTGTGGCTGGCCTCGTCACCGGCAACGCGGTGCTGTTCAAGCCGGCGGAACAGGCGCCCGCGGTGGCGCAGAAGCTGGTCGAGGCGCTGCGCGCCGGGGGCCTGCCCGACGGCGTGCTGGCGTTTCTCCCGGGGGTGGGCGAGGAGGTCGGCGCCCATCTGGTCGCGCACCCCGACGTGGCGTTCCTCGTCTTCACCGGCTCCAAGGCCGTGGGGCTTTCGATCGTCGAGTCGGCCGCCGTGCATCGTGACGGCCAGCGCCACGTCAAGCGCGTCGTCGCCGAGATGGGGGGCAAGAACGCGCTGATCGTCGACGCCGACGCCGACCTCGATCAGGCCGTGCCCATCGTCTTGTCCTCCGCCTTCGGGTACGCGGGCCAAAAATGCTCGGCGGCGGCTCGGCTGATCGTGGTCGACGCCGTGCACGATCAACTGGTGGACCGTCTGGTCGGCGCCGCCCGGGAGCTCCGCGTCGGTCACCCGCGCGAGATGGGAACGGAGATGGGACCGCTGATCGACGCCGACGCCCAGAAGCGGGTGCGCGGGTTCGTCGAGCGGGCGGGCCTGGACGGCGATGTTGTGCTGGCGTCCGAGGACGTCCCGGGTGACGGCTACTTCGTCGGCCCCACCATCGCCGTCGACGTTGCGCCCGACAGCCGCCTCGCCACCGAGGAGGTCTTCGGGCCCGTGCTGGCCGTGATGCGGGCGAAGTCGTTCGCCGACGCCATCGATCTCGCCAACGGCACCGACTACGCGTTGACCGCCGGTGTGCTCTCCCGCTCCCCGTCGCACATCCGCCTGGCCACCGACGAGCTCCGCGCCGGCAACTTCTACGTCAACCGCAACATCACCGGCGCCGTCGTGGGCCGCCAGCCGTTCGGCGGCTACGGCCTCTCCGGCGTCGGCTCCAAGGCCGGCGGGCCCGACTACCTCTTCCAGTTCGTCGACCCGCGCGCCATCAGCGAGAACACGCTCCGCCAGGGCTTCGCACCGCAATCGGGCGAACCGGACGCACCGGCGCGCTAACCTCGACAACCAGTCGGGCCGTTGGCGCAGTTGGTAGCGCACTTGCATGACGCGCAAGGGGTCAGAGGTTCGAGTCCTCTACGGCCCACCCCTATAAGTGCAGGTCAGCCGGGGTCTAGACCCCGGGCTGGGTGGCAGGGTGGAGCTGCTGCACCACATCTGCACCACAAGAGCGCGAACTTTTCGCGGCCAAGGCGGCCTCTGTTGCCTGCCGGTACGTCGCCTCCAGGCCATCCGTGAGCGCCTCGTCGAGGTTCGGGAACAGGTGCCCGTACACGTTCAGGGTGATCGTGATCGACGAGTGACCGAGCCTTTCCATGATCGCCCGAGGGTGCGCGCCCTGGGCGATGAGGAGGGCGGCGGCGGTGTGGCGGAGGTCGTGGAAACGGAGCGCGGCAGGGAGTCCCGCGGCCGCGACAGCCGGACGGAAGTGACGTCGGTAGAATGTCCGGTGCTGGAGCGGACCGCCCATCGGCCCGGTGAACACAAGGTCGGCCGGCGCGTGGGGTCGGTCTGCCAGGTGCGCGCCGAGCTGGTCGCAGAGGAACCTGGGAAGCCGCACCGTTCGGTTCGCATGGTTCTTGGTGGGGCCGAAGCTCGACCGGCCGTTGGTGTCCTTCAGCGCCTCGACGACGTCGACCCGGCCGCGTAACAGATCGAGCCGCCCGACCCGCAGGCCGCCGATCTCGCCGGCGCGCAGCCCGCTGTAGGCGGCGAAGGTCACGAGGAGCCCGTACGGGCTGGATTCTGCCTTCACTCTGTCGTTGCCGAGCAGGACATCCGCCAGTGACGGCCCCTCACCAAGGTCCTCCATTACGACGAAACCGTCGCCGTTGGCGAGCATCTCCGGTCGGGCCTCTCGCGGCAGATTCGCGAACGCCGCCAGCTCATGGGCAAGAGCATCAGCGTGTCGTGGCTGCTTCACGATCGCCGTTCCGCCCCCGATCCTTACGCGCGCGACGACGGCGCGGTTGCTGAAGGTGAGGTCCTCAACGAGCTCCACAGACGACTTGCGCATGCCCTGTCTGTCAGGCTGACGTGAGACACCTGCTGTAGCCGCCATCCCTCAGGGCGAGAACAGGATCACGTAGACCAATGACCATGACTAATGCAGCCCTGCTCGCGCGCGCCCATGATGG
>JAHFUQ010000052.1 GCA_023265045.1 Acidimicrobiia bacterium
CTGTGCCAGGAGGGCGGGCTGGTTCCGATCATCGAGCCCGAGGTGCTGATGGACGGCGACCACGACATCCACACGTCGATGCAGGTGACCGTACTGACCCAGCGGACGGTCTTCGCGGCGCTGGTGGCCGCCAAGGTCGACCTGCGGGGGATGGTCCTCAAGCCGAGCATGGTCATCGCGGGCAAGAAGTGCGCCGAGCAGGCGCCGCCCGAGCTCGTCGCCAAGAAGACGCTCATGTGCCTCTACAAGACGACGCCGGCGGCGGTGCCGGGCTGCGCCTTCCTCTCGGGCGGGCAGTCGGCCGAACTGGCGACGCTGCACCTGGACCTCATGAACAAGCAGGGCCCCCACCCGTGGGCGCTCACGTTCTCCTACGGCCGGGCCCTCCAGAACGAGGCGCTCAGCACGTGGCACGGCGCGGCCGAGAACGTGGCCGAGGCCCAGAAAGCGGCGTCGAACCGGGCCAAGCTCACCAGCCTGGCCGCCAACGGCGAGTACGACAAGGAGATGGAGACAGCGGGCGTCTCCTGACGGAATAGCGGGCTCGCAGGCCTTACCCTGGACGGCATGATGCGCCGCCCGTTCTTCGGTTTCCGGCTGAGGCAGAGGATCGCCGCTCGACAGGTCGCTCGCCGGACGGCCCGTGGCCAGACCCGGCGTTTCCTGCGCCGCAGCCAGTGATCCATCCCTGAGACGCGGAAATGGGGGGCCGGTTCTCCGGCCCCCCATTTCGCGGCGTGCTGATCAGACCTTGGCGGTGGCCTTGTCGGCCGCCTTCGCCTTGGCCTTCTTCTCGGGACCGGGCGAGCCCCGCCGCATCACGAACGCGGCCGTCAGCAACACGATGGCGACGCCGGCCAGGCCGACGAGCCCGGCCAGGATCACCTTGGTCGCCTTGGACGAGCCGCCGCCGACGACCTCGTGCTGGACGGTGGCGGCGTAGATGTCCTGCACGCCGGCGCCCGGCTCGATCCCCCTGCGGAGGCCGGCCTCGGAGTTGCGGGTGTCATCCCACGCGAACACCGCCAGCTCGTTCGTCGACGCCACGCCGATAGGCGGTGTGACGTCGTAGTTGAAGCCCCAGACCCCGTAGTTGCGGTTGATGGTCTGGTCGCTCACCCGCAGGTTCTTCGACCACGTCTTTCCACCGTCGTCGGAGTAGGTGTAGTAGACGTCGTTGCCGCGGATGCCGGGGTCGTCGCGGACGTCGTAGAAGGCGGCGTCGAGACGGCCGTTGGGCGCCGCCGACAGCGTCGGGATGTACTGGCCGACGAGCTTGGCAGGGTCGTCGTCGGTGATGTTCTGCGGCTCGGTCCACGTCTTGCCCTGGTCGGTGGAGCGCTGGATCAGGATGTCGCCCCCGCTGTTGGCGGTGGGGTTCAGGTTGCGGCCGAAGATCATCACGAGTGTGCCGTTCGGGCCGCCCTCCTTGGTCCACGCGAGCCGGGACGCCGCGCCGACGGTGTAGTTCACAACCGAGTTGGTGGTCCAAGTCTTGCCGCGGTCTTTGGAGACTGAAACCAGCGTCGAGGGCGCAACGGGCTGGTTAGCCGGAAGGTTGGCCGTCGAGTTACGCCAGGCGACATAGATGGTGCCGTCGTCGTCGAGGGCGATTCGGGGGTTCGTGCCGCCGAAGTTGGCGTCCTGGTTGGGCGTCGCGGCGCGCGAGCCGGCGGCCGGCGCCGTCGTCGTGGTGGTCGTGGCCGTCGGCGCCAGGGTCGTGGTGGTGGCCGAGGAGAACGACTGCTGGCGGAGGGCGTCGTTGAACACGCCCTTGCTCAGGTCGATCGGGGCGCCGAAGGTCTTGCCGCCGTCGGTCGAGACCGCGAACATGGGGCGCGTCGGCTCGGCGTTGGGTGCCACCTTGTTGGGCTGGAGGCGCAGGAACGCGGCGTAGACGATGTCGTCACTGCCGTGCTTGGAGTCGACGGCGATCGCAGCCGGACGGTGCTGCTCGACGTTCTCGCCGTCCTTGCCCCGCACCTGCTGCACGATCGTCGGCTTCCAGTTCTTGCCGAGGTCGTCGGTGCTGCTGACGATGAAGGCCATGTTGCCGGTCCGCGGGCCGCCGTCGCGGTCATCCCACCCGGCGATCGCCACGTAGGCTCGGCCATTGCGGCCCATCGCCGCCTGGTTGGCGAAGTTGCTCCACACGCAGTACGGGTAGTCGTTCGGCGCCGGGGAGCCCTGGCCCTGCTTCCATGTGACGCCGCCGTCGGTGGTGAAGATGGCGCTGCAGCGCCGGGTCGTCAGGTCGACCGTGGCGCCCACCACGACCTTGGGGTTGTTCGGGTCCGCGGCCAAGTACGGCGAGGCGTACTGGCGACCGGGGCTGAGGTCGGCCGCCGTTGCATTGGCGTTCTTGGTGACACGGAGCGGGTCGGTCGCCGCAAACGCGGGAGCGGAAAGAAACAGACCGATCGCGGCCGCGAGCAAGAGCTTGCGACCCGATCGGAGGTAGCCAGGACGCGCCACGCCTAGACCTCCCACTGGAAGAGCCTGTGTGCAGGCCGAATGCGAGATTCTCGGAGGCGGCGGGCGCCGCGGTCAATAGATGTCGAAAACAGCTAGTTGCGACCTGGACGCGGCAGGAGCGGGATGTCGACCTCGATCGTGGTCCCCCGGCCCGGCCGGGAGGTCACCGAGAACCGGCCCCCGATCAACTCGGCCCGCTCGCGCATGCCCGCGATGCCGTAGGAGCCGCGGTCCTCGGCCATCGCCACCCACTGTTCGGGCAAGCCGCTGCCGTCGTCAGTGATGACCAGGCGCACGCCTTGGTCGGTCGGCCCGAACTGGAGGGTTACGTGCGAGGCGTCGGCGTGCTTGGCCACGTTGTGCAGCGCTTCCTGGGCGATCCGGTACACGGCCATCTCCATGTGAGACGGGAGCCGCTCGTCGGTGATCTTGACGTCCGCCTCCACACCCTCGATGGAGCGGGCCAGGCTCTCCAGGCCGGGGCCGAGCCCCAAGTCGTCGAGCACGGCCGGGCGCAGCCCGGTGATGGCGCTGCGTGCCTCGGTGAGGGCGTCGGTGGCCAGCGCTTTCGCCATCCCCAGCTCGGACGCCAGCCGTTCGGGGTCGCTCACCGAGTCTTCGGCCGCCAGCAGGTGGTACCAGAGGCTGATCAGGCGCTGGCTGATCCCGTCGTGGATCTCCCCCGCCAGCCGCCGGCGCTCCAGCTCCTGGGCCTCCACCGTCTGCGCCGCGAACGTCTCCAGCGTCTCCTCCCGCTCGGCCAGGCGGCCCACCAGGCGGGAGTTCTCGACGGCGCGCGCCAGCAGGTTCGCCACCTCGGACAGCAGGGTGACGTCGGCGTCGTCCCAGACGCGGGCCTCTTTGGCGTGGACGTTGAGGACGCCGACGACGTGGCCGAGGCACAGCATGGGCACCGACAGCATCGACGTGTAGTCCTCGCCGCGCAGCGCGGGGATGTACTTGTAGCGCCGGTCTTCCCATTTGTTGGGCACGACCGCGGGCTCCGCGTGCTGCGCCACCCAGCCGGCGACGCCTTCGCCCACCGCCAGCTCGACCGTGCCGACGACCTCGTCGAACGGCGGCGTCGCCCCCACGAGCTGGACCCGGCCGTGCTCGTCGTCGACGACGTGGACGAAACACACGTCGGCGCCGGTGGCCTCGGTCATCAGCGCCGCCACCCGCTGGGCCACCTCACGGACGTCGAGGTCGGCCGATGTGGCCTCGATGATGCGCCGCAGCAGGGCGTTCTCGGCGACGGGATCAGTGGGGGACATCGTTTAGTGGAAGATCCCTTCTCGCAGGGCGGTGGCGATGGCCTGGGCGCGGTCTTGCACCTCGAGTTTGCGGTAGATGCCCTGGGTGTGGGACTTGACCGTCTCCTCACCGATGTACAGGCGCTGGGCGACGGCCCGGTTGGAGAGCCCGCGCACCATGAGGCCGAGCACTTCGCTCTCGCGCTGGGTCAGGCCCAAGTGGGCCCCGGGCCAGAACTCCCCGCTCTGCAGGCGGGCGGCCGTCATCGCCACCCGGCCGGCGAGTGCGGGGTCGACCGCGACCTCGCCCTCCATCACCCTTTGCAGGTGGTCCGCCAGTTCGGGCGCGGTGGTCGTCTTGAGGAGGAAGCCGGAGGCCCCCATCCGCAGCGCCTGGTAGAGGTACTGCTCGTCGTCGTACACGGTGAAGAAGACGACCTTGACGTTGGCGAACTGCTCCACGATCTGGCGGCAGAGGTCGAGCCCGGAGGAACCCTTGAGGCGGACGTCGAGGAGCACGACGTCGGGCTTGAGCTCTCCGGCCAGGCCCAGGGCGTCATCCGCGTTCGTCGTCGAGCCGACGATCTGGACCCGTTCCGACTGCGACGCCAACATCGAGCGCAGGCCGTCGAGCACGACCTGGTGGTCGTCGACCAGCAGGATCGCCACGGGCGCCCGGGGCGCGTCCGCGGGCGCGGCAGTGGACTCGGCCGCGGACTCGGCCGAATTCGTCATCGAGCCGCCGCATCGGGCGGCCGTCCCGATGACCGGGACGCTTCCCCATGGGAGCTGCGCTCCTCGATTGCGCTCGGCCACGCAGGCGGCGCTTCGCTCCGGTGCTCGCTCACTGGTTCACCCTATCCTCGTCTCCCCCGCCCAACTCCCCTGCCGCGGGGATGCGCTCGGGACCGGAAATGCCTAGCCTCTCCCAACCAGGATCGCGGCGTCCGCCGTCGTTACGCGCCCGAAAGGCCCCCGAATGACCCAACCAGACCGCTTCGAGATCGTCCCGTCCGTGCTTCCTGCGGACTTCGCCCGTCTCGGCGAAGAATGTGCGGCGCTCGAAGCAGCGGGCGTGGACCGGATCCAATGGGATGTCATGGACGGCCGCTTCGTCCCCAACCTGACCATGGGGCCGGACATCATCGCCGCGTGCCGCAAGCACTGCTCGGTCATGTTCGAGGCGCACCTCATGGTGCTCGAGCCCCAGGAGCTGATGCACCGCTACGTGGAGGCGGGCTGCGACCTGATCATCGTCCACGCCGAGGCGTGCACCCACCTGCACCGGACGCTGGCCCAGATCCGCGACCTGGGCGCCAAGTCGTCGGTGGCGCTGAACCCGCACACGCCCGTCGACGTGATCAAGCACGTGCTCGACCTCACCGACATGGTGCTGATCATGACCGTCAACCCGGGCTTCGGCGGCCAGGCCTACATCCAGACCATGGAGCCCAAGATCCGCGAGACGGCGGCGCTGATCGCCGAGTCGGGGTACCCAGTCGAGATCGAGGTCGACGGCGGCATCAACGCCGCCACCGTGTCGGGCGCGGCGGCAGCCGGGGCCCGGGTGCTGGTGGCCGGCTCGGGCCTGTACAAGCACGAGGGCGGCCTCGGCGCCGCGGTGTCGGAGCTCCGGAAGCTTGCGGAGGAAGCAGTCGCGTGAGTCTGTCGAACATGCAGAAGGCGTGGCGGAACAGCAGCAACGGAAAGACTGCGACGCGCCCGATCATGCTGGCGATCGCGGGCGACAGCGCCGCCGGCAAGACCACCATCACCAAGGGCCTGGTGCAAGCCCTCGGGCCGGAGCGGATCACCTCGATCTGCGTCGACGACTATCACCGCTACGACCGGGCCCAGCGCAAGGAGCTGAACCTCCCGTTCACGCCCCTGCACCCCGACTGCAACTACGTCGAGATCATGGAGCAGCACCTCCAGCTGTTGGCCATGGGCAATCCCATCCTGAAGCCGGTCTACAACCACAAAACCGGCGGCCTCGACCGGCCCGTCCTGGTCGAGCCGCGGGAGTTCGTCATCATCGAGGGCCTGCTGCCGCTGTTCTCCAAGCTGTCCCGGGCGTGCTTCCACGCCACGGTCTACCTCGACCCGCCCGAGCCCGTCCGCTTCCACTGGAAGGTCAAGCGCGACACGGCCAAGCGCGGCTACCAGCCCGACGAGGTCAAAAAGGACCTGGCCAAGCGGGAGATCGAGTCGGCCGCGTTCATCCGTCCCCAGCGGGCCAACGCCGACATCGTCGTGCGCTTCTCGCCGATCCGGGGCCGTGACCCGCTGCCCGCGGGGCTGGAGCACACCTTCGAACCGGCCCCGCCCATGGCCGAGGCGGCCGGCGACCTCGACGCCTACCGGGACAAGGTCACCCAGTCGTTCGAGGACTCGTTCGAGTCGATGACGAAGTGGACGGAGGCGGCCACCACCGCCCTGTCGGCCACGCTCATCCTGCGACCCACCATCGAGCACCCCAACCTCAACCGCATCCTCACCGACAACCACCGCGAGGCGATGCACCTCAAGCTCGACCGCGACGAGTTCGACAAGCCCGTCGACGCCCTCCACATCCATTCCTACGCTCGGCGGGAGACCACCAAGGAGGTCGAGGAGGAGATCTGGAAGGAGCTCGGGGTCAACGAGGAGGTCCCTGCGTCGCTCGGCACGATCGACGAAGGGGCGCGCAGCGAGCCCTTGGCCATCACCCAGCTCATCCTTCTGTACCACCTGTTCCAGGCGCGGGAAGAGCGCTGAAGCCCAGCAGCACAGGGTGACCGGCGGGCGAGACCTCGATCGTCGTGATCGACGCCAGCTGGACGAACATGCGGCCCGACGCCTGGGGAGGGGTGCCTAGGGCCCAGGTCACAGCCAGCTTGATGGGGTTGACGTGGGTGACGACGATCACGTCGCCGGCGGCGGTCGCCGCGGCCAGCTCGTCGCATGCGGAGGCCACCCGCTCGGCCACGGCCGCCAGCGACTCGCCGCCGCCGGGCGGGGCCCAAGTCGGGTCCGCCTCCCAGTTCGCCCATAGGGTGGGGCGCACGTCGGCGATGTCGCCGCCTTCGAACTCGCCGTAGGCGATCTCGATCCATCGGGGGTCGATCGTGAAAGTGCGGCCGCCGCCCAACGCCTCCGCCGTCTGGCGGGCGCGGCGCAGCGGGCTGCTGATGACCGCGGTTGCCGTCTCGACCGGCAGGGCGGGCGCCAGGGCCGCCGCCTGCTGGCGGCCCTGGGCGGTCAGCTCGGGGTCGGTCTGGCCCTGGATGAGGCCGGCGGCGTTGGGGGCGGTCTGGCCGTGGCGGACCAGGAAGAGACGCCCCATCACGCCGGCCGGTCGGCGCGTGGCAACCGGCCGGTGCGGACGAAGGTGGCCCGCGCGCTCGGGTCGGTGAGGCGGAAGCGGCGGACGAACCAGACGACGGCGACGGCGCCGGCGACCTCCTGGAGCACGACGACGGCCAGGCCGCGGTCGAGCCACGGCAGGCGTGCGTTGAGGGCGCCGCCCAGGAACGGCCACCAGAACGTGGCGGCGTTCCCCCACACGCCGTCCGCCAGCAGGTGCACGAACGTGCCGATCGGCAACGCGAGCCAGCGCCGGCGGGCGTGGCGGCGCCCCCGGGTGGCGAGCATGACGGCGACGAGCAGGGCCGCGCTGGCGGTGACGGTGTGGGCGATCCTCGCGCCGCCGAACGGCGCGTCGACGGCGTCGGGCAGGAGCGCGCCGGCGATGAGCACGCGGTGGTCGATGGCGGGATCGTGGAAGACCACCCACGTGAGCACGAGGGCTGCGCCTATGAACCAAAGGAGCACCCCCTACCCCGCCAGCTCTCCGCGCGCTTGGGGTCGTAGAGCCCCAATTACGCGAGCTAGTGCCACTCGGTTAGCGAACCAGGATGCGGCTGCACTGGTCGCAGCGGATGAGGGCGTCGGGGGGCTCGCGCTTGATGCGGTCGAGCTCGGTGGCGGGGAGGGTGAGGTGGCAACCGGTGCAGCGGGGGCCGACCAGGCGCGCCGCGCCCACGCCGCCTGACCGGCCGCGGATCTGCTCGTACAGCTTCACCAGATCGGCGGGCACGGCCGCGACCGCGGCGGCCCGGGCGGCCGTCTCCTGGTCGAGCTCGGCGCCGATGGCCGCTTCCTCCTCGGCGATCGCCAGCCGGAGGCGAGCAGCCTCCTGGTCGTGGCCGGCGCGAGCGGCGGTGAGGCTCGCCACCTCCTCGTCCAACGGCTCTCGCTCATCCATGGCCTCGAGGACGTCGTCCTCCAGCGTGCTCTGTCGGCGCTTCAGGGAGTCGACGTCGGCCTGCATGGCCTGCAACTCGCGCGGGATCGTCACCGCGCCCGAGTACATCCGGGTGTTGACCTCGGCGATCTTGGTCTCGAGGGCGGCCAGCTCGTCCTCGTGATGGCGCTGGCGGCGGGCGACGGCGTCGCGTGCTTCGGTGACGGTTTCCAACTGGCGCTCCAGGGCGACCAGCTCGTCTTCGATCTGCGCCAGCTCGGCGCGCTCGGGCAGGTTGGCCCGGCGGTGCTTCAGGCGGTCGATGGCCGTGTCGTGCTCCTGCACGACCAGCAGGTCCTCGAAGTGGGTCATTAGGGCGGAACGGTCGTCAAATCACGCGGCCGAGGTGGCCGGGTGGTGCGGGTCGTGCGGGGCGTGTCGTCGTTGTTGTTGTTCCCGTTGTTCCCGTTGTTGTTGCCCGGGAGGGTGTTGCCGAAGATGTCCGTCGAATCGGTGTTCCGGTTCCGGCTGGTGGTCGAGGTCGAGTCGCCGGTGGCGTGCGCGGGGTCGTCGCTCGCCCTCTCGGGCTGCGGGACCTCGCCGGCCAGGATGAGTTGGCGGGAAGCGCGGGCCGTCACCGGATCGGGCGGGAGGAACTTGACCGGGGTCTTCCCGACCACCGCCGCCCTCATGTACGCGCCCCAGATCATGGCCGGGTAGGTGCCCCCGAAGACGGTGATGCCGCCCACGTTGGTCATCGGCTTCTGCGTCTTGCCGGGCGAGCCCATCCACACCGCCGTGGCCAGGTCCTTGGTGTAGCCCACGAACCAGGCGTTCAGGTTGTTGTCTGTCGATCCGGTCTTGCCGCCGATCCCGCCCGTCCAGGCCGGGATCGCCGCCGCGGTGCCCGTCCCCCGCTGCACGACCTGGGTAAGCACCTGGTTGACAGTGCGGGCGTTCTGCACGGAGATGGCCCGGGTCGGCTGGGGGTCGGCCTTGATCAGCACCTTGCCCTTGCTGTCGGTGACCCAGTCGATGAACACGGGGTTGCGCCGCTCACCGTCGGCGGCCAGGGTGGCGTACCCGGCCGCCATGGAGAGAGGCGTCGTGTCGTTGGCGCCCAGCGTGGTGGACAGGATGGGCTGGAGGGGGTCGGTGACGCCCATGCGCTTGGCCACGTCCACCACCTTGGCGGGTCCCACCAGCTTGATGAGGCGGGCATAGGCGCAGTTGACCGAGTTGACGGTGGCCTCGGTGAGCGTCATCACGCCGCCGCCCTGCCCTTCCACGTTCTTGGGCTCCCAGATGGGGTCGACGGCTTCGGGGTTGGGGATGCGGCACGGCGCCGTGCCGTTGATCGTGTCCGAGGGCAGGTAGCCCGCCTCGAGGGCGGCGACCAGGGTGAACATCTTGAACGACGACCCTGTCTGGCGGCCGGGCGGGTCGGTCACCAGGTTGTACTTGCTCACGTCGAACCCGTTCCCGCCGACGAGGGCTCGCACCCCGCCCGTCGACGGCTCGATCGACACGAGGGCGGCGCCGAACTGGCCGCCGGTGTCGGGGACGATCGACGCCACCTTCTCCTCGGCGATGGCCTGCAGGGCGGGGTCGAGGGTGGTGTGGATCTGCAAGCCGCCCTTGAACAGGGTCTGGATGCGCTCCTGCGGCGTCTTGCCCAGGCGCTCGTCGTCGAGCAGCAGCTGCTTGACGTGCTCGACGAAGTAGTCGCTGCCCTGGGCTGGCTGCTCGGGGGGCGGCACCGGCAGCGGCTCCTGCTTCAGGGCGTCGTCCTGCTCCTGAGTGATGTGGCCCAGCGCCCGCATGCGGTCGATCACCACGGCGCGGCGGGCGAGCGCCTCGTCGGGGTTCGCCCACGGGTCCCCACCCACGGGGTTGCGGATGACGCTGGCGAGGAAGATCCCCTGGCCCAGCGTGAGGTGGGCGGTGTCCGTGCTGTAGTACTTCTCGGCCGCGGCTTCGACGCCGTAGACCCCGTTCCCGAAGTACACGGTGTTGAGGTAGCGCTCGAGGATCTCCCGCTTGGACATCTGCTGCTCGAGGCGGATGGCGAGCGACGCCTCCTGCACCTTGCGGTTGACGTCCTGGCGGGGGGTGAGGATGGCCGTCTTGACCAGCTGCTGGGTGATCGTGGAACCGCCCTGCAGCACCTCGCCGGACTGCACGTTCTCCACCAGCGCCCGGGCCATCGCTCGCACGTCGAGGGGACCGTGCTCCCAGAAGCGGTCGTCCTCGGCGTCGAGGACGGCCCGCACCACGTGCTCGGGCACGATGTCGAGCGACACCGGCACCCGGTTCTCCTCGGCGTGGAACGTGTCGAGGATGTTGCCGTTGCGGTCGTAGACCACCGACCGGGTCGCCAAGGGCTGGAGGTCCACGACTTCGCGCGCGCCCGTCGTCCCCGCGGTGAAGAACGCCTTGATCTGCGGCGCGAGGGCCAGCGCGGCGCCGGCCAGGCCCAACCCGGCCACGAGGACGGCGCACATCAGGCGCACGATCGTCCGCATCTGGGTGGTCAGGTTAGCGGGAGCAGGCGTCGGCGCAGCGGCGGTTGGACGGGAGGGTGGTGGGCGCGTTGGGCACGTCGAGGTAGTTCGAGCGCCGGTTGCCGGCCGCTGGCGCCGGGTCGGGGAAGGCGAGCACGGGCTGGTCCGCCAGCAGCTGGCGCATGTACCGGCCCCAGATCATGGCCGGGTACGTGCCGCCGTAGACGCGCGGGAAGATCCCGACGTTGTACATCGACACCCGTCCCTGCGGCGCGCCCATCCACACCGCCGTCGAGAGCTGGGGCGTGTAGCCCACGAACCAGGCGTCGGCGTTGGAGTCGGCCGAACCGGTCTTGCCCCCGACCGGGCGACCCGGGATCGCCGCGGCCGTGCCCGTGCCCGAGCTGACCACCTGAGTGAGGACCTGGTTGGCGACCCGGGCGTTCTGGGCGGACACGGCCCGCACCGGCGTGTCGGCGTGGCGCCAGAGCACCGTGTTCGCGCCGTCGCCGTCGGGCGTGTCCACCCAGTCGATGAAGTAAGGGTCGTGGCGGACGCCGTCGGCCGCGAGGGTGGCGTAGGCCGACGCCATCTGCAGGGGCGTCACCGGCTCGCTGCCAAGGGTGATCGACAGGTGCGGGCCGATGGGGTTGGTGATGCCCATGCGGTGGGCCACGTCGACGACGTTCGGGGGGGCGACGAGCTTGATGAGCCGGGCGTACGCGCAGTTCACCGAGTTGATCGTGGCCGACGCCAGGGTCATGGCGCCCCCGTCCTCGCCCTCCACGTTGGTCGGCGTCCACGGGTCGTCGACGCTTCCGGGGTTGGCGATGGGGCACGGGTACGAGCCGTTGATCGTGTCCGTCGGCAGGATGCCCGCCTCCAGCGCCGCCATCAGCGTGAACATCTTGAACGACGAGCCGACCTGGCGGCCGTCGCCGTCGGTCACCAGGTTGAACTTGGCCTGGTCGAAGTTGGGCCCGCCGACGAGCGCCCGCACCGCGCCGGTGCCGGGCTCAACCGACACCAGGGCGGCGGTGAACCCGCGGGGGTCGTCGGGGAGGATGTTCGCCACCGTGTCCTGGGCGAGCTGCTGGGCGTTCGAATCGAGGGTGGTGTGGATGTGCAGGCCGCCCTTGAACAGCATCTGGTAGCGCTCTTGGGCCGTGTCGCCAAGCCAGTCGGAGTCGAGCAGCACCTGCTTGACGTGCTCGGCGAAGTAGTCGCTCGGCTTGGGCTCGGGCGCCGGGGCCGGCACGGGCATGGGCGCCGCTTTCACCGCCCTGGCCTGTTCCTCGTCGATGTGGCCGAGGAACTGCATGCGGTCGGCGACCGCGTCACGGCGGTCCGTAGCCGCTTGGGGGTTGGCGAACGGGTCGGCGCCGCCGGGGTACCGGATCAGCCCCGCCAGCAGCACGCCCTGGGGCAGCGTGAGGCCCTCGATGTCGACACCGAAGTACAGCTGAGCCGCAGCCTGCAACCCGTAGGCCCCGTTCCCCAGGTACACCGCGTTCAGGTAGCGCTCGAGGATCTGGCGCTTGGTGTACTGCTCCTCCATCTCGACGGCGAGGACAGCCTCTTTCAGCTTGCGGTTGACCTCGCGGCGCGAGGTCAGCAGCTCGAGCTTCACCAGCTGTTGGGTGATGGTGGAGCCGCCTTCGGAGACGCCGCCCGCTTCGACGTTGGCGACGAAGGCCCGCATGATCGCCCGGGCGTCGAGCGCGCCGTGCTCGTAGAAGCGCTCGTCCTCGGCGTCGAGCACGGCGCGCACGACGTGGGGCGGGACCTGGTCGAGGTTGAACTGCACCCGGTCCTGCCCGGCGTGAAGGACGGCGAGCACGCTCCCGTCGCGGGCGTACACGACCGACCGCTTGGCCAGGGGCTGGAAGGAGATGCGGTGCACCGCGCCGGCCGTGGCGGCGTGGCGGATCACCCGGCTGAACGTCCGGGCGCCCACGGACACCAGGCCGGCGACGAGCAAACCGGTGGCGGCGACCACGGCCGTCCACGTGACGAACCTGCGGCCTGCTCGTTCGGCGCCGTCGCCGAGCGAGCGCCACGGGAACGGACTGAGGGGGAGGGCGGGCTCGCGGGGGACCGGCAGGGTCGTCCGGGGCCGCACGAGCGGCGGCGCAGTCAGGTCGTGAAACGTGTCAACCAAGGCGGGCCTGGGCGGGTTGTATCCCGATCAGGGTCGGCGTACACGTTGCTCGCCGAGTGAGGTTGGTTGGGCGGCCGCCCGGCGCCGCCAAAGGCGGCCCCGCCCGGCTGCCTGCCCTTATCCCTTCATCGGTTCGGAACCACCGGTTCCGAACCGAAACATCATCCCCATTCTTCGCCGAGCATGGCCTCCAGGCGCTCCTTGCGGCGCGGCCGGTCGGCCTTGGGGGTTTGCTTGGCCCGGCAGCGGCCGGAGAGGCCGTGCAGCCAGAGCGCGCTGGTCTCGTCGTCCTCCGACTCGGCGACTACCCGGGCATAGCACTCGGGGCAGCGGATGGTGGTCCTTGGCATCTGGTTTCCTGTGACTACTGGCTCTCGACGCTTGGCTTCAATGAACTGGCTGGTTCCACGCCCCCCCACCAGGATACGCCTCCGGAGCGGGGTTGTTGGCGCGTTCGCCGCCTAGGCCCGGCTTACGGCGCGTAAGAGCAGGCTGCGCTGGAGGTCCTGGGGGAACGGAGCGTTGCGTTCGATGAAGTTGACGGCCACCTCGGTGCGCTGCTTGCGCATGAACACGAGGTCGATCAGGGTCCGCACGAGGCCGCCTTCGGCCGTGCTCGTGATGTCGAGTCGGAAGGCCACGGACTCGTCGCCGAAGACCGGGATGTCGAGGCGTTCGACGGCGACCTGCGGCGCCGAGGTCGGCAGCTGGCGGCGAAACTCGGACTCGATCTGCGCCTTGTGACAGGCCGGCGCCTGGTTGCCCCGCTGGGCCGCGAAGTCCGCCTGGGCGACCTCCACGGTCTTGACGAGCTGGGCCGACGAACTGACCCGGCGCGTCGGGGTGGAGTTGAAGTCGGCCGAGTACGAGATCGCGGTGCGGTCCTGCTCGGGCGGCGGGCGGCCCATGCACTGGGCGAAAGCCCGGTCGTTGGCGACCGTCACGGCCGAGGTCTCCGGCGCCACCGGCGTCGCCTTCCATTCGGGCGGGAAATCGGCGATGACGAGCGTGGCCCGGTCGGCCACGGCCTGGTCCCCCGCCGGCGCCGTCTGGGCAGACGGCTCGCCGCTCTCGCCGCTGCTGCCGCCGCCGCCACACGCCGCCGCCGTGCCGGCTAGCACGGCGACCGCGAGCGTCAAGCGGGCGAGACGGTGTTCCACCGCCGACGAGGGTAGTGGGCCACGCCCGCCCTCACCCGAGCGGCGACCGCCTCGACGTCCACCAGCAACAGCACGGCCAGGACGAGGTTCTCCCAGAAAAGGATGTCCATCAAGAACCAAGTCGAGATGTGGAACGGGATCATCACCGCCAGCCACACCCGCCGGAACCGGCCGTCGACCAGGCAGAACGGCGCCAGCAGCTCGAACACCGTGGTGACGGCGAACACGCCCTTGGCCAGCACCATCAGGTTGGGGTGATCCATCAGGCGCAGGCCGAGGCCCCAGCCGTCGCGGTCCAGACCCGACAGCGAGCCGAGGAAGGTGGACAGGCTGGCGCCGGTGAAGATCCGCGGCGCCGAGAAGGCGAGGCGGTGGGCGGCGATGAACGTGTAGGGCACGAGGGCCACGACCGCCATGAACGTGAGCGCCGCTCGGTCCAAGGCGGGGGTGGCCCTCCGCCGGCTCGGGAGTACCGCGAGGATGAGGGTGCAGTAGAGGAGAGCGAGCTCCTGGTGGTTGACGAAGGTCATGCCCCGCACCAGGCCCTCGTGGAACGTGAGGCCGGCCGCCGCCGCGATCGCGATCGGGCGGTAGGGCTTGACCCCGAGGGCGAACAGCGCGACCAGGGCGAGGAGGGCGAACTTGAACCCGGTGAGGAATCCGTGCGTGAGCACCGCCGACCACACCCGGTCGGGGACGAACCGGAGGGCCCCGGGCGGGTCGAGCATCGAACGGGGCAGGTCGGCGTAGAAGCTGAGCGGCTCCGCAGCCAGCTTCACGATCCACACCACGCCCACACCGGCGCGGACGATCCCGAGCCGGCCCAAGGCTACGACACGGGGATCCGCCACAGCACCTCCCCGGCGCGGCTGGGCGGTACGATCTTGGTCACGACCACCGTTGCGATGGGCGCGCCTCGATGGGCGTCGTTGTAGCGGTGCGCCAGCGCGACCACGCTCGCCTCGTGCTCCCGCCGCACCTGGGGGTCGGGGTTTGACGACTTGCGCAACTCGTCGATCTGGATGGCGAGCTTGTTCTCGAACCGGTTGGCGGTGATCCCCCCCAGCAGGCGCGACGGCGACAGCGGCACCGAGCTGGCGTCGGCGCGCACGCCGTCGTACTCGTACACCGTCGGGCGGCCGCCAGGCACGGCGCCGTACATCCGCCACGACACGAACGGGAAGCCCTTGGTCCCCAGGAACTGGCCGGCGAACAAGGCCAGCAGCACGCCGGCGGCGAGAGCCTGGTGGCGGCGGTCGAAGCCGGCCAGCGCCTGGCGCAGCGGCCGGTGACCCGCCACTGCGGCGACCACGGCGAGGATCAGCAACGCCTCCGGGACCCGCCGGTCCAACCCCGCCAGGCGGGCAAGGAGGGCCGCCCCAAGGCCCGCCGCGACCACTCCGGCGGCGCCGGCGATCAGGCCCGTGCGCCGCCGGTGAAGTTCCACGCCTTCAGGTGCAGGGTCGGCGAGTGATGCTCCTTCTCGCCCGCCAGCCGGGCGTCGTTGCCGATGCCCAGCACGTTGCCCGGCCCCAAGGCCTCCACGTAGGACTGGGTGAAGCGGAGGTTGCGCACGGCGCGGGTGACCCGGCCGTCCTCGATGAGGAACGTGCCGTTGCGGGTCAGTCCGGTGACCACGGTGGTCTTGGGGTCGAGGATCCGGGTGTACCAGAGGTCGGTGACGAGCAGTCCCCGCTCCACCGAGGCGATCATCTCCGCCAGCGTACGGCGGCCGGGCTCGAGGAAGACATGGGTCGGGACGGGGCCCGCGCTCTCGCCGCCGCCGACGGCGTGGCCGGTGCTCTGGACGCCCAGCCCGGCCGCCCGCGCCGTGCGGCGGTCGTGGCACAGGGCTGCGCTCACCCCGCCGACGACCAGGTCAAGGCGCCGCCGGGGCGTGCCCTCGGCGTCGAAGGCGGCGCCGAGGGAGCGGGGGTCGGTGGCGTCGTCGAAGATCGAGACCTGGGGGTCGAGCTGGGCCTCCCCCAGCCGGACGAACGACTGGCCCTCGGCGTGGTGCTTGGCGTTGAACCCGTGCCCGGTCACGAAGTCGAGGATGTCGGTCACGCAGTTCGGCTCGAGGATGACCTCCCACTCCCCCGGCCCGACGTCGATAGGCTCGGCCTCGGGGCGGCGCGCCTTTTCGGCGGCGCGGCGGCCGGCGGCGGCGCCGTCGATGTCGGCGATGCGGGCCGAGATCTGCTGCGCGCCCCCGTCGAGGGCGTCGGAGCGCTGGATCCCCTCGACCATGGCGTGGGACGTACGGCTCCACAGGCGCTGGCCCGCCGAGTTGGCGAAGGCGGTCTCGTGGCCGCCCGTGGAGCAGAAGCCGGCCGCGGTCAGGCGCAGGCCGTCGCCCGCCCGCACGAACCCCTCGACCACGGCGGCCCGCGCGTCCGGCGGGGCCACGTGGGTCTCCTCGTCGTAGGCCACCGACTCGGGCGCATCCGCGGGCGGCGCCAGACCCGGCCACCCCGGGTCGACCGGACGGAGCTGCGCCGCCTCCAGCGCCCGCTCGACAAGGTCCTTCAGGCCGGTGGCCAGCCGGCTGGTGCTGGCCGTGGCCAGGCGGCCGTCGACCACCACCTTGAGCCGGGCCCACTGCCCGGCGTCGGCCACGTTCTGGTGGATGTACGAGTTGGCGAAGCGGGTCAGGGCCGACCGGCCCGACGTCACTGTCACCTCGGCCTCGGCCCGGTCCCCGACGAGGGCCAGCACCCGCTCACACGTGTCGAGCAGGATCTCGCGGGTCACCGTTAGGCCCTCGACCGCACGCCCACCCGCACGTTGCGGAAGCGGGCCGGGACGGCCGGGTGACCCGTGTGGCCCATCTGCATGGGCTGGCCCTTCCCGCAGTTGGGCGTGCCCCAGGAGATCCACTCGCCAGGGCCGCCCAGCATGTCCAGCGAGCCCCAGAACTCCGGGGTGATCCCGGTGTAGGTGGGGTTGCGCAGGAGCCGGCCGCGCCGGCCGTGCTTGACCTCGTAGCCGACCTCGCAGCCGAACTGGAAGTTCAGGCGCTTGTCGTCGATCGACCACGACCGGTTCGTCTCCATGTACACGCCGTCGTCGGTGGCGGCGATGATCTCGTCCAGCGACGACGTGCCGGGCAGGATCCCCACGTTGGTCATCCGCACCATGGGCAGGCGGCCCCACCCGTCGGCCCGGACCATCCCGCCCGGCGGCAGGCCGGTCACAGCCGCCGAGTCCCGTCCCGAGAGGACGCCCACCCACCGGCCATCCCTGACGATGTCGACGCGTTGCGCGGGCGTGCCCTCGTCGTCGAAGCCGAAGCTGCCGAGGGCGCCGGGCAGGGTCGCGTCGGCGGTGATGTTCATCAGCTCCGAGCCGTAGCGGAGCGAGCCGAGCTGGGCCAGGTCGAGAAAGGACGTGCCCGCGAAGGCCGCCTCCCAGCCGAGGATGCGGTCCAGCTCGATGGCGTGGCCCACCGACTCGTGGATCTGGAGGGCGAGCTGCTCGGAGCCGAGGATGAGGTCGAGCGTGGCGGACGGGCACTCGGGCGCGCCCAGCAGCTCCACCGCCTCCTCGCCCACCCGCTGGGCGTGGCCCGGGAGGTCGGCCTCCCGCACCAGCTCGTAGCCCCGGGTGCCGTAGGCGCCGCCGATGCCGCCGTAGGACCGGCGTTGCGTCTCCCGCTCGCCCACGGCCGTGGCGCTCATCGACGTGCCCGTCTCGACTATGTGCTGGTGGATGCGGTGCCCCTGGCTCGACACAAACCACTTCTGGGTGTCCCAGGCGACCAGGTGGGCCGCGGCCACCGACACCCCGGGCACCGCCTTCATGGCGGACGTGACACCGATCAGCAAGTCGCCCTTCTCGGCCAGCGAGACATCCGAGGGGTGTTCCTTCCAACCCGACGACCACTCCGCCTGCACGGGGGCGACGTCGGCCAGCTCCAGCGGGGGACCCGGGACGCGAGCCGACGCCTGGGCGATCTCGGCCGCGTCGTGCCCGGCCTGGCGGGCGTTCAGCTCCGATGGCTCCGAGATCGACATGAACCCCCACGAGGAGCCGATGAGGGCGCGCACGCCGATGCCCGCCGACTCGCTCTGGCGCAGCCCCTCGATCTCGCCGTTGCGGGCCACCACCGCTTCGTAACCGGTGACGCCGAAGCGGGCGTCGGCGTAGGTCGCGCCCGCCGCCAACGCCCCTTCGACCGCGGCTTGGCTGAGAAGGAACACCGTCAGAGCCCCGACAGGGAAAGATCGCCCGGCAGCACGGGCGCGGCGGGAAGCCGGCTCACCCGCTGGCGAGGATGGCCTGGGCCGCCGCCAGACGGGCGATCGGAACCCGGAAGGGCGAGCACGACACGTAGTCGAGCCCGGCCGCGTGGAACAGGGTGATCGACTCGGGGTCGCCGCCGTGCTCGCCGCACACGCCCACCTTGAGCCCTGGTTTGGTGGCCCGGCCCCGCTTGACGGCCTCGTGCACCAGCTCGCCCACCGCGCCGGGGTCGATGGTCTCGAACGGGTTGCGCTTGAGCAGGCCCTGCTCCAGGTACAGGTGCATGAGCCGGCCCTCGACGTCGTCGCGGCTGAACCCGAAGGTCATCTGGGTGAGGTCGTTGGTGCCGAAGGAGAAGAAGTCGGCCTCCTCGGCGATCTGGTCGGCCCGGATGGCGGCCCGGGGCGTCTCGATCATGGTGCCGATGGTCACGTCGATGCCGGTGGCGGCGTCGCCCACGGCCTGCTCGACCCACTGGCGGGCCAGGCCCAGCTCCTCCCGCGTCACCGTCAGCGGGATCATGATCTCGACCACGGGATGCCCGCCCGCGGCGACCCGGTCCGACGCGGCCTCCATGAGGGCCCGCACCTGCATGGCGTACAGGCCGGGCTTGACCACCCCCAGGCGCACACCCCGGGTGCCGAGCATGGGGTTCTGCTCGTGCCACATTTGGGCGGCCCGGTAGTGGGCCTTCTCCTCGTCGCTCAGCGTGCCGGTGGCCGCCTTCACCGCCAGCTCCTCGATGCGGGGGAGGAACTCGTGCAAGGGCGGGTCGAGGAGCCGGACGGTCACGGGCAGCCCGTCCATCGCCTCCAGGACCTCGGAGAAGTCGGCCCGCTGCGCGACGCGCAGCTCTTCGAGGGCGGCTGTCTCCTCCTCGGGCGTATCGGCCAGGATCATGCGGCGCACGATGGGCAGCCGCTCACCGAGGAACATGTGCTCGGTGCGGCACAGCCCGATGCCCTCGGCGCCGAAGGAACGGGCCACGGCGGCGTCGGCCCCCGTGTCGGCGTTGGCCCGCACCGTCATCGTGCCGGCGCGGATCTCGTCGGCCCAGCTCAGGATGGCGTCGAACTCGGCCGGCCGCTCGCCCAGGCTCAAGGCGACGTCGCCGAGCACGACCCGCCCGGTCGTGCCGTCGATGGCGATGACATCGCCCTCGGACACGGTGACGCCGCCGGCGGTGAAGGTGGCGCCGCTGATGCGCACCGACTCGGCGCCGACCACCGCCGGCTTGCCCCAGCCGCGGGCGACGACGGCGGCGTGGCTCACCAGGCCGCCGCGGGCGGTGAGGATGCCCTGGGCCACGATCATGCCGTGGACGTCCTCGGGCGACGTCTCGCTGCGCACGAGGATGACCCGCTCGCCCCGCGCCGCGGCGGCGGCGGCGTCGTCGGCGGTGAAGTAGGCCTTGCCCACGGCCGCTCCCGGGGAGGCGGCCAGGCCGGTGGCGATGACGGTCACGTCCGCCGTCGCGAACTGGGGGTGGAGCACCTGGTCCAGGTGGTCGCCGGTGATGCGCTGCACGGCTTCGCCGTGGGTCAGCTCCATCTTGGGGTCGGCGGTCATCTCGACCGCCATGCGCAGCGCCGCCACGCCCGTGCGCTTGCCCACCCGGGTCTGCAGCATCCAGAGCTTTCCCTGCTCGATGGTGAACTCGGTGTCGCACATGTCGCGGTAGTGGCGCTCGAGCCGGTCGAAGATCCCCAGCAGCTCGTCATAGACAGCCGGGAAGACCCTGCGCATCTCGTCGAGGTTCAGCGTGTTGCGGATGCCGGCCACCACGTCCTCGCCCTGGGCGTTGACCAGGAAGTCCCCGTAGGAGCGGTTCTCGCCCGTCGCCGGGTTGCGGGTGAAGCCCACGCCCGTGCCGGAGTTGTCGTCCCGGTTCCCGAACACCATGGACTGGACGTTCACGGCGGTGCCGAGGTCGTGGGGGATGCGCTCGCGGACCCGGTAGGCGACGGCGCGGGCCCCGTTCCATGACTTGAACACAGCCTCGATGGCGCCTCGGAGCTGGTCGGCCGGCGCCTGGGGGAAGGGCTCGCCCATGTGCTTGAGCACGACCTCCTTGTACGCGTCGATCAACTCCTGGAGGATGGCGGGGGGGATTTCGGCGTCGCTCTCGGCGCCGGCCTGGACCTTGGCCTGCTCGAAGAGATGGTCGAACTCCTCGCCCGGGATGCCCTGGACGATGCGGCCGTACATCTGGATGAACCGGCGGTAGGAGTCGTAGGCGAAGCGCTCGTCGGTCTGCTTGGCCAGGCCCTGCACCGAATCGTCGTTGAGGCCCAGGTTGAGGACGGTGTCCATCATCCCGGGCATGGAGAACTTGGCCCCCGAGCGCACGCTCACGAGGAGGGGGTCGGCCGGGTCGCCCAGGCCTTTGCCCATCGTTGCCTCGAGGCGCTGGAGGTGGGCGGCGACTTCGTCGGACAGGCCGGCGGGCCAGCCGCCTTCCATGTAGGCGCGGCAGGCGTCGGTGGAGATCGTGAACCCGTGCGGCACGGGAAGTGCAAGCACCGACGTCATCTCCGCCAGGTTGGCCCCTTTGCCCCCAAGCAGGTGCTTGAGGTTCATGGGCGGCACGTCGTGCTGGTAGTCGAACGCGAAGACGTAGGTCATCGCCCAGGGAGCCTAGCGGCGCCGGCTCGGGCGGGAACTCAGGCGCTCAGCGCCCGTGTCCCCCTACTTCGGGTTGCGCTTGAACTTGCCCTTCGCATGGGCGCCGGAGGGAGCGGGCTTGCCGTCGGGCGTCGACTGGCGCACGTACTCGCCATTCGGGCCCCAACGAACCCAGACCGAACTCTGGACCTCCGCGTTCCTGCCCGCGGCAGAGCCGTAGTCGTCGGGACGGCCGGAGCCGCCCACGCTGTACTCGTTCCACCGGCTGGGCTTGCCGCCGGTGCTCCAGGGCCGCTGCCACCCACCACACGACGGGCAACGGCGCATGTTCTTGGCGACCGGCTTGCCGCAATCGGTGCAGTTCTCACCTGCCGGGCTACGAGGACCGAAGTCAGTCACAGTTCCTCTCCTGTGTATGCAAGTCCTGCATCTATCGCGCAACTGTAGCGACTGCGCAAGCGAATGTCAGCCCTCGAGGCGCGCTTCGATCTCTTGCACGAGGTTCTCGACCGGCACCCGGTCTTGCGCCAAGGTGTCGCGGTCGCGGATCGTGACGGCCTGGTCGTCGAGGGACTCGAAGTCGACCGTCACGCAGAAGGGCGTACCCGCCTCGTCCTGGCGGCGGTAGCGACGGCCGATCGACTGGGTCTCGTCGTAATCGGTGGCGAACCGGGCACGCAGGGTGGCCGCCACTTGCTTCGCCAGCGGCGTCAGCGTGTCTTTTTTGGACAGGGGCAGCACCGCCACCTTGTAGGGGGCGAGCTTGGGGTGCAGGTGCAGGATGGTGCGCGCTTCGCCGCCCACCTCGTCCTCGTCGTAGGCAGCGAGGAGGAAGGCCATCATGGACCGGCCCACGCCCGCGGCGGGCTCGATCACATGCGGCACGTAGCGCTCGCCGGTCGCCTGGTCGAAGTACTCGAGCTTCTCGCCGGAGAACTCGGAGTGCTTGGTGAGGTCGTAGTTGGTGCGGTTGGCGACGCCCTCCAGCTCGCCCCAGCCCCACGGGTAGTCGAACTCCACGTCGGCCGTACCCGTGGAGTAGTGGCTCAGCTCCTCGGGGTCGTGGGGGCGCAGGCGCAGCTTGTCCTTGGGGATACCGAGGTTGACGTACCAGTTGAGGCGCTGCTGGCACCAGTACTCGAACCACTGCGGGCCCTGGTCGGGCGGGACGAAGAACTCCATCTCCATCTGCTCGAACTCGCGGGTGCGGAAGATGAAGTTGCCGGGCGTGATCTCGTTGCGGAACGACTTGCCCTGCTGGGCGATGCCGAAGGGCGGCTTCTTGCGGCTCGCCTGGAGGACGTTGGCGAAGTTGACGAAGATGCCCTGCGCCGTCTCGGGGCGCAGGTAGGCGACGCTGGCGGCGTCTTCGACGGGGCCGACGTGGGTCTTGAACATCAGGTGGAACGGCCGGGCCTCGGTGAGGTCCTTCGAGCCGCACTTGGGGCAGGCGTCGCCGATCTGGTCGGCCCGCCAGCGCTCCTTGCAGTTGCGGCAGTCGACCAGCGGGTCGGTGAACGTGGCCAGGTGGCCGGACGCCTCCCACACCCTGGGGGCCATGAGGATGGCGGCGTCGATGCCGACGATGTCGTCGCGCTCCTGCACCATGGCGCGCCACCACGCCTCCATGACGTTGCGTTTGAGCAACACGCCGAGGGGGCCGTAGTCCCAGGTGGACCGGAAGCCGCCGTAGATCTCGCTCGACGGGAACACGAAGCCGCGCCGCTTGGCGAGGCTTACGACTTTCTCGGTGAGATCGGCGGCCATGGCTGCTCAGGCTACGCGGCGCACGAGGCCTGCCGCGGCGGATACCGCGCTGAGGTGGTCTTCCGGGGTGGCGCGGAGCAGCTGCCAGCCGGCGGCGACGATGCGGTTCCCTCTCGCCCGGTCGGTCTGGAACGGCCGTTTGCCGGCGTGCCAACGAAAGGAGTCCAGCTCGATGGCGATGTTCGCGTGCGGGTAGGCAAGGTCGACGCGGGCATGGGCGGCTGCGATCCAGTGCTGGCGGACGGGCGGCGGGAGCCCGGCGGCGAGGAGCGCCCGCACCAACTCCATCTCCGCCGCACTGCCGGGCAGGGCGCCGTCGCCGTTCCACGCTTCGAGCACTCGCCGCAGTCGGGGATGTTCGGTCAGCTCGTCGAGCCGGGCCAGCCGCCGGCACAGCACGTCGTCCACCGCCTCGTGGAGGAGTTCGGACGAGACGGTGGGGGCGAGGTCGCGCAGCGTGCGGGCCGCCTGGGTGACCGGGAGGTTGTCGCGGGTGGTGCGCTGCCCGGCCGACACCGCCGACCGGTGGACCGTCGCCAGCGGGTTGCGGTTGTTTCGCCCCGGCGGGACGGTGACGTCGAGCGCGCCCGGCCGGAAGCCCGACACTCCCAAGGCGACGGCGGCCGACCGGTGCGAGAGCACCGCCCCGGGGCCCGAGATCAGGCAGGCCGCTAGTGCCCGCTGCTCCCAGGTGACTCGAACACCCGCCAGCCGGTACACGCCCCGGGCGACGCGTATCCACCGCCCCGTCGCTAGCCGGTGGCGGATAACCGGGTGGTCGTTCCCGGCTTGAGCGCGCGTGATGAGCCCGTGCTGGCGGGCGAGAATCGGAGCGACATCGGCGTCGTACATCGGCCCAGACTGCCAGTCGAGTGTGACAGTGAGTGAAAATGGCTGCTATACAGCCATTTTCACTCAGTTCACGACGACGGGGACTTGCAGGGAGAACTGGGAGGCGGTGTTGCCCGGGATGCGGGCGAAGACGTCGAGGCGGTCCGCCTCCCCGGACACGATGGTGGGGTCGCCCTTGATGCCGCCCGCCAGCGTCGGCTACGGGATCCAGCCGACCCAGGACGTGCCGTCGAAGGACGTGTTGCGCCAGACCTGGCCGTCGGTGCCGCGTACTGCCACATTGAGCCGGTTGACGCCCGGTTCGTTGACCGCGTCCACCCCCGATTGGACGTTGCCGGACGGGATCAGCCGCACCGTCCCCGTGCCGGACAACTGGCCGGGCGCCGGCCCCGCCAGCGCGCCGCAACCGCGCCAAAAGCGAGAACCCGCCGCACGCCCATCTGGCGGGTCGTACCCAAATCGGGCGGCCCCTACCCCCGATCGAGGACTTTGACCGACCGGAGGCGGCGTTCGAGGTGGTGTTCGAGGGCTCGGGTGGCGAGGCGGTCGACCTCGGCGGTGGCTCGGGACGGAGGCTCGGCCAACGCAGCCGCCAAATCGCCGCCGAGGACCCGGCGCACCAGCGACAACCCCTCGGCGCTCAGGGCCGCCGCCGCGACCTGGCCGGCGCACGAACGGCACAGGGCGCCGCCCTGGCCGACGTCGAAGGCCACCAGCTCGGCCGACGCCGACTCGCACGCGCCGCACCCGTCGAGGATCGGGTGGAAGCCCTCCAGCGAGAGCAGCTTGAGGAAGAAAGCGGGGACGAGGAGGGGGGCGTCGCGTGCCGCCAACGCCCGCAGGGCGCCGAGGAGCATCGCGTGCAGGCGGGGCGCAGGCTGGTGCTCCTGGGCGAGCTGGTCGGTGGCCTCCAGCAGCGAGGTGGCCTTGGCCAGGCGGTCGAGGTCCTCCCGAACGGACTTGAACTGCTCCCGCGTGTCGGCCTGGGTCACGATGTCGAGCTCGCGGCCTTCGTACAGCAGCAGCGCCACGTGGTTCAGGGGCTCAAGCCGCCCGCCGAAGCGGGACTTGGTCTTGCGCACCCCCTTGGCCACGGCTCGCACCTTGCCCCGCCCCGGCGTCAGGAACGTGACGATGCGGTCGGCCTCCCCGAGCCGCATGGTGCGCAACACCACCCCGGTCTCCCGATAGAGGCTCACCGGGCCGCTAACCGATGGCCCCGAAGCGGCGCTCGCGCCGGTGGAACTCCTCGACCGCGGCGAACAGGTGCTCGCGCCGGAAGTCGGGCCACAACACGTCGCAGAAGACCAGCTCGCTGTAGGCCAGCTCCCAGAGCAGGAAGTTGGAGATGCGGTACTCGCCCGACGTGCGCACCACGAGGTCGGGATCGGGCATGTCGGGGTCGTACAGGAACGACCGCAGCGTCTTCTCGTCGACCTTGGACGCCGGCACCCCCGCCGCCACCAACGCCCGCACCGCGTCGACGATCTCGGCCCGGCCACCGTAGTTGAAGGCGATGGTCAACGTCATCGTGCGGTTGTGGCGGG
>JAHFUQ010000053.1 GCA_023265045.1 Acidimicrobiia bacterium
ACTGAGGTGCGGGTGACGCCCTGGTCGAGCGCGACCAGCCCCCAGGGGGCCCCGTCGTCGTGGAACGCGAACACGCTCGCCCACCGCTCGGGAAATGCGCCCTTGGCCCCTTCGAGGGTGATGGCCGCCCCCACCAGCCTCTCGCCCGCGGGGCGGGCCGTCAGGAGGAAGGACTCGTCGAACCCCTGGGAGGCAAGGCCGGGCAGGACCTGGCGGTAGAACGCGACCGTCGCGGTCGCCGCCGGCAGCTGCGCGGTCAGGCCCTTGCTCCGGGCCGCGAGCTGGTTGCCGAGGTCGATGGCGTCTCCGAGGTACCGCTGGTCCCAGGAGTCGGACGCCGAGAAGGCGATGGGCGTGGCCCTCGACGGAAGCCCCGGCGCGGGGACGGTCACCTGCCGGAGGGCGGGCACGCTCACCGGACGTCCGGCCGACGAGACGCCCGCCGCTCCCTGGTAGACGGCCGCCACGACCGCCAGCTCCTTCGAGACCTTGGCCGCGCCCGTCACCTGGACGGTGCTGTCGCCGGCGACGACGGTGGCGGCGTCGCCCGTGGTCACGACGAGCACGTCGCCGCTCACGAGTTCACCGCGGGTCTCGGCTTGCCCCGTCGGGCCGGGGCTTACCGCCAGGCGCACGACGCTGTCCTTGCGCAGTTCGAGCTCTCGCCCCTGGCCCAGGCTCAATTTGGCCGAGCCGTCGAGCATGCGGACCTGCTCGCCTGACTTCAGGGTTCGGGAACCGGTCACCCGCACGGTCTCGCCACTGGTGACCGCCACCTCGGCGCGCCCGTTGACCGTGAGGCGCCCGGCCGGCGTCGAGGACTGCCGGTTGCATCCGGCGCCGGCCAATCCGACCAGTACCAGCAAGCCCACCACGAACCAACGGCGTAAGCGTCTCATCGTGTCGCTGTGTCTTTCTTCGGCATGACCGGCAGCACCATTGAGAAGGTCGATCCGTGGCCCGGGGTCGACTCGCACGTGAGCTGGCCGTGATGGGCCCGCACGATGCGCCGGACGAACGCCAGGCCGATGCCGAGGCCGCCGAACTCGCGGGTGGCAGAGCTGTCCGCCTGCGAGAAGTCCTCGAAGATGTCAGCCATCCGATCGGGTGGGATGCCGACGCCCTCGTCGCGGATCGTGATGGCGACCGCCGGCCCGCTGCCGTTGCTCGCCGCCGTCGCCGTAACGAGCACCCGCCCGCCCCTGGGCGAGTACTTCACCGCGTTGTCAACCAGCTCTTCGATCGACTTCTCCAGCAACCGGCGGTCCCCGACCAACTGCGGCAGGCCCCTCGCGATCTTGCGGCTGATGGCGTGACGGGCGTCGACCTTGTCCTGCCAGCGGCTCACTACCGCGTCGAGCATGTCACGCACCTCGACCGATTCGGTGCGCAAAGTGAGCCGGGCCGCCTCGTCGGCAGCCACGACGACGAGCAGGTCCACCACCCGCTCCAGGTCGGCGGACGATTCGAGAATGCGGTCGAGGAACTCCTCGGACTGCTCCTTGGACACCTTGCGACTCCGCAGCAGCTCGGCGAACCCCTTGATGGGAACGAGGGGCGTCCGCAGCTCGTGGCTGATGTTGGAGAGGAACTCCGTCTTCATGCGGTCGACTTCACGCTCGCGCCGCATGTCGCGCAGGACGTACACGCCGCCGACCACCTCCCCGCCGACGCCACCCACGCCCCCGGCCCGGATGCCGCCCGCCGACAGCGCCACGGGGACCTGGTCGCCGTCGCGGCGGCGCACGAGGGCGGACTCGGTCCACGACCCGGGCGTGGGGTGCGCCAAGCGGCTGGTGATGTCCTCGCCGCTCTCGAGGGTGACCACGAGCCCGTGCCGCAACGGTCGCCCCACCACCTGGGACGACGCCACCCCGAACAGCTCCTCGGCCGCGTCGTTGAACGTCGTCACCACGCCCTTGGCGTCGACCGCGACCAGCGCCTCGCCCATCCCCCCCACGATGGCCTCGAGGCGGGTGCGCAGCCGGGATTCCTCGTCCGCCGCCTGCCGCAGTTCAGTGGCGAGGGACTCGATCGAGCCGGCCATGGAGTCGAAGGCGTTGCCCAGGACACCCAGCTCGTCCTCGCTGGCGACGCTGGCCCGCACGCTGAGGTCGCCGCGCTGGATGCCCTCGGCGGCCGCGGTGAGATGGCGCAGCTTGGCCCCGATCCGCTCCCCCACGAACACGGCCACCGCGAACGCGCCCAGGGCGGTGACGAGGGCGACCACGAACAAGGTCCGGAACAGGGCGTTGCGGGTGTTGTCGACCAACGTCCGGTCGGAGGCGGTCACCACCGCGAAGGGCCGGCCACCGTCGGCCGAGTTGACCGCCTCGGCGGCGAAGAAGTAGCCGCTGGACAGAAGCGACGCCCGGCCGCCGTCGCTGGCCAGCGCGGCGCGGGTCACCCGCAGCACCGCGGCCTCGGGCAGGCCACTAGGCGGGTAGGCGGCGATCACGCGGTCCCGGTCGACCAAGGCGAGGGCGACGTTCGCGTCGCTCTTGGCCCGAGCGGTCAAGTAGCCGGCGTCGAGGTTCTCGGCCGCCACCACCACGCCCACGATGCGCCCACCTTCGGGGGCGTCGACAACCACCGCGTGGGCGCCGACGGCGAGCGCCTGGGCCCCGAGCACCTCCACGTCGGCCGCGCTCGACCCGGGCCCCTCCAACACCTCGGTGACGACTGGCGATCCGACCAGGCTCACGGCACTGACCGATTCGGTCCCGACCTCGGCGATGACCTTGGCCTCCTGGTTGGCGTAGAGCACCGGACCGGTGGCGACGACCAGGTCGGCATCGACGAGGGTGCGCAGCCGGGTCAGGACCGCCGCGTTCGGGCCCGGATTGTCGGCCAGGAGGGTGAGCAAGGGCTGCGAGTTCCCCGCCAAGGTAAGGGCGATGAGCTTGGCGCTGGTCACCGCGTCGCGCCGGGCGGAGTCCTCGATCTGGGCTTTCTCGGCTCTGGCCCGGACGTCGATGCGCCTGACCGCCTCCCGCTCGACGTTGCGGGCGATGACCACGGACAAGGCCAGCGAGACGGCCAGGACCACGAGCAGGAGGGTGGCGGCCGTCCCGACCGCGATCCGGGCGGGGATCGACCGCCGGGCCGACACGACCAGCACGGCGCCGAGGCCGAGGGCGCCGAGGGCGCGCGCCCATCCGGCGGCCCCGTCGGCGCCGAGCGCGGTCGCCCCCTCGGCCGCCGCCAGCAGGGCCAGCGCCGCCCAGAGGACCCGCCGCGTGGTCCGGTCGTCGGTGAGCCCGAAGTTGCCCAACGCGAGTAGGACGATGCCCATGCCCCGAACGGCGACGAGGACGGCGTCGTCCGCGCTCGACAGCAGCGATCCGTGCAGGAAGGCGGCCGTCGCCAGGCACATGAAGCCCACCACCAGCGAGAGGCGAGCCCGGCCCCGGGCGCCGACGAGGGCGGGGCGGAACAGGACCACGGCCGCCCCGGCGACCGCCACCAGGAAGGTGGCGAACTCGACCGCGAACCGGAGTTGGGTGGACGAATCAGACACGGTCAGGCCCAGGCGCGACGAACTCCATCGTACGGGAGCGCGTAGGACTGCCGGCGGCGTGCGCGAGCGCACGGCCGGCTACGGGCCGACCAACGCTGCCCCCCGGACCCACAACCGAAGAAGTATCGGCGCCCGCCGCCCGGACCTTTAGCGAAATTTCGGAAATTTTTTCGGGTCAGGCCGGGGCGGGGGCGGCGGCGGGCTTGGCCAGGGCCAGCGCGTTGCTGCCCTGCATCGAACCGAGCACCGCCAACGCCTCGTCGAAGCTGGCCACGCCGTAGATCTTGAGGTTCTTGCCAGCGTGCTTGCGGGCCTCGGCCTCGTTTTCCTTGGGCACGATGAACGCGGTGGCGCCGGCCCGTTTGACGGTGGTGACCTTCTGGGCGATCCCGCCGATGGCGCCCACCGCGCCGTTGGCGCCCAGCTCGCCGGTGGCCGCCACCTTGACGCCGGCGCCGCCGGTGAGCTCGCCGGGAGTCAGGACGTCAAGCAGCTCGAGGGCGTAGGCGAGGCCCGCCGAAGGCCCGACGACCTGCCCGGAATCAATCTTGATCTCGAAGGGTAATTGGATCTTGGTGGCAAGCCGGACCCCGAGCAGCGCGGAGCCGTCCTTGGCTTCGGTCAGCGTCGCCACCAGGTCCGTCGGCATGCCGCCCCGGTCGACCCGCACCCGGAGGACGTCGCCCGGTTTATGAGCGCGAATGGCGTTCACCGTGTCCTCGCTGGTGCGCACGGCCTTGCCGTCGAGGGCGACGATGACGTCCTTGGCCGTCAGCTGGGCCGTCGCCGCCGGCGACCCGTCGGCCACCGACTGCACCTCGGCGCCCGCGCCCAGGTTCGGGTAGCCGATGCGGGCCAGCGCCAGCGCCTCAGCGGACGTCTTGGAGTCGCTCATCGCCTGGACGTTGAGCTCCTGGTACTTGTCCGGCGGGATGTCGCCGCGGACGTCCTTCTCGGGGATGACGTCGGTGGTGGAGTCCAGCCAGCCCAGCACCGCCTGCAACACGCTGACCCGCTCCCGCACCGACACCGTCGTGTACAGCACCTGGCCGGCGGGGGGGTAGGAGTCGTGGCCGGTGACCGTGACCAGCTTGTTCACGACCTTGGCCGACCCGGGCCCGATCGTGTCGTAGGGGATGCGCACCAGTCCGGCGATGATCCCCGCCACGACGACCAGCGAGCCGAGGCTGGTCGCGACGACCGCGAACGCCTGGTGACGGCGCGCAGGGGGGGCCGCCGTTTGCGGCGCCTCGTCGATCGGTAAAGTCGGTTCGCTCGTGTCCACGTTCTTGCAGACGCTCGCCGTGGTGGTCATCTCCATCGCGGCGGCTACGGCCCTCACGGTCAAGGACCCTGAACAGCCTGCCACGCTGCGCGAGCCAAACAAGCGCGAGCGGCCCCCCCGGCACAAGGAGCCCCGGGCGCCGCGGGCCCGGCGTGAGCGCGCCCCCCGCTCGCCCCGGCTGGCGCCCCGGACCGACCCGCCCAACCCGGCCCGGCCCCTCCGGGTGCCGGCCAACGTCGAGGCGGGCGGGTTCTCCGACCACTGGGTCCCGGCGCCGGTGGGACCGACGCTGTGGCTCCGCCTCCGTTCCGGGTTGGTGTTGACGGTCCTGCTGGCCATGATCGGCACGATCGTCGCCATCACGGTCGGCGGCGTGGTCGTCTTCATCGCCTTCGCCCTGCGCTCCGCGGTTTCTTAGGAGCCGACTCGCCGGCGCACGCGACGCCGCGAGACCGTGAGCTTGAGTGAAAATGGCTGCTATACAACCATTTCCACTCAGTGCAAGTCAGCCGGCGTTGCTTCCGGCGGCCGCATCGAATTAACTAACTATCAGGCGCAGCCGACGTGAACCTGGCTTGGACCACGTAGCGCTGGGCGGCGGAGCCCGGCGGGTGGCAGGCGTAGAGGGTCGCCACCTTCTCGGAGGTCTGGTTGGCGATCCAGGTGTCCTCAGGGCCGACGACCATGCTGGTGACCACCGTGTATACGGTCTTCTGGCCGTTGACGTGGAAGAGGATCTGGTCGCCCGGCTCCAGCTCATTGATCCAGCGGAACGGGTGCGAGTGGGTCACCCGGTGGCCCGCGAACACGGCGTTGCCGGGCGAGCCGGGGGTGGCGGTGCCCGTCCAGTGGCTCGGCCCCTCGTCGATGTTGTGGAGCGTGACGCCCTCGAACAGCTCGTGGACCAGCCCGATCTTCGGTATCTCGATCGATCCGTAGTGGACGACGGGCTCGTCGGCATACCCGTCGAGCGGGATGACGATGGGTTCGGGCAGCGCGGTGGCCGTCTGGGGCAACGGCCCGGACGACGGCACCAACGGCCGGTCGGGCGCCGGCAGGGCGGCGGGAAGCACCGGCGGCGCGGTGAGGACCTGGACCGGGGACCGTTCGACGACGGTGCCGGTGTGGAGGGCGCAGGCGTCGACCACGAGGACGAGCGCGGTCGCCAGGACCACCTTCCCCGCCGTGCTCACCCCCCGACGCAGGCGCCGCACGGTCGCCAGCTTGGCACAGGTCCTAGCGTGCAGACCATGGGCGAGAGCGAGCGCCGCCGGTTGGCCGTGCTCGCCGGCCACCAGGGCGACGAGGCCGCCGCCCGTTCGCTCCTCGCCGATCCCGAACCGACGGTGCGCGCCGCGGCCCTCGGCGCACTCGCCCGGATGGCCCGGGCCACCCCCGGTGACGTGACCCAGGCGCTGTCCGACCGCGACCCGGCCGTGCGCCGGCGAGCGTGCGAGGCCGCGGTGCGCGGCGCGGTCGACGTCGACCTCCGGTACGTCCTCGATGACCCCGACCCGGCCGTGGTCGAGGCGGCGGCGTGGGCGCTCGGCGAAAAGGAGGAGGGCACGGTCGAGTTGGCGCGGGTGGCGACCGAGCACTCGGACCCCCTGTGCCGGGAGGCGGCCGTCGCCGCGCTCGGCGCCATCGGCGACCCCCTCGGGCTGCCCGCCATCCTGGCCGCTACCCACGATCGTCCCGCCATCCGGCGCCGGGCCGTCATCGCCCTGGCCGCGTTCGAAGGACCGGAGGTGGACGAGGCCCTGGCCCGAGCGGCCGGGGACCGGGACTGGCAGGTCCGCCAGGCCGCCGAGGATCTGTCCGACGGCTAGCGCCGTCCGTGAGCAAATCGGCTCATCCGGTGGCCGCTGGCGCCGCCGAGGGCGGCCCCGATGGCCCGGTAGAGAAAGAAACGGCGGAGGCCCGCTAGCGGCCTTCGGAGCCCATGAACAGGGACTTGAGGGACTCGAACGCTTCGAGGCACTTGCCCGCGCCGAGGACGACGCACTCGAGCGGGGCGTCGACCAGGTGGACGGGCAACGCCGTCTCCTCCGCCAGCCGGTAGGCGAAGCCCCGGAGCAGCCCACCGCCGCCGACGAGGTGGATGCCCTGGGCGATGAGGTCTTGGGCCAGCTCGGGCGGGGCCATGCCCAGGCAGTCGACCACCGAGTCGACGATGGCCCGCACCTGCTCGTCGATCGCTTCGCGGATCTCCTCGGGCGACAGGATCGCCGTCTTGGGCAGGCCGCTCATGAGGTCGCGGCCCCGCACCTCGGCCTTCACCTCGTCCTCGGAGGCGTACGCCGACCCGATGGCGAGCTTGATCTCCTCCGCCGTGCGCTCGCCGATGGCCATGCCGTACTCGCGCCGGACGTAGCCCTGGATGGACGCATCGATGTCGAACGACCCGATGCGGATGGCCCGCAGGGCGACGATGCCGCCCAACGAGATCATGGCCGTCTCGGTGGTGCCACCGCCGATGTCGACCACCATGTTGCCGAGGGGCTCGTGGATGGGCAGGCCGGCGCCGATGGCGGCGGCCATGGGCTGGGCCACCAGCTGGGCGTCGGCCGCGCCGGCCTGGCGAGCGGCTTCCTTCACCGCCCGCCGCTCGACCTCGGTGATGGCCGACGGCACGCACAGGAGCACCCGAGGGCGCTGGAACCGGGACAGACCGGCGCGCTGGAGCAGCAGGCGGATCATGCGCTGGGTGATGTCGAAGTCGGTGATGGCGCCCTTGCGCAGCGGCCGGACGGCCTGGATGTAGCCGGGCGTACGGCCGATCATCTGCCACGCCTGGTGGCCCATGGCCAGCACGTCGTGCGTCTGGACGTTGAGCGCGATCACGGTCGGCTCGTTGAGGACGATGCCGCGACCCTTGGCGTACACCAGCGTGTTGGCGGTGCCCAGGTCGATGGCGAGGTCTCTAGCCAGTGCGGGGGCCCTTTGTGCGAGCGTCGCGCGAGCGCGGCGAGCGCGGCGGCGGGCGGCGCTTCCGGCTGGCCTGGCCGCCGATCGGCGTCTGGGGCGAGAGGGCGTCGAGCTCCTTCTCGAACGCCTTCATGTGGGCCTCCATCGACCGCGGCGCCCGCTCTCGGACCCACAGGACGAACGCCCCGATGAGGCTGAGCACCAGGAACGCCACGAGGAAGACGACCGGGCTCATGGCGCGACCTCGGACACCGGGTGCGCGCAGGCCGACCAGTCCTCGCCGCCCTCCCAGGTTTCGCGCTTCCAGATGGGAACGGTCGTCTTGACCGTGTCGATGGCGAACCGGGCGGCGTCGAACGCCTCGGCCCGGTGCGGCGCAGAGGCGACAATGACCACCGACGCCTCGCCCACACCGAGCCCGCCCACCCGGTGCAGGATCGCCAGCCGGCCCAGGTCCGGCCAGCGCCGGCGGGCTTCGGCGGCGATGGCGGCCAGCCGGGGCGTGACCTCCTCCTCGAAGGCTTCGTACTCCAGTCGGCTCACCCCCGGGCGGCCCTCGGCGTGGTCGCGCACCGTCCCGGTGAAAAGCACCACCGCGCCGCAGCGCGCCAGACCGGCCCATCGCAGCGCGTCGGCCACGGGGAGGTCGTCGGCGGTCAGGCCGACCCAATCGTCCGAGCGCGCATCCGAGCGCGCGTCAACAACGCGCCCCACCCGCACATCGTACGCCGGTCCCGCGGTCGGACAACGGAGACCCGCCGGTAAGCTCGCTCCATGGAGTTCGTCGAGTCGGACGACGGATCGCCGTTCCGCCGGCCACCCGCTCTCGACGACCGTATCTGGCGGCACCCGTCCGAGGTCGGATCGGAGGCGGGCGTGGCTCCCGGCGGGCCCCGGCTCGTCCCCCAGCACACGGTGTGGCTGATCGCGGTGGCGGCCGCCCTGGGGGCCAGCGTCTTGTCGACCGGGCTCCTCATCAGCATGGGCGCAGTGCGCACGGGCACCCATGAGGCGACGCGGACGGCGGCCACCCTCCCCGGGCCGCCGGCGACGGCAGTCGAGCCCTTCGTCGCCATCGCCGAGCGGGTGCGGCCCGCGATCACCCAGATCAAGGTGACGCGGGGGGCCGAGCGGGGCAGCGGCTCGGGCGTGGTCTTCCGCGAGGACGGCCACGTGCTCACCAACGCCCACGTGATCGACGGGGCCACGTCGATCCAGGTGGCCTTGTCGAGCGGGCGGGAGCTGAGCGGCCGGGTGGTCGGCTCGGACCCCGTCACCGACACGGCCGTGGTGAAGATCGACGGCGGGCCGTTCACCGTGGCCGAACTGGGCACCGCCGCCGACCTGAAGGTGGGCCAAGCGGCCATCGCCATCGGCTCCCCACTGGCGCTGGTCGGGGGGCCATCGGTCACCGCCGGCGTGGTCAGCGCCTTGCACCGGTCGGTGAAGACCCGGGCCGACACCTATCTGTTCGACATGATCCAGACCGACGCCCCGATCTCACCCGGCTCGTCGGGCGGCGCGCTGGTCGACGGCAAGGGCCGGATCATCGCGGTGACGACCGCGATCGCCGTGAGCGAGGTTGGGGCCGAAGGGCTGGGCTTCGCCACGCCCATCGACGTCGCCCGCTCGATCGGCGACGAGCTGATCACGACGGGCAAGGCGACCCACGCGTGGATCGGGATCGAGGGCCGCGACCTCGACGGCGCCGTGGCCCACGACTTGAGCCTCGACGGCGGCGTCATGGTCTCGGCCGTCCGCGCCGACGAGCCCGCCGCCACCGCCGGCGTGGCAGCTCGCGACGTCATCCTCAGCGTCGACGGCAGGCCGGTGCTGACCATGGGGGCGCTGGTCGTCATCCTCCGCGCCCACCGCCCCGGCGACGTGGTGACCATCGACGTACTGCGCGACCGCCAGCGGCTGTCGCGCGCCGTCATCCTGGCGGAGCGTCCCGCGGACCCGTAGCCCCATAACGGGGCCTACAGTCTCGTCCATGAGCTTCGGCCCGCCGCCCGGCGGCACCGGCGGGAATCCTTTCGAGGGCTTTCCGTTGTTCGGCGACCTGGCCCGCATGTTCGCGAGCCAAGGCCCGGTCAACTGGGACGTCGCCCGCCAGATGGGGATGTGGATCGCCACCGAGGGCAAGCCGCAGGGCAACGTCGACCCCATCGAGCGCATCCGGCTGGAGGAGCTGGCGAGGGTGGCGGACCTGCACATCAGCGACGCCACCGGGCTGTCGACGTCGATCGCCGGCGGCGTGCTCTCGGTCCTCCCCGTCAGCCGCGGCGACTGGGCCCTGCACAGCCTCGAGTCCTACCGCCCGGTCCTGGAAAAGCTGGCGGCGGCGCTCAACCAGGCCGACGAGCCCGAGGCCGACGAGGGCGACGACGCCGGAGCGCAGTTCCTCGGCGACCTGGGCAAGCTGCTCGGTCCTGTCCTGCTGGGGTTGCAGTCGGGGGTGATGCTCGGCCACCTGGCACGCCACAGCTTCGGCCAGTACGACCTGCCGCTCCCCCGCCGACCGGCCGACCAGCTGCTGATCATCCCCGAGAACATCGACGCCTTCGCCGCCGAGTGGGGGCTCGAACAAGACGACCTGCGCATGCTCATCTGCCTGCACGAGATCACCCACCACGCCGTCTTGGGCCGGGCCCACGTCCGGGGACGCCTGCTGCGGCTGCTGGAGGAGTACGTCGGGCGCTTCCACGTCGATCCGGATGCGGTCGAGGCGAGCTTCGGCGAGATCGACCTGAACGACCCGGGGGCGCTCCAGCGGGCGCTGGGCAACCCCGAGACCCTGCTCGGCGCCGTGCAGACGGCCGAGCAGCAGGAGGTCAAGGCCCGCATCGACGTGCTGCTCAGCGCCGTCGTCGGGTACGTCGACCACGTGGTCGAGGGCGTGGGGACCAAGCTCGTCGGCTCCTACGACCGGATCATGGAGGCCGTACGGCGGCGCCGGGCCGACGCCACCGACGGCGAGCGTTTCGCGGGCCGTCTGCTGGGGCTCGAGTTGAGCCGGCGGCACTACGAGCGGGGGACGGCCTTCGTGCGCGGCGTGGTGGAGCGCGCCGGCGACGAGGGCCTGCGGCGCCTCTGGCACTCGGACCGGGAGCTGCCCACCGCGGCCGAGATCGACGCCCCCGGCCTCTGGCTCGCCCGCATCGACCTGCCCGATTAGGCGGCCACGTAGACGACGAGGTCCGGCAAGTGACGCTGGCCCGCCGTCGCCCGGACCGTCACACCACCTCGCGGCGGTGGCTCGCCGCCAGGGCGCCGACGTAGGACGCGAAGGTGATGGCGGCCGCGGCCGCGATCAGGTCCATCCCCGTGCCGGCGGCGAGGTGCACGACGACCGGGACGGCGGCGCCGAGCACCCACACGAGCTGGAAGCGGGTTTCGAAGCGGGCGAAGGTCCGGCCCCGGACGGCGTCGGGCGCGTCGCGTTGGACGATGCTGTCGAAGGCGAGCTTGCAGGCGGCCGCGCTCAGGCCGACAACCCCGGCCAGCACGGCGATGGCGCCCAGCCCGCGGGCCCGGGCGCACACGAACCCGACCAGGGTGACCAGCGCCAGGCCGCCCATCAGGATCCGCTCCTCCCGGAGGAGCTTGCGGAGCAACGGCGCGCCCACCGCCCCGAGGAAGTTGCCGAGCATGCTCGTCGCCAGCACCACGCCGTACCACCAGGCCGGGCGATGGGTGTTGCGGAAGTCGAACGCGACAAGGAACGTCATGAACCCGACGACGCCCCGCAACAGCGCCATGGCCGTCGACGCCAGGCGGATAGTCGGCGCGTGCAGCTCCGCCTTCGCCGCCGAATCGGACCCGATCTTCTCCTTGGGCTGGGCGGGCCGGGCGATGCGGAGGCTGGCGATGGCCGCGACGGCGAACACAACCGCCGCCAGCCGCAGCACCCACGAGCCGCCCAGGAACCCGATCTTGAGCACCAAGACGCCGGGCACGGCGGCCGCGAACCCGGCCACGACCGAAGCGATGGCGAGCCGGGAATTGGCCTCCACCAGCTCGTCGTCGCTCGCCACCGTGCTCGGCACCAAGGCGCTCTTTGTCACCATCTGGGCTTTGGACAGCACGAGCAGGGCGAACGCCTCGGGGAAGATCCACGCGCCCTGGAGGTGGCCGGCCATGGAGACGGCGACGAGGGCGCGGCTGGCGGCGGCGAGGATCATCATCGTCCGCCGGCCACCGCGGCTGCGGTCGAGGGCCGGGCCCAGCACCGGGGCGACGACCGCGAACGGCGCCATCGTCAGCAGGAGGTAGGCGGCCACCCGGCCCCGCGCCGCCGAGGGTGAGATCGAGAAGAACAGCGACCCGGCCAGGGCCATGGTGACGAGGGTGTCGCCCGCGACCCCGACGCAGTGGGCGACGACGAGGCGGGAGAACGGCGACTGGCCGACGATTCCGGCGCCAGCCGGCCTGCGCAGCGGCGACCAGCCCGAGGGGTCCTCGGACGCCCTCGGGGCCCTCGGGGGCTCCGCGCCGCTCGCCACGGGCCCACTGTACGAGCGGTTGGGCCTCAGCCGGCCACGACCTCCAGCCGCCGGTCGAGGAGCTTCTCGAACAGCTCGCGCTTGCGGCGCGCCCCCCAGATGTCGACGTCCACGTCGCCCGCCGAGGTGACCTCGAGCTTCACCCGGCTGCCGTTGAGCTTCACCCGCAGTTCGTCGACCGACCCTGACCGGCTCCGGTCGAGCCCGTCGGCCACCCGCATGAGCGCCGCCATCTTGGCGATGCGGTCGTGCCACGCGGAGTCCATCGACGCCAGCGGCTCGCGGGAGCCTCGGGGGTCGCCGCCCCGGTGGAAGCGGCCGAGGGCGGCGAGGGCCGCGACCTCGTCGGGGGCGAAGCCGCGCAGGCGGCCGTGCTGGATGAGGTAGGCGGTGTGCTTGTGGTGCGACTCGGTGGAGACGTGGGCCCCGATGTCGTGCAGCAGGCTGGCGTGCTCGAGCAGCTCGCGGTCGGCGGGACCAAGGCCGTGGAGGGGCAGGGTCTGGTCGAACAGCTGCAACGCCAGGCGCGCCACCTGGCGGCTGTGGACCTTGTCCCAGTTGCACCGGCGGGCCAGCTCCAGCACCGACGCCTTGCGGATGGCCCGGGGGTCGTCGCTCCACTCGGCCGCGTCGTGGTGGCCGATGGCGTCGAGCACGATGCCCTCGCGCAGGGCCCATTCGCCCGCCGTCAGCTCGTCGAAGCCGAACAGCTCCATGGCCGTGAGCGCGAAGAGCGAGCCGGTGGTGATGATGTCGGCGCGCCCCGCGTCGAGGCCGGGCATCTTGGCCCGCACCGAGGCGGTGACCCCCATCATCTCGTTGTGGATCGCGAGCAGCTCGTCCCGGCTGAACCGCAGCTGGTTGACCGAGGTGGGGACGACGCCGCCCGGGCCGGCCCGGCGCGCCGCGACCATGCGGGCCAGCGTGCACAAAGAGCCGCTGGTGCCGATGTAGAGCCCGGGCCGCAGCAGGCCCCGCCGGGCCACCTCCGCGGCCAGGGGGGCGAGGCCGGCGGTGAAGCGCTCCCGCAGCCGGCGCACGTCGCCGTCGGACGGGGGGTCGCCCCGCACCAGCTCGGCGGTGAGCCGGGCGACGCCGAGCTTGACGCTGGCCGACCACTGCATCCCGGAACGGTCGCCGAGCATCACTTCGAGGCTGCCGCCGCCCAGGTCGAACGCCAGGCCCGGGGGCGGGTCGATCACCACGCTCGCCCGGATGGCGTCGAAGATCAGCCGTGCCTCCTCCGCGCCCGTGATCACCCGTACCGCGACGCCCGCTTCCGCCTCGATGCGGTCGACGAGTTCGCCGCCGTTGTCCGCCTCCCGGATGGCGCTGGTGGCGCAAGCCACGATCTCGTCGCTGTCCGCCGCCTCGGCAAGGGACCGGAAACGGGCCACCGTCCCCACCGCCCGGCGGGCGTCGGCGTCGCTCAGCCGCCCCTCGCGCGCCACCGAGTCGCCCAGCCGGAGCATCTCCTTCTCCCGGGCCAGGGGGATGAACGTCCCGTCGGGGTGGGCGTCGACCACCAGCAGGTGGAACGAGTTCGTCCCCAGGTCGAGAGCGGCGATGCGCATGTGCTCTCGACGCTACGCGTTGCTAGGGCGCTGGGAGGTACGTACCCGCGACAAAACGGCCATCCGCATCCTGTTCCAGTACCCATACGGAGCCTTTGGCGCACGGGTAGCGCGGGGGGAGCCTGAGGCCGTCGCGGCGGGCCAAGCTGTCGAGCAGGTTGGGGATCACGTCCCCATGCGTGCACAGGACCGGGTTCTCGGCCGCCATCTTGCGCACCAGCTCGACGACCTCGGCCTCGGACGCGCCCTCGGCCAGGGCGTCGTGGCTCTCCACCGTGAGCCCGAGGCGCTCGGCGAGGGGCGCGACCGTCTGGACGCAGCGTGCGTAGGGACTCGACAGGATCCGGTGCACGTCCTTTCCGGCCAGCGTTTCCGCCAGGCGCTCCGCCTGGCGGACCCCCTTCTTGCTCAACAGCCGCCGCTCGTCGGGACCTCGCCACGCGGAACGGTCGCCGGCGTCGGCGTGGCGGACGACGTAGACGGCCACGGCGCTCAGGCGTCGAAGGACGCGAGCACGGCGCGGTCGCGGTCGTAGCTGAGCAGCGCAGCCGCTTCGGAGAGGGGCGCCCACCGGGCTTCGTCGACCTCCCGGTTGGGGGCGAACGCGCCGCCCACCGGCTCCATGGCCCAGTAGCGCACGACCTTGGGACGGCCCTCGGCGTCGTAGTACGAACTCGTCGCCAGCTCCCGCCCGACGGCCACGGCCAGGCCCGTCTCCTCCGCCACCTCCCGGACCGCTCCTTGCTCGTGGGTCTCGCCAGGGGTCAACTTGCCCTTGGGCAGCGTCCAGTCGTCATACTTGGGCCGGTGGACGAGGAGAACCTCGGTCTCGCCCGATGCGGGCGAGAGCCGCCACACGACCCCGCCGGCAGCCTGCACCGCGGAGCTCAGGGCAGCCATGAACGGAGCTGCTTGCGGTCGGCCTTCTTCCATGCCCCCCGCCAGATCTGGCGGCAGCGAGCCGCCTCGCTCCGCTGCACACCGACCAGTTCGCCCAGCGCCAGCGCCTGGGTGACGTCCGCCCCGACGGCGTGCTGGCGCAACCACTCCTCGGCGACAGACGCGTCGTTGTGGTCGCCGAGGACCCCCTGCACGCCCGCGATGGCGGCAGCGAAGAGGCGCGCCGGCTTGCCGACTGCGGGGACGGCGGCTTCGGCCGCGTACCGGGCCCGCTTGGAGAGGATCCGCACGGCGTGCAGCGCCTCGTCGACCGGATCGGGCGGCAGCGCCCGCACGGCCTGGCGGAGCGCTTTCCACGGCCGGGCCACGAGCGGCGGCACCACCTCGTCGGCGGGCTTGTCCGAGGCAGCGGCAAGCATGGGGTTGTTGGCCGCCAACACGAGGCGATCGAGCAGGGCGACGTACCGGTCCGAGGCCATCACCTCCAGCAGGCGGGCGCGGGCCACCTCCCGCTCGTCCGCCAGCCGGTGCAACACGGGCGCGAAGCTGGCGGCGTCGACCTCCGGGAGTTGGGCGGCCTGGCGGCGGAGGCGCTCGGTGAGCACGTCGGCGTCGCGCACGCCCCCGAGCACGTCGGCCAGCCAGCTCAGCTCCTCCCGCAGCGGCTCGACCCACTCCTCCACCAGCAGCGGCCGGAACGTCCGCAGGTCGGAGCGGAGCCGGCGCGTGCCCACCCTCGCCTGGTGGACGTCCTCCGGGTCGTCGCCCAGCCGCACGCCCGCATCGTGCACGAGGATGCGGCTGACCGACGAGGCGATGGCGTTGCGCACCACCTGGCCGCCCGTCGGGTCGGCCCCCAGCGACGGGACGACGACCTCCGGGGGCTCGGTCGCCCGCGCGCCCAGGGCCCGCACGACCTTGGGCGTGGGGTCGGGCGAGCCGGCCCCGGCCGCCCGCAAGCGCTGCACCACGGTGTGGAGGAGGCCGGACGGCGCCCGCCCGTCCACCTCGACCTCGACCTCACGGAACCGGGCGGCGACCCGGCGGCCGTCGAGCACCGTCACCTCGTCGGACACGACCTCGGCCAGCAGGTGGCCCTCCTCGTCCTTCAGCGCCACGCCGTGGCGGCGGGTGCGGATGCGGGCCACCTGGAGCAGGGGCGCGCTCCGGGCGTAGGCCCGGACCAGGTCGGCGGCGGCGTCGGGCGGCGCCCCGGCCGAGCCGGGGAACGGCACTTCCCGGCGCACGAGGGCGGGGCCGTCGTCGCCCTCGGGCAGCTTGACCGTCCACCCGCTGCCGTCGCCGGTGCGGAACCGCAGGCTCACCCCCCAGCGAGCCAGGCGCAGGTCGGCGGTGTCGTAGTACATGGCGTCGAGCGAACGGGGCGTGAGGGGCTCCGGGGCCACGCCCTCGGCCAGGCCGTTCATGTCCGGGAGGATGAAGCCGGCCCAGGCCGCCATCTTCACCTCTCGTTCGGTCGTCCCCGTCTTGCGGTCAGCCACGGCGGGCCTCAGCGCCCGCGCCCGCGCCGGCGCCGGCGGCGGCGGAACGCCGGCGGCGGCCCCGATCGAAGGCGATCTCCTGCAGTCGCAGGTGCGTGTTCACGCCCTTGGTGGTCGGCGCCTTGGCCCACGAGCCGTCCGCGCGCAATTCCCACGCGAGGGTGTCGTCGGCCAGGTTCACGTCGAGGACCTCCTGGAGGCGCGCCTGGAGCTCGGGGCGGTCTACGGGCACCACCGCCTCGACCCGGCGGTCGAGGTTGCGGGGCATGAGGTCAGCGGAGCCGAAATAGTAGCGGCGGTCTTCCCGCGGTCCGAAGGCGTAGATCCGGGAGTGTTCGAGGAAGCGCCCGACGATCGAGCGCACCCGGATGTTCTCCGACAGCCCCTTCACCCCCGGCCGCAGGCAGCACACGCTGCGCACGATCAGGTCCATCTTCACGCCCGCCGCCGACGCTTCGTATAGGGCGTCGATGACCTCGGGGTGGACCAGGTTGTTCATCTTCATGACGATGCGGCCGTCGCCCTTCTTGGCCGCCTCGGCGTTGATGAGCCGGATGATCTCGGTCTTCATGGTGACCGGCGCCACCAGCAGCTTGCGGTACGCGGTCTGGCGGCTGTAGCCGGTGAGGAAGTTGAACAGGTCCGTGAGGTCGGCGCCCAGGTCAGGATCGGCGGAGAGCAGGCCGACGTCCTCGTACAGGCGAGCGGTCTTGGGGTTGTAGTTCCCGGTGCCGACGTGGCAGTAGCGGCGCATGCCGTCGGGCTCGTCGCGCACGACCAGCGCCGTCTTGGTGTGGGTCTTGAGCCCGACCAGCCCGTAGACGACGTGGACGCCGGCTTCCTCCAGTTGCTTGGCCCACGCCACGTTGGCCTTCTCGTCGAAGCGGGCCCGCAACTCGACGAGGGCGGCGACCTGCTTGCCCATCTCCGCCGCTTTGATCAGCGCCTTGACGATGGGGCTGTCGCCCGACGTGCGGTACAAGGTCTGCTTGATGGCCAGCACGTTCGGGTCGGCGGCGGCCTGCTCGATGAACGCCTCCACCGACGTCGCGAACGAGTCGTAGGGGTGGTGGACGAGCACCTCCTGGTCGCGGACGACCGCGAAAAGGTCGGCGGGGTCGCCCTCGGCGTCGAGCAACCGCGGCTGGGTGACGCCCACCCAAATGTCGTCCTTCAGCTCGGGCCGGTCCAGGCTGTAGACGTTCCACAGCCCGCCCAGCTCGAGGGGCCCGTCGACGACGTAGACGTCCTCGTCGCCGATCTCCAGCTCCCGCACGAGCAGGGCGCGCATCTCGGCGGTCATCTGGCTGTCGACTTCGAGGCGGACGGTGTGGCCGAAGCGGCGGCGGCGCAGTTCGATCTCGATGGCGGCAAGGAGGTCGTCGGCCTCGTCCTCTTCGAGGGTGAGGTCGGCGTTGCGGGTGACCCGGAACGGGTGGTGGTCCTCGATCTCCATGCCCGGGAAGAGCTTGTCGAGGTGGGCGGCGATCACCTGTTCGAGGGCGACGAACCGCTCGCCGTCGGGCATCACGACGAACCGGGGAAGGAGGGGCGGCACCTTCAGCCTGGCGAAACGGCGCTCGCCGGTGCTCGGGTCCCGGACGTTGACGGCCAGGTTCAGGGACAGGTTGGAGATGTACGGGAAGGGATGGCCGGGGTCGACGGCCAAGGGGGTGAGCACCGGGAAGAAGCGCTCCTCGAACACCTTGACGAGGTACTCCCGATCGTCGTCGTCGAGCGTCTCCCACTCCGACAGCACGATGCCGACGGCCGCCAACGCGGGCACGACATCGCCGACGAACGTCGCCGACTGGCGCTTCACCAGGCCCTCGACCCGGGAGCGGATCTCGCGGAGCTGGTCGAGCGGCGCCATGCCGTCGGGCGGCGTCACCGTCAGGCGGGCCGCCACCTGGCCCTTGAGCCCCGCCACCCGCACCTGGAAGAACTCGTCGAGGTGCTCGGCGAAGATGGCGAGGAACTTGGCCCGCTCGAGCAGCGGCGCCTCTTTGTCCTCCGCGGCAGCCAGCACGCGGGCGACATAGTCCAAGAAGGAGAGCTCGCGGTTCTGGTACCGCGCCCCGCCGTCGGCCTCGTCCGCTTCTGCGGCGCCGTTTCGATCGACGTCGGAGCGCATCCCGGGGCCACCCTAACGGCCCGCGCCGGCTTCAGGTATCCGTCACCTGATCGTTCCCGTGCCGTTGCCCCCCGGCCCCGGTCCGGTAACGACGCACCCGTAGGGTCGCGGCCCATGGAAAGCCTTCGAGCAGAACTGCGCCGCGCCGTCGCCGCCGACGTGGCCGCCGAACTGCCGCGCCACTACCTGCAGGCGTGCCTGCTGTTGCTCATCCGGCTTGGCCTCCGTGGCCCAAACGGCGAAGCCGCGCCCGCGTACGGCTACAACCTCCGCGACCAGCTCATCGGCCTCGGCGTGATCCAGAACGACTGGGGCCGGCTGTACCGCACGCTGCGGACGATGGAGCGCGAAGGGCTCCTGCTGTCGTGCTGGGAGAACTCCGAGGCGGGTCCGTCCCGGCGGACCTATCACGTCACCGAGAAGGGCACGGCCCAGCTGCAACGCTGGGTGCAGAGCATGGGCCTGGCCCGGGGCCTGGTCGACAAGTTCCTGGCGCGCTACGACGCTCCTGGCTTCGCCCCCCGGGAAGGGGTCTCGAACTTGTAACCGAGGCCCCGGATCGTGGTGATCCGGGTCGGCGCCGCGGGGTCGTCCTCCACCTTCGCCCGCAGCCGCTTGACGTGGACGTCGAGGGTCTTGGTGTCGCCGACGTAGTCGTACCCCCAGATCCGATCGATGAGCGTCTCGCGGGTGAGGACGCGGCCGGCGTGCTCCAGCAGCAGGGCCAGCAGCTCGAACTCCTTGAGCGGCAGACTGACCGGCGCGCCGCGGACCCAGGCCTCGTGCCTCTCCGGGTCGAGGCGGACGTCGCCCACCTCGAGGACAGTCGGCGCGGGCTCGGGGCCTTCGCCGGGCGCGCGCCGCAGCGCGGCCCGGATGCGGGCGATCAGCTCCCGGAGCCGGAACGGCTTGGGCACGTAGTCGTCGGCGCCCACTTCCAGCCCGACCACCGTGTCCAGCTCCGACGTCTTCGCGGACACCATGATGATCGGCACCGACGACCGGTTGCGGATCTGCCGGCACACGTCCAGCCCCGAGACGCGGGGCAGCATCACGTCGAGCAGCACCACGTCGGGGCGGACCACGTCGAACAGGTCGAGGGCCTCGGCGCCGTCGCGCGCCACCCGCACCCGGAACCCCTCCCGCTCCAGGCCCACGGTGAGGGCGTCGACGAAGGACTCCTCGTCCTCGACGACCAGCACGGTCGCCGTCGGGGTGGCCACCGGGCGCCTCAGCCGGCCTTGGCCGGCGGGGCCAGAAGGGCGGCGGGTCCGGTCGGCAGCCGCAGGGTGAACGTCGACCCCTCGCCTTCCTGGGACTCGACCAGGACCTCGCCGCCGTGGTTGTGCACGACATGGCGGACGATGGCCAGGCCCAAGCCGGTGCCGCCGGTGTCGCGGCCCCGGGCCCGGTCGACGCGGTAGAAGCGCTCGAAGATGCGCTCGAGGTCTTGGGCCGGGATGCCGATGCCGCGGTCGCGGACCCGCAGGTCCAGCCAGTTGCCGCTGGTGCGCCCACCGACCTCCACCGTCGAGCCGCGGTCGGAGTATTTCACGGCGTTCTCCATCAGATTGTAGAGGGCGGAGATGAGCTGGCGGCGGTCGCCCAGGACGCTGAGCTCGCGAGGCGGCTCGCCGATGCGGATGCGGATCCCTTGCTGCTCGGCCGCCGAGCGCACCCGCTCGGCCGCCTGGGCCACGATCAGGTGCACCGGCACCGGCTCGCGGGTCGGCGCCTCCTCGGACTCGATGCGGCTCAGGTCCAGCAGGTCGTCCATGATCCGGGCCACGCGCTGGGACTCGCCCTGGATACGCCACGCCAGGCGGTTCACGACCTCGGGGTCGGACTCCCCCGCCAGCGTCTCCGCCAGCAGGCCGAGGGCGCCGACCGGCGTCTTCAGCTCGTGGCTGATGTTGGCGACGAAGTCTCGCCGCACCGCTTCGAGCCGGCGCTTCTCGGAGACGTCCTCGATGATGGCGACGGCGCCGACGCCCCTCCAGTCCGTTTCCAGGGGGCGGGCGTGGATCGTGAGCGTGCGGCGCGGGGGGCCGTAGAGGTCGAGGGTCTCCGTGCCGGGCTGGCCGTCGGCCGCCGCCGCCCGCAGGAGGCGCAGTATCGCTTCCTCGGCGAGGACGTCGGCGACAGTGCCGCCCACCGGATCGGGCTGGTCCGTCCCCATGAACTCCTCGGCCTGCGCGTTCTTCAACACGATCTCGCCTTGGTCGTCGCACACGACCACGCCGTGGGGCACGTTGGCCAGCGCCAGGCGCATGCGGTCCTCGGCCTGTTTGGAGTCGCCGATCTTGGACATGGCCGTGCCGACCATCCGCTCCAAGCGGGAGAACGACCGCTCCACCCCACCGCGCCCTTCGAGGGCCAGGTCCTCCTCACCCAGTCGGGCGCTGAGGGCGACGATGCGCCGGACGGCGGCCTTGCGCGACCGCCGCCACAGCCACAGCACCACGACGAGCAGGAACCCGGCCGCGCCCGCGGCGATGAGCGAGGGCTCCACGTCCACCCCCTTGAGGATAAAGGTCGTGGTCCCGAAGTTGGCCGATCCCGTGCCGCCGTGGGCGCGCCGATCCCGGCAGAATCCCGGCATGGACAACGACGCGGTGCGGGACGTGCTCCACCTCCTCGGCGTCCGGCCTCGGAGCGTCTCGACGCTCAAGGACCTCCCGCCCGGAAACGGAAGCTGGCTCGTCGACACCGGCGGCGGCGAGCGGATCGTGCTCCGGCGCTACCACGACCGGGCCACGGCCGAGGACCTGGACTACGAGCACCGCGTGCTGCGCCACCTGGCGCAGTCCGGCTGGGTGGTGCCCGACCCGGTGGGCGACCTCGTCCGCCACGACGGCCTGTGGTTCTGCTTGACCCGGTACGTCCCCGGGGCCGCCGTGCGCGACGAACCGGTGGACCAGCGGCGGCGGCGAGGCCGGGACATGGCGCGGGTCGACGTGGCGCTGCGGGACCTCACGGAGACCCTCGGGCAGCGCCCCGGCTGGCGCGCCCAGCACGCCGCCACGACCGTGCATGCGGCCATCGACTGGGGCGCCTGCCTCGCCGAGTTCACCGGCTGCGATCCGCGGCTCGCAGGGTGGGCGGCCGCGGCGGCGGCCGAGGTGCGGGCCGTCCTGGCCTCGATCGGCGCCGAGGCCCTCCCCCTCACGGTCGTGCACGGCGACCTCGCCGAGTGGAACGTCCACTACCTCGACGGCCGGCTCGCGGGTGTCGTCGACTTCGCCCTGACGCACCTGGATTCCCGCCCCTACGAGCTGGCCATCGCCCGCACCTGGCGGGCGCCGGAGGCAATCGAGGCCTACGCCGACGAGCTGGCCCGGCACGGCTGGCCCCTCACCCAGCTCGAACAGGCGGCCATCGGGCCGGTCAACCAGGCGTTCCGCGTCGACATGGTGGCCTGGGAGCTCGATCAGGGACGCAGGACCGGCGCCTACGACATCCGCATGATCGAGCGCCAACTTCGTTTGACCGGTGTGCCGGAGCCGGACGGGGCCGCTCGCAGCTAACTCGCGAGGAGCAGCTCCGGGGGGACCTGCCAGGGGTGCTCGATCAGGGCGTCCAGGTCGGCGGCGCGCTGCGGCCGGGCAAACAGGTAGCCCTGCATCCGGTCGCAGCCGAGGCCGCGCAGCTTCGTCAGCTGCTCGACCGTCTCCACACCCTCGGCGACGGTCGAAAGCCCGAGCGACCGGCCCAGGCTGATGATGGCGTCGACAATCGCCTCGTCCTCGGGGTCATGGCCCAGCCCGGCCACGAAACACCGGTCGATCTTGAGGAAGTCGACCGGGAAGCGCTTGAGGTAGGCAAGCGACGAGTAGCCGGTGCCGAAGTCGTCGAGACCGACGGTCACGCCGACCTTCCTGAGCATCTCCAGCTCGTCGCGGACGTGCTCGCCGGCCTCCATGAGCACGGTCTCGGTGAGCTCCAGGCCCAGCATGTCCGGGCTGCACCCGGCGGCCGAGAGCGCCGCCTTCACGGTGTCGGCGATCGGGATCCGGCTCAGCTGGCGCGCCGACATGTTGACCGCCACGCGGATCGGGTCCCGGTCGGGGTAGCGCCGCCGCCAGGCGGCGGCCTGCCGGCACGCCTCCTCGAGCACCTGCACGCCGATCGTGGCGATGAGCCCCGACTGCTCGGCGACCTCGATGAAATCGGCGGGGCCGAGCAGCGTCCCGTTCGGCGTCTCGATACGCAGGAGCGCCTCCATCTCGACGACCCGCCCGGTCACGCCGCTGAGGATCGGCTGGTAGAAAACCCGCAGCCGCCCCTCCTCCATGGCCCGCCGCAACGTCGTCTCCGTCTCCAGGCGGGCGTAGGCCCGGTTGCGCAGCTGGTCGTCGAACACCTCGATGCGATCGCGGCCGCGGTCCTTGGCCCGGTACATGGCCGTGTCGGCGGCCTGCAGCAGGGTCTCCGCGGAGACGCCCGCGTCGGGCTCGACGATGACGACTCCCACCGAGGCGGTCACGCCCAGCTCGACGCCGTTGATGACCGAGAACCCCGACGCCGCCGCCTGGATCCGCTCGGCCAGCACGACGCCGTCGTCGGCGCTGCCGACGTGCTCGCACAGGACCGCGAACTCGTCGCCGCCCAGGCGGGCGGCGGTGTCGCCCTGGCGCAGGGCGCCGCGCAGCCGATCGGCCACACCGAGCAGGACCTGGTCGCCGGTGTCGTGGCCGAGGCTGTCGTTGATGACCTTGAACTGGTCGAGGTCGAGGAACATCACGGCCAGCCGCTCACCCGACCGGGGCCCGGCGTCGAGGGCGTGCTGCAGCCGGTCCATGAACAGGACCTTGTTGGGGAGCTCGGTGAGCGAGTCGTGGATCGCCCGGTGACGGATCTCCTCGAGGAGCCACGCGTTGCGCAACGCCCCGGCGGCGATGCCGGCGAGTACCTCGAGCAACTCGTGCTCCCGCGGGCCCAGGCGATCGAAACCGATGGTCTCGGAGACGACCAGCCAGCGATCGGGCGCAGGGTCGGGCAAGCGCACGGCGAACTCGGCTGGTCCCGGGCTCGCGGTGTCGATGCGCGCCGCCCGGCAGTGCAGCAGCGACTTGGTGGCGGCGACCACTGCGCCCTCGACATCGGCGGCCGCGACCGACGCGTGGATCTGGTTAGCGGCGACGAGCAGGTCGTGGGACCGTTCGGTCTGGCGCCGGGCCCGGGCGTGCTCGCGCAGCACCAGGTTGAGGGCGGCCATAGGCAGGGCCGCCAAGGCGAGGGCCCAGGAGTTGGCGACGGCGCCGATGGCGGCCAGGAGGCCCAGCGCCGTGCCGCCGGCCCACACCAGCACCCGCAGGTCGAGGCCGTCGAGGAAGACGTGGGCGGCCCGCTTGGCCTCGTTGAAGGAGATCACGACAGACACGGCGGCGCTGTTCACCAGCATGAACACGGCCGCGCCGAGGACGGCCGCAGCCAGCGTCGCCAGACGGGAAGTCCCGGCCCCCGGTGTCGCCAGCAGGTGCATGGCGGCCAGGCCCAGCCCGGCGGCGGTGACCGTCTGGCCGATGTTGAACGCCGCCCGGGTCAGCGGCCGGCGGCGCACCACGTTCCCGATCGCCGTTGCGGCGGCGAACACCAGGATCGTGCCCGGGGCCGGGAGCAGCACGGCCATGGCGACGAAGAAGGGCTCGTCGAGCTGGAACGCCTCGGTCTCCTCGGTGCGCAGGACGAGGACGGGGTGAGCCCAGCTGAGCGCCAGGAGGAGCGTCAGGGGCAGCACCTCGCGCAGGGGGCCGATGCCCGCGGTCCGAGCCACGATCAGGGCGCCGGCCAGCGTGAGGACGCCGGTCGTCGCCGCCCCGATGATCATGCCTCGGACCTTGGGAGGGAGCGTCATCGTGCCAACCGCCATTCTCCTACTCCCACGCTCCGTACCAGGAGGAGCCGTACCACGACGAGCCGTACCAGGAGGACCCTTCGGGCTGGCCGTACCACGAGGAGCCGTACCACGAGGAGCCGTACCAGGACGAGCCGTACCAGGATGACCCGTACCAGGAGGACCCGTACCAGGACGAGCCGTACCAGGAGGAGCCCGTCCACGGCGTCGTCGTGTAGAGCAGCGGGCTCCAGAGCAGGTTCTGGGCGGTCAGCAGGCCGGACAGGATGATGTTGGGAGCGGTGTCGAGGCTGACCTGGACCGTCCCCCGGCTGGCGTCGAGGCTGCCCAGGCCGTTGGAGCGGGGCAGGCCGCCGTTGGCCGTGCCCGCCGGGGCCGAGTAGGCGGCGGCGAAGGCGTCGACCACACCGGCGCCGACGGCCATCGGGTCGGAGGACGCCGCCGCCCGCGCCGTTGAC
>JAHFUQ010000181.1 GCA_023265045.1 Acidimicrobiia bacterium
GAAGCAGGGCGAGCACCGCGCCGACCGCGGGGAGGGACTCCTGGGTGTCCATGGCCACGGGGTCCTCGAAGACCTCGGTGGCAATGAGGCAGTCGGGGTCGCTCACGTCGCGGCCGATGTCGAAGTTGAGCACGCCGGGCAGCGCCCGACTGGGGCCGATGACGTCGCTGAGTACGGCGATCGCCTGGTCGACCTTGGCTGTCTGACAGCGCATCTTGAAACGGACGATGATCATGGCTCTGCCTTTCGTGGCGCCTCGGGCGCTGGCGGCTTCTGTACGCTTCGGACCTTACGGGTGGCCCCTTTCACGACGCTTTCACGGGCCTATCCCGGATCAGCTGGTCGATGTCACTATGGCCGGGTGACGCTCGTCGGTGTCCTTGGGCCGGTGCGCCTGTGCCGGTCCGACGGGGTTGAGATCCGGCTCTCGTCCGAGCGGCAACGCCGTCTCCTCGCCGCGCTGGCGCTCTCCTCAGGCCGCGTCATCGAGACCGACGTCCTTGTCGAGATGATCTGGGGCTCGCTCGATGCGGGTTCTCCGGAATATCCTGCGGCGGCCCTACACACCCTCGTCGCGCGCGTGCGCAAGCTGCTCCCGGTGGGGGTGTCGATCGTCACGGAGGGCCGCGGGTACCGGCTCCGCGTCCCCCACGGTGACATCGACCGCGACGCCTTCCTCGCTCACCTCGACGCCGCGAGCGCGACTGAACAACCTCGAATGCGGCTGGGGGAATTGGGGTCGGCGCTGGCGCTCTGGCGCGGCAGGCCGTTCGCCGACCTCGATCACCCGGGTGTGGTCCCCGAGGCGACCCGGCTTGACGAACTGCGATGCGTCGCCATCGAGCAACAGGCGTCCGCCTTGCTCGCGCTGGGGCGGACCGGCGAGGCGATCGCCGCCGTGGAATCCCTCGCGCTGGCCGAGCCCCTGCGGGAGGGAACGGTCGCCCTGCTCATGCAGGCTCTCGCTGCCTCCGGCCGCCAGGGCGATGCGTTGCGCGCCTACGCCCGACTCCGCCGCATACTGGCCGAGGAGCTGGGGCTGGAGCCCAACCCCGAACTGCGGCGCCTCGAGGAGAGGCTGCTGCGCCAGGAGTTCACGGGCGAGCCCGCGCCGTCGGGTGCGGACGGGGCGCCGGGCGCCGTGCCTCGACCACGCCTCCCCGTAAGCTCCTTCGTCGGGAGGCAGGCCGAGCTGGACACGACCGTGTCTGCGGTCCGCCGGTGCCGGCTCGTCACCCTGTGCGGCCCCGGCGGGGTCGGCAAGACCCGGCTGGCTCGGCACGTGGCTGCGGAGGTCGTCGACGACTATCCCGACGGCGTTCTGGTCGTCGATCTCGAGGCGGCCGGCTCCCGTGGCGACCTGGTCGCCATGGTCGCCGCCGCGCTGCGCATCACGCCGTCTGGTGAGGAGTCGCTGGACGATCGGATCGTCTCGGTTCTCGCCGTGCGCCGACAGTTGCTGGTGCTGGACACGTGCGAACACGTTGTCCAGGCGGCTGCGACCCTGGCCGAGTCGATCGTGACTGGCACCGACGACGTCGATGTGCTCGCCACGAGCCGGGAGCCGCTGCGCGCCGACGGCGAACAGCTGCTCCGCATCGGCCCGCTCCGGCTCGAGGAGGCAACGGCGTTGCTCGCCGACCGGATCCGGGCCGCCGATCCCGCGGTCGCTCCGATCGATACCGACCCGGCGCTGCTCGCCGAAGTCGCCCGACGGCTGGATGGCTTGCCGCTGGCCTGCGAGTTGGCTGCGGCGCGCGTGCCATCGGTCGGGCTGCCTTCTCTGCTCGAAGCCCTCGACGAGCCGCTCACGCTGCTCCGACAGGGACGGCACACGGCGGCCTCCCGACATCGCTCCCTGCGCGATGTCATCCGCTGGTCGATCGACCTGCTGGCCGAACCCCAGCGGGAGGTGTTCGCCCGCCTGTCCCGGTTCGCGGCAGCGGTCGAGTATGACGCGGTGGCGTCGGTTGGGCCGTCCCCCGAGTTGCTGGCCGACCTCGTCGATCACTCCCTTGTCGTGCGGCTGCCCGGCGAGCTGCCTCGGTACGGCCTGCTCGAGACGCTTCGCGCCTACGGCCGGACCGAGTTGTCCATCGGGCCGGAGCCCGAGGCATTCGATCCCCGTCACGCCGCCTGGGCGGGGCGGCTGGTCGCGGAGGTGGCACAAGCGCGTCGCGGGACCGCCGAGCCGGCGGCGAGGCGTCGCTTCGACGCCCACCTGCCCGACCTGCGGCAGGCGCACGCCTGGCTCGTGGCCACCCGGCAGGTCGAGGACCTGCTGGCGATGGACGTCGTGTTTGCCGAACTGGCGTTCACGAGGGGCCTGGTGGAGCTCAGCCAGATGGTCGAGGACTCCCTCCGTCTCCTCTGCGGCGACGATGAGCGGGGAGGTCCGACCCATCCGTTGCTGGCCAGAGTGCTCGGCCTCGCCGGTCAGGGCTCGTGGCAGCGCGGCGACCACGTGTCCTGCGAACGGCGCTGCCGGCGAGCGGTCGAGATCGCCGCTCGGGCCGGGAGCCCGCAGGCAGCACGCGACGCCCACGAGTGCTGGGGAAACCTGCGCCAGCTGCAAGGGCGGTGGGAAGCGGCACGCGAGCACCTGCAGCTGGCCGTGGATCTCGGCCGCCAGGCTGACGACCCCCTGACGGTGGGGCTGGCCTTGAGCGATCTCGTCATTGTCGAGGCATATGCCGGGGACGATGATGCTGCCGCCCGACACGAGCGCAACCTCTTCGACCTCGCCGACGACACGCAGTCGCCGTCGGTGCTCGCCTACGCCGCCTATGGCGCCGGGGAACGCCGGGCCGAGCGGGACCCGGCTGCCGCCGCGCCCTATCTCGAAGAGGCGATCCGCTACGGCGAGGCGGCCGACACGCTGACGGCCGCCTACGCCCGGCACACGCTGCTCACGATGGGTGCTCGCGCTGGCGATCCGGAGGCGGCCCTGCCCCAGTTCGCCCCGCTGATCGACTACTGGCTCGGGCTCGGCGCCTGGGGCACGCTCTGGCTTGCGATTCGGGCCCTCGCCGAGACGCTCTCGCGCTGCGCCCGCCATGGCGACGCGGTGCGGCTGCTGGCCGCTCACGAGGCGAGCAAGCGTGCCGCGCCGCTCATCGGCGCCGATGCCGTACGCCGGGATGCCGTCCTGGCCCGGGCCCGCGATGCGCTCGGCAACGACTTCGACGCCGTGGTCGGCGAAGGCCGAACGCTTGGAGACGCCCGCGCCATCGCCCTCGCCCGACGGCTCGCCGACTGAGGCGCAAGACTCGTTCCGCGTCGGCGCGCGAGACTGACGGCAAGCGCGTCGAGGGAGTTGGGCGGTGGCTACAGAAGCAGGGACGTGGGTAGGCAGGGCGTTGATCGGGAACGACGGGTCCCGGTTGGGCGAGATCGCCGAGGTCTTCACCGACGACGACGGAGAAGGTTGGCTGACGGTCCGTACCGGGCGGACCGGATCCGACATGCGGGTGGTTCCCGTGCGGGGAACCACGGTGCGGGGAGTCAGGGACATCGTCACCTGGCTTGATCAGGCCGATCTGGCCCGGGCTCCGGCACCCGGCCGCCAACCCGAGCCCGAGCGGCAACCGGCGCCGCGCCGGACCGTGACCGGTGCGCCACCCCGGACCGCGCCAACCGGCCGCCCGCCGCGCCCCTCCCGGCCTGCGCCATCGGCTGCTGCCCCTGCCCCCGCCCCTGTTCCCGCCCCCGCCCGACGTGCGGCACCGCGACCGGCGGCCTCAGCCGCGGCGGCGGGGCCAGCGCGACGCCGCCGACCCCCGGCCGACCCGGATTCACCGGCCTCCAGCACGGCTCACCCTCGCCGGCGGCCTGGCACCAACCTCACCGAGATCGTGGGGTTGGGCCCCGACGACGCGGCCACGCTGGTGGGGGCGGGCGTGCGCAACATCGCGGCCCTCCTTGACGAGTGTGGGTCGGCCGCGGGACGGCGTGCCGTCGCCAAGGCGACAGGGATCGCAACCGCCACGATCCTGGAGTGGGTCAACCGGGCCGATCTGATGCGTATCCACGGCGTCGGTGCCGAGTACAGCGACTTGCTCGAGTCCTCGGGCGTGGACACGGTACGGGAGCTGTCGAAGCGCAACCCGGCGAACCTGCAAGCCCGGATGGCCGAGGTCAACGACGAGCTCCACCTCGTCGGCCGAACGCCGTCTCTGACCGAGGTGCAGCGTTGGGCCGACGAGGCGAAGGACCTGCCGGTCGCGGTCACCTATTAGCCCGCCCGAGCTAGAAGGTGCCCGAAGTACCGGTGAGGGTGTGGGAACGGGTGTCCCACGTGAGGCAGCTCCACCGGTGGCTGTCGGTGTCGACCGAGCACGACTGGGTGACCACGCAACCGTCGGCGCTGTTCCACTCGACGCAGCCCGATGACCGCTGGGTCCACGCCGACGCCGGCGCCACGCCGACGCCGAGCGTCGTCAACGCCAGAGACCCGGCGACGACGAGCTGACGCACTCGCTTCTTCATGTCGATTCGAGTTGCCATTGCGGTCCTTTCGACTGGTGCTCAGGTCGGATCCTCCGACCAAAGCCATCATCGAGGGCTCCGCTTGCCAACTCCTTGCTCGCCCCTTGCCACCGCGCCTCTACGGGCGGAGCATCGGGCCAGACCCGCCGCGTAGAACGCAGGCCACGGTTGGTCGGTGGGGGCGTCGGTGTAGTCGCGGTCGAGCTGGACCAGGGCGTGGACGAGATGGCTGCGGATCGGGCTGAACCCAAGCAGGTCGGGCAACGCCGAGAGGTTCAGGAGCCAGTCGGCGTACCAGGACGCCCAGTCGTCATCGGCGCCGTCGGTGATCCGGTACACCCGGTGGTGCGTCTCCGCCGCCTCGTCGAGCAGCGTTGCGATCCGCTCTTCGGTGTCACCCATCAGGAGCAGGTTACGAGGACGTCGCGGGTCGACCAGCCGTAGCCGTTTTGGGGGCTCTTCACCTGGTCCCACGCCCAGGTCCGCAGCCAGTGGCCGCAGACGGCGCGGTAGGGGAAGCTCAGCGTGCGGCTGTAGGAGATCCGGCTGTAGTTATTGCACTCGAAGCCGCACGGGCCGGTGCCGGCACGGATCCACTCGCCGGTGACGGCGGCCGTGCCGGCCGTGATGTCCTGGAACGTGACGTAGACATTGCCCCCCGCGGTGAAGTTGTACCCGCCGACGGGAACGGTCACGTTGGTGTGCCACGTGTCGGGCGACACCCCGCCGCCGTCGTGGACTTCGAGCCGGCCGACGGTCACGACGGGCTTGTCCGCGGGTGTTGCCGCCAGCGCCGGGCCGGCGAGGGCGATCAGCCCGATGGTGCTGACGATGAGGGCGACGATCTTGCGCATGGCTCCCTTTCGATGTCGGAGTGCTTGGCGACTTCGTATGGGCCGGACGACCGCGTGTTACACCGCAATGGCCGCCGCCGACCGTCCGGAACGCGGCCTATCTTGCGGACCGTGGGCCCCGCCGCGAGCCGTGTGTTGGTCGGCCGGGCGGACGTGCTCGCTGGCCTCGACGCGGCGCTCGCCCAGGCCGCCGCCGGCGAGGGACAGGTGGCGGTCGTGTCGGGACCGGCCGGCATCGGCAAGACCACCCTTGTCACCGAGGTGGCGCGGCGGGCGCGCGACGCCGGGTTCGACGTCGTCACCGGCCACTGCGACGAGGCCGACCGCGGGCTGCCGTTCGCGCCCCTGATCGAGGTGCTCCGGACCAGCCCCGACGCCGACGACGACGGCGGGGCGGTGCGGGCCGTCGCCCGAAGCGTGGCCGCCCTGGCGGGCGGGCCCCAACCATTGGCCCTCGTCGTCGAGGACCTCC
>JAHFUQ010000182.1 GCA_023265045.1 Acidimicrobiia bacterium
CCGCCGCGCGTATCCTGTGGGCGCTGCGACGGCTGTGATCGCGACAAGGGGGAACGATGAGGCGGATCGGATCGGCGGTTGCCCAGCTGCTCGTGAGCTCGGCGGTTGCCTTTGCATCCCCGTCAGGGGCGCTGGGCGACTGCACAACCATCTTCCCCGCGCAGTCGGGGTGGGCGGTGGAGATGTGCGCCACCGACGTGAGCCCGCTGGTGCCGATGGCGGTGGTGGTGAACGGCGTCCCACGGGGGAACGCTGTCGGGGTTCTCGTGTCCCGCGCGTCGGCTGACCCCGGCCACATGCCGCAGGTCGCGGTGTTCACGAGCGACGGCTACCTCCGGCTCAAGCCCGTTGATCGGCTCAACAACCAGATCCAGTTCGGGAGCAGCTTCGTGCTCGGCCCCGCGTACTGGCAGGGCGGCGACTACAAGCACCACCCGCAGCTCACGCACTTCGACATCAACACCAGCCGCCTGCCGGCGGCGCTGGACCTGAACGCCAGTGGCACGAACGCTGCCCTCAATGTGTCGTACGGCATGAGCCTCACGTCCAATGCGCACGAGACCCGCCTCCACGTCACCCAAAGCGCCCTGGCCCAGTCGGACATCGCGATCGACGCCGGGCGGACTGCTGAGGGCGAGGGCTACAAGCCGGTGCAGTTCAGCTCGATGTTCATCACCGAAGGCACGCCCTGCTTCGGCGGCCAGTACACGAACTGCAACGACGCCAACGTCGTGCGATTCCTCGCCCAGGACGGGTCCGAGGTGCGGATCGGGCTTAAGGACATCACGCCCCCTTCGTTCGTCGTCACCCCCACAGCCCCCTTGAAGGACCAGATCGTCGAGCTCCTGCAGACCTCCGGCGTGACCTGGCAACACGGCCCGACGCCGAACGTGCGGCTCCTGTTGGACGACGCCCCCAGCAACTTCTCGGTGCGCGGCTACGTCTCCCCCGCCAGTGATCCAGCCGCGGGCGACAACGTCGGCCTGTGGGTTCAGGACAACGACCGGGCCGCGACTGGGTTCCGGGCCGGCGATCGCGCCACGATCGGCTATACGCTCGTCGGTGGGGACAGCCAGCTCCCCATGGCGCAAGGCTTCACCTGGTTCTCCGACGGCGCCTTCACCAAGTCGGGCCCGGTGGGAACGGTGGTCACCGCCTTCGGCACCGGCCTGCGCACCAACACCGCCTACCTCCTCGTGACGGTCCGCCACGGCGATACGGACTCACCCTGCGCGTTCGACGTCGTGCCCGTCAACAACACGGTCCGGTTCTCCAACAGCCGCGGCTTCGTTCCCAACACCGCCGGTCGCCTCAACCGGCCACCCGGCGTATGGGACATGTGCTTCTACGAGGCCGACCCGATCGCGGGGGCCCAAGTGGCTGGCCTGCCCGTCCAGTTCACCGTCAACTGAGGCGGCGCAGCGCGCCGGTGACGCGCACGGATGTCGTCGCCGGGCGCATGATCTGCGACAGCCGTCCGGCGGCGCGCGGCGCCTCACGCACGTTGGCCGCCGTGGCCCACAGGGCGGTCTTCACCTGGAACGGTCGCAGCTCCGGGTGCTTGGACCGGATGAGGGCGGCGATACCGGCGATGTGGGGGGCGGCGTAGGAGTTGCCCGTGCTCTTCACCGTGGAGCCATCGCGCCACAGCACCTCGACGTCGATCCCCCGCGCCAGGAACTCCGTCGGCGGCTCCGGGTTGTAGTGGAACCGGAAGGGATCCGTGCTCAGGTTGCAGGCGACGCTGGCCACGGAGCCGAACAGCGACGGGTAACTCGCCCGCATGACGTTGTTGGCCGCCGTCACCACCAGGCAGCCGCGGAAGTACGCCTCGTCGCAGATCTCGTAGAACGGCAGCGCCCACTCGCGCCGGTTGGTGCCGAGCGAGAGGTTAATGACGTCGAAGCGCTGCTCGACGGCCCAGCCCAGGCCGCGCAGGAACGCCGCCGCCTTCCCGCCCAGCCCCGCCCCCAACACCTTGATGCTCGTGATGCGGGCCTCGGGCGCCAGTGAGTGGATGATGCCCGAGACGGCGGTGGCGTGGCCGAACGAGTCGTCGTGCGGGCCCAGGTGGTCGACCGGGTTGTCCTCGCTGTCGACCGTCACCTCGAGCCCGGCGTCGACATCGACGCAGCCCTCGAGCCCGGGATGGCCCGCTTCCACGCCGCTGTCAATGACGGCGACGCGCACGCCCTTGCCCGTCGCTCCCCCCCAGGCCCAGGCGGGCGACAGGTCGTCGAGCGACACCGCCCCCGGGAGCCGCAGGACGGTCGACTCACGCGTGTACGCGGGCCGCGGCGGCGAACCCGTTTCGTCAGTCACGGGCGAGGAGGCTTGCCACCAAGGTCGCTGTCGTGGCGTAACGGGACGGGTCGGCAGCGGCGAGCGCCCGGAGCCCTCCGCTCAACTCCTCGGGCGCAGGCACCAGGCGCCGCTCGTCGGCGCCGGACGTCAACGCCGCCGCCGCGATCCCCGCGAGCAGCGTCGCCAGCTCCACGTCGTCGAACGAGAAGCTGCCGCCGCCCGCCTTGTCGATCAGCTCGAGCGCGCCGGCCACCGCCGAGTCGTCCTCGCACGGTACGGAGACCACGCTCGCCGGGCGGCGGCCGGCGGCCGCCGCCACCCCCTCGCCCAACCGAGGATCGTCGCGCCCCGACGCCAACGCCATGGGCTGGCCCGAGCCGACAACGTAGCCCGCCGTGCCGGACGCACCGGAGACACGCGTGCCCACGATGGCGGGGTCGACGTCACCGGAAACGGCGACGACCTCCAGCTCGTCGCCCCGGACAGCCACGATCCAGCCCGCCGAGGCGCCAGTGGCCGACGTCGCGGCACGCACGACCGCGGCCAGCACGGGATCGTTCATCGCCCCACCGCTCCGAACGTACCTGATGCCCGCCGGATCTCGTCGGGCGCGGGACGGCCGGGCTGGACGGGCCCGACGACCACGGGCGCAACCAGCGAGAGGCGGCTCCCCGGCCCCATGGTCATGCGGGTCAGGCGCCGCCCGCCCGCGGGGGCGACGGCCGGCGTCCGGGCGCCCTCGAGCACGGCGCCCACCCCTGGATGCAGAGCGGCGAGCGCCACGACCGCCTCGTCGTCGAGCACGAGCAGCCCCGCCGCCCCGTCCGCCTCCAGCACCGCGCCCGTCTCCTGGCCGAGCAGCGCGGACACGCCGAAGGCGTCACCGGGGCCGAGGTCGGCCACGCCCCGCAGGTCACCGCCGCCGAGGCCAGGGACGAGCACCCGCGCCCGACCGCGCCGCACCAGGATCAGCCGCCCCGCGCCCTCGGCGATGCGCTCGCCGGCGCCCAGCTCGACCGGGCGCAGCCGGCCCGTGACGTCGGCCAGCTCGTCGGCGCTCAGCGACGCGAACAGGGGCACCTTGGCCAGCGCGCCAGCGGCGTCGAACGGCGCCTCGGCCTGGGCCACGCCGCCCGTCTGCTCGGCCCACAACTCGGCGTAGACACCGCCGGCGGCGACCAGCTCGGCGTGGGTACCCTGCTCTGCGAGCCGACCCGCGACGATGACGAAAATCCGGTCGTAGGCCGTGATCGAGTTCAGGCGGTGCGTGACGGCGATCGTCGTGCGGCCCTCGCCCACGCGTTCCAGCGTCGCGGCGATCAAGCGCTCGGTCCGAGGGTCGAGGGCGGACGTGGCCTCGTCGAGGATCAGCACCTGCGGGTTACGCACCAGGGCGCGGGCGATGGCCAGCCGCTGCCGTTGACCGCCCGACAGGCGACCCCCACGCTCGCCGACCAGCGTGTCGTATCCCCGCGGCAGCTCGGCGATGAACTCGTGCAGCTCGGCGGCGGCGGCCGCCGCCTCGATCTCGGCTTGGGTCGCGCCCGGCTTGCCGAGGGCGATGTTCTCGCGGATGGTGTCGTCGAACAGGAACGACTCCTGGAACACGACGCCCAACTGCCCGCGCAGCGACGCGATGGTGGCGGACCGCAGGTCGACCCCGTCGAACTTGACGGCGCCGTCGTCGGGATCGGCGAAGCGCATCAGCAGTTGCAGCACCGACGACTTGCCCGCACCCGTAGGTCCCACGAACGCCACGCGGGAACCGGCAGCGATGACGGCGTCGATGCCGTCGAGGGTGCGGCGCTCGGGGGTGTACGAGAAGCCGACGTTCTCGAGGGTGATCTCACGCTGGAGCGGCGCGAGGGCGGTGGCGCCCGGCGCGTCGTCCACATCGGGGACGGCGTCGAGGATCTCGTTCACCCGCTCGAGGGCGCCCGTGGCGGACTGGATCTGCTGGCCGATACCCGTGAGCGTCGTGACCGGGCTGATCACCTCACCCATCAGGCTGAGGAACGCCACCAGGCCGCCGAGGCTGAGGTCGCCGTTCAGGATCATCCACGAACCAAGCCCGAGGACGAACAGCCGCAGGGCGGTCACCACTGCGTTCACCGACAAGCCGAACAGGCCGCCGAACAGCTGCATCCGGATCTGCGAGTCGAACAGGCGGCCGCACACGCGACCGAAGCGCGCCCTTTCCCGTGCCTCCAGCGCGAACGCCTTCACCACGCCTTGGGCGGAGAAGTTCTCGTTGGCGGTCGACACGAGCCCGCCCATGCGCTCCTGCACGGCACGGCTGCGCGTTCGGGCGCCGCCGGACATGGCCTTGTACACGAGGGCGACGAGAGGAGCGCCGGCCAGCACGACCAGGCCGAGGATCACGTTGAGCTTGAGCAACACGAGGGCCGAGACAACCAGGGACAGGATCTGGAAGAAGCCCTCGCGGAGGGTCTCCGACAGCCCCGATTCGACGATGGCGACGTCGTTCAGAAGGCGCGACAGCAGGTCGCCCTGCTGCTGGCGGGCGAACCACCCGGTCGGCAGGCTCTGCAACCGGCTGAACATCCCCGTCCGCAGCTCGCGGACGACCGCGCTCGACACGTACGCACCGAGGTAGGACCGGCGCAGGCCGGCGAGCAGCGAGATGGCGAAGGCGACGCCCAGGAACCCGAGCACGCCCATGACCCGCGAGAGGTGGCCGCTCGGGATCGCCGAGTCGAACAGCCGCTTGAGGGCGAACGGGAACGCGATCGTGAACGCCAGGCTGAAAAGCATGTAGAAGAACATCTCCGCCTCCCGCCGAGCGTGCGGGCGGAGGTACTTGACGGCGAGGCGGACGAACTCGCCCGCCTTCACGTCGGGCGCTCCGGCCGCCAGCTTGTACCGCCACGACTCCTCCAGCGCCGCCAATCCGGCGCCGTACAGGTCGCTCGCGGCCGCCTCGACCCGCCCCGCCGGAGCCTGGGTGAGGAGCTTGCGGAACTGCTCCTCCGAGCCGCGGTCGAGGAGATACCGGACGAACGACAGCGCCATCGCGGAGGCCACCTCGCCCTCGGCCGCCGCCAGCGGAGGCAGGGGCAGGTCGCGCAGCTGCGCGTCCTGATCGGGGGCGCCGCTCAGGTGCAGGCCGTAGCCCTCGAGCAGCAGGCCGAGGTCGGCGGCGGCCGGCAGGGCGGCGCCGAAGAGCAACGCCAGCGAACGCTCGGGTGCTTCGGCCGGGGACTCGGCGGTGACGACCATCCAGATCTCTCCCCGCACCGCGTCGACCACCGTGCCGCTCGCCACCACTTCACCGGGATGGTCCGGGTCGGGGAACGGGTCGACCAGGCAGACCTGCGGCTTCACGTCCCACGGCTCCGAGCCGAGGCCCGCCAGGCGCCGCCGGGCGCGACGGACCGCGGCCGCGACGCCCGGGGCCGCCGCCTCACCGGCCGAGCCGGGCCGGTACCTGATGACCGCCGCGTCGGTCTCGCGCGCGGCCAACTCGTCGAGCGCGGGCCGCACCGCG
>JAHFUQ010000183.1 GCA_023265045.1 Acidimicrobiia bacterium
GACGTGCGCGTCCGCCTCCGGGCCTCGCTCGCGCTCGCCCTGCTCACGCTGGCGGCGTGCGGCGGCGGCGACAGCCCGTCCCCCGCCACGGCCACATCCGGCGGCGCCAGCGCCACGACCACATCCGGCGGCGCCCGCGCCACGGCCACATCCGGCGGCGCGCGCGCCACGACGTCGACCTCGCTGAACCTGGCGGCGCGGGTGACGACCTTCGGCGGCCTGAGCCAGGCCCACACCCAGGACCCGGTGACCTACCCCCAGACGCCTCCGGTCGGCGGTCCCCACTTCCCGGTCTGGATGAACTGCGGCTCCTACCCCCAGGCGGTGCAGAACGAGCTGGCGGTCCACTCCATGGAGCACGGCGCGGCGTGGATCACCTACCGGCCGAGCCTGGCCAAGGAGGAGGTCGACATCCTGCGCAACCTCGCCCGCACCCCCTACGTGCTCGTGTCGCCCTGGAAGGACGACACGCTCCCCGCCGCAGTCGTGGCCACGGCATGGGGCGTCCAGCTCAGGGCCGACACGGCGCGCGACCCGGCAGTGAAAGCGTTCGTCGACATGTACGCCAACGGCCCCCAGACGCCCGAGAAGGGCGCTCCCTGCACCGGCGGTTTCGGCACGCCGCAGTGACGGTCATCGCCCTCGCTCGCTCGCTCCGGTGGGCCGGCAAGGCCGGCTCGCCTCGGCCGTTTCCCTGTCTCCGCCCGCCGTTCAGACGGCCCCCGGCGGCGTCGGCGCCCGGCGGATGAGCCGACGGAAGTGGTGGATCGTCGGAGGCGTCGCGATCTTCGCGCTCGTCCTCGCCGGGCTGGCGTTGAGCCAGCGCCGCTCGACCACCGACGCCAAGCCGTTCGAGCTGCCCCGCCTCAACGGCAGCGGCACGGTCAGCCTGGCCGCCTTGCGCGGCCGGCCCGCCGTCGTGAACTTCTTCGCCTCCTGGTGCGTCCCGTGCCGCAAGGAGATGCCCGCCCTCCAGGCGGTCTCGACGAAGGTGCAGGACCGGGTGGCGTTCCTCGGCGTCGACCACCAGGACGACCGCGCCGGCGCCCTCCAGCTTCTGGCCGACACCGGCGTCCAGTACCCAACCGGCTACGACCCCGACGGCAAGGTCGCCACCAGCTACGGCCTGTTCGGCATGCCCACGACCCTGTTCGTCAGCCCCGACGGCCGCCTGCTCGAAAAGCACACCGGCGAGCTCTCCGAAGCGGCCCTCACCGAGTCCATCTCTCGCCTGTTCGGCGTCTCGTAGGGGCCTTCACCCGTCGTGCAGCCGGCGTCTGAGGGCGCTCAGGCCAGAACCCGCTTGCGGAACCCCTTGATCCCTTGCCAGAGCAGGAAGGCGGCCATCGCCAGCAGGACGGGGTAGATCACGTACAGATGCATGTGGCCCGAGTGGGTCAGCGCGGCCCGGAACCCCTCGGTGACGTAGAGCAGCGGGTTGACGAGCACGAGGGTCTGCAACCAGGCGAACCCGCCCACCTGCACGTGGTGGAGCGAGCCCCACGTGTAGTACGTGCCGCCGAGGAACGTCATCGGCAGCACGATGAAGCCGAACATGGCGGCGATGTTGCGGGGCTCGATGCGCGTGCCGAGCACGAGGCCGAGGCTCGCGCACATGATGCACGCGAGGGGCAGCAAGGTCAGCAGGATCGGCCAGTGGACGGCCAGGTGGGCGGCGACGCCCTTGGCGTGCACGACGGCCGCGATCGGGAAGACGATGGCCGCCGCGATCAGCCCCTGGACCGCCCCGGCGGCGACCTTGCCGGCGGCCACCATCCACACCGGCATCGGCGCGAGCACCCGGTCCTCGATCTCCTTCGTGTACCCGAACTCGGTAGACAGGGGCAGCGCCACCGCCATGATCCCTTGGAACATGATCGAGATCCCCACGACCCCGGCCACGAGCACGCTGGCGAACGCCGCCTCGCCCCCCCGGGAGCCGCCGCCGACGGCCTGGCCGATCTGCGGGAACACGTAAAGGAACACGAACACGAGGAGGAAGGGCTGGATCACGGTGCGCCCGATGAACTCGCCCAGGTTCTTCTTGAGCACGGCCAGGTCGCGCGCCAGCAAGGCCACGAACGCCTCGCGGCTCGCCTCCGCGGCCGAGCGCCCTCGCCGGGGGCCGGCGTAGTCGGGCCGCGGCGGCGCAGGCGGCCGCGAAGCGCCTTCGGGGACGGTTGTCGTCGCCATCAGTCCCGCAGCTCCTTTCCGGTCAGGTTGATGAACACGGCCTCCAGCGTCGGCTCGGTCACCGACAGGTCCTGCACCACGAACCCGCCGCGCTCGGCGGCGGTGACGATGGGAGGCAGGACGCTGGCCGCCCCCGCGACGTGGACCCGGATGCCGCCGTCCAGCACGTAGCTCGAGGTCACCCCGTCGATGTCGCGATCGAGCAGCGCCGCCAGCGCGTCGAGGTCGCCGGCGGCGTGGACGGTGACGATGCTGTCGGCGCCGACCGACGCCTTGAGGCCGGCGGGCGTGTCCAAGGCGAGGATCCGCCCGTGATCCATGATGGCGAGCCGGTCGCAGAGCTGGTCGGCCTCCTCCATGTAGTGGGTGGTGAGGAGGATCGTCTGGCCGGCGGCGTGCAGGACGCCGAGGATCTCCCAGAGCGCGATGCGGCTCTGGGGGTCGAGGCCGGCGGTCGGCTCGTCCAGGAACAGGATGTCGGGCTGGTGGAGGATGGACCGGGCCACCATCAGCCGCTGGGCCATGCCGCCGGAGAGGGCGAAGACCGACGCCTTTCCCCACTTCTCGAGGTGGAACTGGGCGAGCAGCTGGTCGGCGGCCTGCCGGGCGTCCTTGGCGGGCATCCCGAAGAAGCGGCCGTGGTAGTAGAGGTTCTCCCACACGGTGAGCGCCCGGTCGAGGGTGTTGTGCTGGGTCACCACGCCGATCACCTGCTTGGCCAGGGCGGGATGGGCCACCACGTCGACGCCGCCCACGAAGGCCTGGCCCGAGGTCGGGATCACCCGGGTGGTGAGCATGCCGCCGGTCGTCGTCTTGCCGGCCCCGTTCGGGCCCAGCAGGCCGAAGATCTCGCCCCGCCGCACCGACAGGTTCAACCCGTCGACGGCCTTGAAGTCCGTCCCCGGGTAGACCTTGGTCAGCTCGACGGTGCGGATGACTTCGTCGGCGGCCCCGGCCATCGGGCTGCCGGAGGCGGGCCCATCGAGCTGCGTTGCCATCTACCTCCTCAGCCCAGCCGCCCACCATCCTAGGGCCTGGAGGGCGCGAAAACGCGCCGCCGGAGCCTCGCCCCGGCGGCGCGTCTTACTTGCCGATCAGACCTTGGCCGGCTTCTGCTCCGGAGCGGCCTTCTTGGCGGCCCGCCCCGAGCCGATCGGCGCGGCGCCGTTGCGGGACCGGGCCGCCAGCGCCACGACGAGGAGCACGAGCCCAACGGCCAGGAGCCCGACGCAGCCCGCGACGACGAGCTTGGCCGTCTTCGAGGCGCCGCCGCCGATGGCCTCGAACTGGGCGGCGACGGTGTAGAAGTCCTGGGCGCCGCCGCCGAGGGCGGCGTTGTCGGTGACGGTGCGGTCGTTGTTCCGGGTGTCGTCCCATCCGAACACGGCGAACTTGTCGGCGGAGGCGATTCCCGGCGGCGTGGTGATGTCGTAGTTGTAGGACCACACGCCCAGCCGGCGGTCGATGGGCTGGTCACTGATCTCGGTCGCCTGCGACCAGGTCTTGCCGTCGTCGTTCGAGTAGGCGTAGTACACCTCGTTCGAGCGGTAGCCCGGGTCGGTGCGCGTGTCGTACCAGGTCACGTCGAGCCGGCCGTTCGGCGCCACCGCCACGTCCGGGTAGTACTGGCCCGACTGCAGCTTGCCGTCACCCGGGTTGATGGCCGCCGGCGCCGTGAAGGTCTTGCCCCCGTCGGTGGAGTGGACCGTCCACGTCTCGCGGTAACCGGCCACTTCGGGCCGGGGGATGCCGGGGAAGAACACGTGCACGGTGCCCTGGGCCCCGCCGCCCGGCGTCCAAGCCACCTTGACGAACGAGTCGTTCGTGTACGCGTACGGCACGGCCTGGGTGTGCGTCCAAGTCTTGCCCTTGTCGGTGGACTTCGACACCACGATCCCGGTCGGGATGCCGGGCGTGATGTTGGCGGTGGCGGGCGGCCAGGCGGCGTAGACCGTGCCTTCGTCGGCGACGGTCACGTCGGCCTCGAACCCGCCGAAGTTCGCCACCTGGTTGGGCTCGGCGGCGCGGGACCCGGCCACCACCGTGGTCGTGGTGGCGTTCGGGGCCGCCGGGATGGTGGTGCGGGCGGTGAGGGCCCGGTCGCGGTTGGCCTGGTCGGTGAACGCGCCCACCGGCAGCAGCACCGGCGCGCTGTACTTGCGGCCGCCGTCGGTGGACACGACCAGCGACGTCATGTTCGGCGCCGCGTTCGGGGCGGCCGCATTGGTCTGGCGGCTGGCGTAGGTGACGTACACGATGTCGTCGCTGCCGCTCTTGGCGTCGACCGCGATGCCGCCGACGGGCCGGATGCCCTGGGCATCGAGGTTCTGCTTGCCGCGGTTGTCAACCGCCACGACCGGCGTCCAGGTGTTGCCGAAGTCGCTCGACCGGGACACGATCAGGCTGGTGTTGCCGCGCGTGCCGGCGTCCTGGGCGTCCCATCCGGGGAAGGCCATGTACAGGTTGCCGTTACGGCCGAAGGCGATCTGGGCCTGGTGCGAGCCTCGGTTGTTGGTGTTGCAGAACGGGTACGACGCGGGCGCGGGGCTGGAGTTGGGCCGGACCCACGTGTGGCCGCCGTCGCTGGAGCGCATGAGGAAACAGGTCTTGGTGCGCAGCTCGGTCATGGCCGCGGCTACGTGGAGCTGGTTGTTGGGATCGATCGCCAACGCCGGCGCCAGGTACAGGCGCCCGGGGTTGATGTCGTCCTTGGTGGCGTTCACCGGCTTGGTGATCCGGTTGGGCACGGCCGTGCTCGCAGCCATGGCTGCGCCCTGGGCCAAGACGAACAGGGCCGCCGCGCACAGCGCGATCCGGCGACCGGAACGACGTGTCATCACAAACTCCCCCTGCCGGCGGCAAGTCGACAGCCAGTAGGCGCCGCTCGGCGCGGCAATTCTCCCGCTCTGGCGACCTACTGCTCAATAGATGCGCTCGACATCTACCGCCTCCCACTTCCCGTTGTGACCGGGCGCGACCCGGAACGACACTTCGACGCCCACCGGAATGGTGCGGCTGCCGTCGGCGATGGCCGTGCAGTGGAGGAAGTGCTCGCGCCCCGTGCCGGCGTCCTGCACCAGCCCGTGGCCGGCGTGCTCGTCGAAGGCCGTGACCACTCCCCGCCGCACGCTCAATGCACGATCTTGGCGATGGCCAGCTCGATGATGTCGCTGGCGCCAGCCTCCTTCAGGGCGGGGATGAGGGTGTTGATGTCGGCCTTGGGCACGACCGTCTCCACCGCGTACGCCTCGCCGCCGAACAGCTGCGAGACGGTCGGCGACCGCAGCGACGGCAGCAGCTCGATCACCGCGTCGAGGTCGGGCGCGGCCACGTTGAGCTTGACCAGCACCTTGCCGCGCGCCTCGAGGGCGCCGGAGAGCAGCGTCTGGACCTGGCCCATGGCCCGGCGCTTGGCGTCGTCCTCGTACGCGGCCGGGTTGGCGATCAGCTCGGTGAAGCTGGTGAGCAGGGTGTCGATGACCCGCAGCCCGGCCGCCCGCAGGGCCCGGCCCGTCTCGGTCAGCTCCACGACGACATCGACGATGTCCGGCACCTTGGCCTCGGTGGCGCCGTAGGACAGGCGGATGTCGGCCTGGATGCCCC
>JAHFUQ010000184.1 GCA_023265045.1 Acidimicrobiia bacterium
GCCCCCCGGCCCTCCTGCTCGACCACGAACAGCAGCGTGTCGCCGTCGCAGTCGTAGAACGCCTCCCGGACCCACTGGCGGTCGCCGGACGTCTCGCCCTTGCACCAGTACTCCTGGCGGGACCGGCTCCAGAACCACGTGCGCCCCGTCTCCAGCGTCTTGACCAGGGCTTCACGGTTCATCCAGGCGAGCATCAGCACGGCGCCGGTGCTCTGTTCCTGCACGATGGCGGGCGCCAGCCCGTCGGCGTTGAACACGACCTGGTCGAGGTCCGCCGTGCGGGCCGTGATCGGCGTGGCCGTGGGCATGGCCCCAACGATAGAGCCCGGGGGGACATAGGCCGCCGAGGGCGGCGGCCTATTCCTGATCCGGCGGCGCCTGGCCCGGCTCCTCGACCGGCCCGTACTTGACCCGGGCCGCCCACTGCCAGAGGCGGGCGATCTGCGGGCGAGACGGGGCCCGCCGCCCAGAGTCGTTGGGCGGATGGCCGGTGGTGGAGTTCACCGGGTTGATCTTTCCGGCACGCCCCAATTCCTCCCGGTGGCGCGACCACCACCGGCGCGAACGCGCCAGCCCCTTGTGCTTGGCCCCCCCGAGCTCGTCGGAAATGCCTTCGTCCTCGACGTACCGGACCACCTTTTCCACGTCCGAGCGTGGCGTCACGCCGAGCTGGCGCCGCCGTTGCGGGTCGGCGACGGCGGGCACGCCCCGCCGGTAGCTCTCGGGGTGGGTGACGATGTGCCTGAGCTTGTCCGCCGAGCGCACCTCGGGTCGCAAGAAGAAGAAGTCCGCACCCGCTTCGCGCATCCGGTGGCGCAGGCCGTCGTCAAAGAAATGCCCGGTGATCACGATCACCGTCGGGTGAGCCTCGGTCGCCAGCGTGTGGATGTGGCGCACCAGGCGCACGCCCGGGAATTGATCGCCCTCGCGTCCCTCGTCGGCGGCGTCGACGAGCACGACGTCGACCGCGGCCCACTCGTCCGTCCAGGCCAGCGCCGCTTCGTGGTCGAGGCCGGCCAGGACGTCGATCTCGGGATCGCCACGCAGTGCGTCGCCGAACCCGGCGCGGGTGAGCTCATTGTCGTCGACGAGGACCACCCGCCTGCGAGTCGATGCCATCAGATGCGTGCGAGCCGTCGGTCGACCTCGGAGAGTTTAGCCCTCGCCGCGCCGAGGCGTTCCCGTGGCAGCTCCGGCTCGAGCGACGCCAGCTGCGCATAGGCGTCGTCGCGCGCCTGGCGGACGAGGTCGATGACGAGGCCGCGGCCTCGCTCGTACGAGCGATTGTCCTCGGCCGCGTCGCGGGCGACGAAATCGCGGCTGTACGCCCGCTGGGCGCGTTCGAGCTCACCCGCGAACTTCAAGGCCGACAAGAGGGCGCACAGGGGCCAGAGCAGGTTGAGGAAGAAGTCGTTCGGGCGCCACACGCCAGGGTGCAACAGCCACGCCGACGCCAGCACGCCGAGAGCGCTGGCACCGGCCAGGGCGACGAACCGTTTCGGCACCGACTTGGCGTACATCCCGGTGAGGATGGCGAGGAGGTTGAGCTCGGGGACCATTGGGAACAGGCCCGCGCCGGCCGGGTTGAGCGTCCGGCGGGCGGTGAGCGACATCGCCGTCGTCATGCCGACGGCCGCGATGGACGCGAGCACAAGGATCCCCGGCCGGGCGAACCGGTCGGCGCGACGCAGGCGCTGGTGCGTCGTGACGGCAGCCACGCCGTACAGCGCCAAGCACCCGGCCCACACGGGAAGCGGAGGATGCATCTGTACGACGTCGCCGACGGCCAGCAGCGCCATCACGAAGAACGCGGCAGGGCCTGGGTCGTAGTCCCGGAAGGGCCGACCGCGGTCGGCCCTCACGACGACACGGTCGCCATCGATCACGATCGAGAACGAGCGACCGGGTCGCTGCGCGCGCGTCTGCGCCGACGGGAGCTCGATGGCGTGCGCACCGGGAACGAACCGCTCGTCCAGCAAGGAGTACACGGCGGTGATCTGCGTGCCGGTGAGCACCGTCGTCCCCGCGCCCTCGCTCACGTGGACGAAGGCAGGGGCGCTCAGGTCGGGATGGCGGTTGTAGTCGACCTCCCACTGCTTGACGACGTCGCCCAGGTAGGCGGCGCCGAGCACGGCGCCCTCGGTGCGCGTCGAGTCGCCGAGGTCGCTCTTCCAGCCATCGGCCAGCCTCCACAGGGCGGAGCCGGGCCGAGGGCGGCCCAGGAGCGGCACGACCCCTTCGATGCCGTCCACGACCGAGCTGGCGCCCATGGCGACCGAGTTCTGGCCGGCGAGATAGGCCCGCCGGTCGTCGGCTTCGCGGCGGCGTAGCCAGTCCTGCTTCGCCTGGCGGCGCAAGGCCGAGTCGTAGTGCGACAACGTCACCCCGCAGGTGGCGGCCAGGAAGAGCCACGAAAAGGCCAGCGGGAGAAACGGCCTTCCGGCGACGGCCCGGGCGATCGTCGTCGTGGCCAAGGCCGTGGCGGGAAAGACGAAAGCCAGCTTCGGCCGGCGGACGCCGGCCTCGATCGACAGCGGCGCGCCGCTGAACACGGCGATCCAGTAGCGATTCGGAGGGACATAGGTCGCCAAGCTCCAGAAGCCGATGTCGAAGCAGTCGATGACGAGGCGAGACTTGAAGGCGAACCCGGGGTGCTTGCGCATGCGCGCCCAGGTGGCCAGGTCGAACAGTGCGAACACCGCCGCCGCGAGCCGCCACGGGTTGGTCCTCGCACCACCATCGGCGGCGAGCACCTGCACCAAGCGCACGGGAATCCGGTAGGTGATGAAGAACCGCGGGAGCACCGCCATGAGCGCGCCAAACCCGTGGGCGCCGGTTGACTCCCCCGCCGAGCTGCCTGCCACGGCCCGGATTTTGCCTTAGGAGCCCGAGCTCAGAGATACAGCCCCGTGGCGCTCTCGATCCTCTCCGATGCGACGGCGTGGATGTCCCGCTCCCGCAGGATGAGGAAGTCGTCGCCGCGGATCTCCACCTCGGAGCGGTCCTCGGGGTTGAACAGCACCTGGTCGCGGGCCTCGATGTTGCGCACGTTGGGGCCGACGGCGACGACCTCGGCCCACACCAGCCGCTTGGAGACTTCCGCGGTGGCGGGGATGACCAGGCCCGCCCGCGACTTGCGCTCGCCCTCCCCGGCGGGCACCTGCACGAGCACCCGGTCGTTCATCATCTTGATCGGCTGCTTCTCGGCCATCACCGGTACTTTCGCACGATGGCAGACAAACCGGCTCGCACCGTCTACAAGGTTGTCGTCAACCACGAGGAGCAGTACTCGATCTGGCCCGCCGACCTGGCGCCGCCCCGCGGTTGGAAGGACGTGGCCCCACCGGGCGCCCTCGACGAGGCGGTGGCACACGTCAAGTCGTTGACGAAGGAGGCCTGACGGGGACGCCGTGCGCCGCGAGGTGCTCCTTCGCCTCCCGGACGGTGTGCTGGCGGAAGTGGAAGATCGACGCCGCCAGCACCGCGTCGGCCCCGCCGTGGAGGGCGCCGTCGACGAGGTGGTCGAGCGTGCCGACGCCCCCTGAGGCGATCACGGGCACGCCGACGGCGCCCACGACGGCCCGGGTCAGGTCGAGGTCGTAGCCGTCGCGCGTGCCGTCGCGGTCCATGGAGGTGAGCAGGATCTCGCCCGCGCCCCGCCGCTCGCACTCGACCGCCCAGGCGACCGCGTCGCGGCCGGTCGGCGTGCGGCCGCCGTGCGTGTACACCTCGCCGCTTTTGACGTCGATGGCGACGACCACGCACTGGGCGCCGAACTCGCGGGCCATCTCGTCGACGATCTCGGGCCGGTTGACCGCGGCGGTATTGACACCGACCTTGTCCGCTCCGGCCCGCAGCAGGCGGCGGGCGTCGTCGACGGTGCGCACGCCCCCGCCCACGGTGAAGGGGATGAACACCTGCTCGGCGGTGCGGCGGGCGACGTCGACCATCGTGTCGCGGGCGTCGGAGCTGGCGGTGATGTCGAGGAACACGAGCTCGTCGGCGCCCTCCAGGTCGTAGCGGGCGGCCAGCTCGACGGGGTCGCCGGCGTCACGCAGGGCGACGAACTGGACGCCCTTGACCACCCGGCCGGCGTCGACGTCGAGGCAGGGGATCACCCGCACCGTGCGCACGCGGAGACCGCCTCCTCGATGGTGAACAGGCCGTCGTGGAGCGCCTTGCCGACGATCACGCCCGCCAACCGGCGCGTGCCCGCGCGAAGGCGGCCGAGGGTCTCGAGGTCGGCCAGGGCGCCGACGCCGCCCGACGCGATGACGGGGATCGCCGTCGCTTCCAGCGCAGCCGCGAACGCGTCCAGGTCGGGCCCGGCCAGCGTGCCGTCCCGGGAGATCTCGGTGACGACGACCGCCGCCACGCCCGTGTCCTGGTACTGCGCCAGCATGTCGGCCACGCGGCGGCCCGTTGCCTCCGTCCACCCCCGTACGGCGACGTAACCGGCCCGGGTGTCCAGCCCGACCGCGACGGGGCGCGACGACGCCAGGTCGGCCACCAGCTGCGGGCGCTCGACGGCGGCCGTCCCGATCACGACCCGCTCCACGCCGGCCGCGAACAGGGCGTCGGCCGACGCCTGGTCGCGTACGCCCCCGCTGGCCTGGACTTTGACGCCGGTAGGAGCGACGGCGGCAGCGATGGCGGCGATCACCGGCCGGTTCACCGGTTCGCCGGTGCGGGCCGCGTCGAGGTCGACGACGTGGATCCAGCGCACACCGGCGGCGGCGAAGCCGGCCGCGACGGCCACCGGGTCGGCGCCGTAGGCCGACTCGCGGTCGTAGTCGCCCTGGTAGAGGCGGACGCAGCGGCCGCCCCGCAGGTCAATGGCGGGATAGAGAGCGAACAAAGTTCTCGAGGATGCGCAGGCCGGTTCCGCTCGACTTCTCGGGGTGGAACTGGGTCGCCCACAGGCGGTTGCGCTGGACGGCCGCCGTCACCGGCCCGCCGTACTCGCACGTGGCGACCGTGTCGGCGGAGGGTTCGGGGGCGTAGGAGTGGACGAAGTAGACCCAGGCCGGGTCGGGGAGGCCGTCGAACATCGGAGACCCGGCGGCGCGCCGGACGTCGAGCTGGTTCCATTGCATCTGGGGCCGCTTGACCCCGTCGGGCAGGCGCCGCACCGCCCCCGTCAGCACGCCCATGCCCTTGACGTCGGGGTCCTCCTCGGACCACTCGTACAGCATCTGCATGCCGACGCAGATGCCGAGGAAGGGCTTGCCCTGGGCGATGGCGCCGAGGGCGGCGTTCTCGAGCCCGGAGTCCCGCAGCGCCTCCATGCACCGGCCGAACGCTCCGACGCCCGGCAGCACCACCGCCTCGGCCGCGTCGACGGCGCACGGGTCGGTCGTGAGGGCGGCGTCCCCGCCCACCCGTTGGAGCGCCTTCTCCGCCGAGCGCAGGTTGCCGATGCCGTAGTCGAGGACCGCGATCATGGCGTGGGGAGGGGCCACAGCCCCCTCCCCCCGACCCCCTCCCGCTTGTCGTGCCGCCTCCGGCGGCGCTCAGGCTCCTCGGCGGCAAAGCCGCCTGCGGGCCACATGTGGGGGGCCGAGCCCCCCACACCCCCACAATTCGACATCACAGGACGCCCTTTGGTCGAGGGCACGACGACGATCATGGCGTGGGGAGGGGCCACAGCCCCCTCCCCCCGACCCCCTCCCGCTTGTCGTGCCGCCTCCGGCGGCGCTCAGGCTCCTCGGCGGCAAAGCCGCCTGCGGGCCACATGTGGGGG
>JAHFUQ010000054.1 GCA_023265045.1 Acidimicrobiia bacterium
CTTGGCATTGTGGTCGCGGTCTCGACCGCGGTCGAGGCGGCCACCGCGTCGGGTCTGGCGACCGCCGCCGCCCTCACGGCACTCGGTGTCGCCGTCCTCCTCGCCGACCGGGCGGGGGCCGCGCCGATCGCGGCGGCGTGCCTGCCCTGGGCGGCGGTGACGGCCTGGACCCATCCCGCCGCGGTTCCCGTCTTGGGCGTCGTAGGAGCGCTGGCCCTGGCGTTCGCCGCGACCCGGGGTCGTGCTTACGATCGGGCGCTCGCGGTCGAGGCGACCGTCCTCGGCGTGGCCGCGCCCATGGCGACCACCGAGCCGTGGGGTGTCGGAGCGTGGCTGTGCGTCGCAGCGGCGACAGCCTGGGCGGTCGCCCTCGTTCTCGACCGGGACGGTCGCAACCTTGGGGACTACGGCCGGATCGGGATGCTGGTTCCCCTCGCCACTGCGCTCACGCTGGCGCCGTCCCAAGCGGTGTGGACCGCCGCCACCGTCCTCGCCCTCTTCGTCGTGGACGCGGTCCGGCTCCAGCGCCCCGAGGTGGGCCTCGGCGCCGCGCTCGCGGTCCAGGTGCTGATCGCGTCGCTCGCCCGGGCCAACGGGCTCGAGCTCCCCTGGGTCGGGTTCGCCCTTTCGGTGTGCGCCGTCGCCTGGACGGGCATCGCCGCCGTCGTGCGCGAGCCGTGGCGCGGCCCCTTCGCGGCCGCCGCCGGCCTCGGCGTCGCCGCGGGCCTGGTGCTCGCCCACTCCGACGTTCGGGCCCTGTCCGACGTGCTCCTCGTCGCCGGCGGGATCGGGATTACGGCGGGGATCGCCTTGCGCCTGCCCGGCCTCGGACACCTTGGTGGCGCCGTCACCACCGCGGGCCTCATCGGTCACCTGGCGGTGGCTGGCGTGGTCGCCTCCGAGGCATACGTGGCCCCCGTGGCCCTCCAACTCCTGCTGGCGGGATGGCAGGCGCAACGCCGCAGCGGCGGGCCGCACCTCTCGTCCTGGCTGGCTTACGCCCCGAGCGTGGCCCTTCTCGGCGGCGCCGCGTTCGCTGAACGGCTGGACGGCGGCGCCGGGTGGCACGCCCTCCTGGCCGGCGCCGTCGGTGTGGTGGCTGTCGCCGTCGGCGGCTGGCGACGCCTCGCCGGCCCCATGGTGGTTGGCACCGGGCTGCTCGTGGCGCTCGCCATACGGGAGTCGCTGTCCGCGCTGGCGGGCGTCCCCACCTGGGGCTGGCTCGCCCTCGGCGGAAGCGTCCTGCTGGGAGCGGCCGTCATGCTCGAACGCAGCGACGCGTCGCCCCTGGAAACCGGTCGGCGGGTCGTCGAGGTGTTGGCCGACCGGTTCGACTGACCGGGCTCCATGGGCCGGTGCGACCGGCCGCCTCAGCGGCGCGGCTGGACCGCGTGAACGTGCTTCTCATCGACCAGGTTGGCCTCCCAGCCGTTGTCGAACTGGACCCGGTAGCGGATCCACGAGAGGCCGGTGACCTCCGTCACCCGGCCTCTCGTGCCCGCGGGCACGCCTCGCAGGGAGTCGTCCACCGCCTCCACTACGTCCTTCTCGGAGAAAGCCATGGCCCAGTGTGCCTCGGGAACAGCCGCTGCGCTGGCGCTGTTGACTCCAGGTACCCCTTACCAGAGGTGAGCACATGCCCGACCTGAAGACGACCACGCTACCCCTGCTCCCCACCGCCAACGGCGTGGTGCTCCCGGGCATGGTTGTCACCATCGCCCTCGAAAGCGTCGACGCCCGCGCCGCGGCGGCCGCCTCTGAGCTCTGTGCCGGCCGGCTGGTGCTGGTGCCGCGCGTCGACGACCGCTTCGCCACCGTGGGCACGATCGCCCAGATCGAGGACCGCGGCGAGCTGCCCGGCGGTATGAAGGTGGTCGTGATCCGCGGCATCGAGCGCGGTCTCATCGGCAACGGCGTCGCCGCCCCCAGCGGCAGCGCGACCTGGGTGCAGGTCGACCCGCTGCCGACGGGCGAGGAGCCGTCGGGCCGGGCCCGCGAGCTGGCCCGCGAGTACCGCGCCGTGATCGAGAACATCCTCGACCAGCGCGGCGCGTCCCAGATGGCGGAGCTGTTCCGGGGCATCACCGACCCCGGCGCCATGGCCGACACCGCCGGCTACTCCCCCGACCTGACCTTCGAGCAGAAGGTCGAGCTGCTGGAGACGGTCGACGTCGAGCAGCGGCTGGAGAAGGCCGTCACGTGGGCCAACGACGTGCTGGCCGATCTCGCCCTCAAAAAGCGCATCCACGAGGAAGTCACCGACGGCTTGGAGAAGACGCAGCGGGAGTTCCTGCTGCGCCAGCAGATGGCCGCGATACGCAAGGAGCTGGGCGAGGACGCCGACGGCGAGGGCGCGGTCGAAGAGTACCGCCGCAAGCTGGAGGAGTCGGGTGCGCCCGACGAGGTGCGCTCCTCGATCGAGCGCGAGATCGGCCGCCTCGAGCGCACCAGCGAGCAGAGCCCGGAGCACGGCTGGATCCGGACGTGGCTCGACACCGTCCTCGAGATCCCGTGGGGCACGCGCACCGAGGACCAGCTCGACGTCACCGAGGCGCGGGTTGTGCTCGACGCCGACCACACCGGCCTCGACGACGTGAAGGACCGCATCATCGAGTACCTGGCCGTGCGCAAGTTGCGAGCCGAGCGGGGCCTGCCCGCGGTGAGCGGCCGCGGCTCCGGCGCCATCGTCGCCCTCGTCGGCCCGCCGGGCGTCGGCAAGACGTCCCTGGGCGAGTCGGTGGCGCGCGCCCTGGGCCGCAAGTTCGTGCGCATGGCCCTGGGCGGCGTGCGCGACGAGGCCGAGATCCGCGGCCACCGCCGCACCTACGTCGGCGCCCAGCCGGGCCGGATCGTGCGGGCCCTTCGCGAGGCCGGCGCCATGAACCCGGTGTTCCTCCTCGACGAGGTCGACAAGCTTGGGTCGGACTGGCGCGGCGACCCGTCGTCCGCCCTGCTCGAGGTGCTCGACCCGGCGCAGAACCACACCTTCCGCGACCACTACCTCGAGGTCGACCTCGACCTGTCGGACGTCCTGTTCATCGCCACCGCCAACGTCATCGAGACGATCCCCGGGCCGCTGCTGGACCGTATGGAGGTCATCCCCCTCGACGGCTATACCGAGGAGGAGAAGGTCGCCATCGCCCGTGACCACCTCCTGGCCCGGCAGTTGGAGCGAAACGGGCTCGGCGCCGAGGAGGTCTCGGTGACCGACGGCGCCCTGCGTGCGGTGGTGGCCGACTACACCCGTGAGGCCGGCGTCCGGAACCTGGAGCGGGAGCTGGGCAAGGCGCTGCGCAAGGTGGCCACGCGCCTCGCTTCCGGCGAGGCGACGGCGCCCGTGGCGGTCGACGTCGACGACATCCGCGCCTTCCTCGGACGGGCCCGCTTCTTCTTCGAAGCGGCCGACCGCACCTCCGTGCCGGGCGTGGCGACCGGCCTGGCCGTCACCGGCGCCGGCGGCGACGTGCTTTTCATCGAGGCGACAGCACTGCCCAACGGCGAGGGACCCCGGCTGGTCCTCACCGGCCAGCTGGGCGACGTCATGAAGGAGTCGGCCGAGATCGCCCTCTCGTGGGTGCGGTCACACGTCGAGGACGACGCGGGCGCCAGCCGGTTCCACGTCCACGTCCCCGCCGGCGCCGTGCCCAAGGACGGCCCGTCGGCCGGCATCACCATGTCGACCGCGTTGGCCAGCCTGCTGACCCAGCGGCCGGTGCGGTCCCGTGTGGGCATGACCGGCGAGGTCACCCTCCAGGGCCGGGTGCTGCCGATCGGCGGGGTCAAGCAGAAGGTGCTGGCTGCCCACCGGGCCGGGCTGCGGGAGGTCATCCTCCCCGCCCGCAACGGTCCGGACCTGGACGACGTCCCCGAGGCGGTGCGTGACGACATCACGTTCCACCTCGTCGACGAGATGAGCCAGGTGCTTGCGCTCGCCCTCGAGCCGGTGGCCGAGGCCGCGCAGGCCGCTTGAGCCTTAGAAGTTGATGGCGGCGGACTGGGCGGCGTCGGTCGTGACCGGCGCCGTCGTCCGCGCTTGGGCGGGGGCGGCGTTGACAATGATCACTGGCGTGCCCTCCTCCACCATGTCGAAGAGCTCCTGCTCGTTCTCGGCGAGCATGCGCACGCAGCCGTGGGAGACGCTGTAGCCGATCGAGCTGCGGTCGGGGGTGCCGTGGATCAGGATGGCGGGCGCGTCGAGGGCCAGCGCCCGCTGGCCCAGCGGGTTGTTCGGCCCCGGCCCGATGCTACGCGGCATGCCCACCGACCACGAACTGCCCGGGTTGTACCAAACGGGGTCGACGACCTTTTCGACGATCTTCCACGTGCCGGTCGGGGTGGCGTACGACGACGACCCGGTGGCCACCGGCCACGACTTGGCCACGAGCCCGTTCTCGTACAGGTACAGCTTGTTCTCGCCGGCGCGGACGAGGATCACTTTGGCGAACGCGTTGCGCACCGACGGCGGGGAGATGTCGGTGGTGATCAGGCGGACGTCACGGTCGCCGAGCTGGATGGCGTCGGCGATAGCGGCCGCCGTGGCCTCGCGGTCGAGCTCGACCCCCGGCCGGCCCGGCGCGAACACCAGCCACCCGGTGGACGAGTCGATGGCCGGGGTCAGCGGGTCGGTGTGGATCTTGTCGGCGATGCGCTGGAGCTGGCCGTCGAGGACGGCGTGCTGCCATTTGGGCGCGGCCGCGACGACCGGGCGCGGATGGGCGAACAGCCGGCTCCACACCCGCGCGACGGCGTTCCCGCTTGCCTTTCCCTGCGCCTTGCGCACCGCCGCCGCCACGTCGACTCGCAGCCCAAGGTCCCACGGCGTCGTCTCCACGGTGAAGACGCCGGCTTTGACCGTGAGCGGGCGGTGCAAGGGCGTCTCGATCCGCTCCCGCAGGATGCGCACTGCGTCGCTGGCGCGCATGCCCCCGACTGGGATGCCCTCGATGACCGTGTCCGGTAGCAGGCGGCCGGTCGTGCCGCGGTCGTAATTGATGGCCCACGCCGCGGCCGCGCCGGTGAGCCCGACCAAAGCTGTGACGACTGCAACGACGGACACCACCCAACGCCGGCCCACGGCGAGAAGTTACCTGGTCAGGCGGCCCAGCCGCCCGGGGAGGAGCCGGGCGAACAAGGACAGGTCCTCGACGGCGAGGGCGCGGGCGGCGACGATGTACACGCCGAGCCCGGCGGCCCCCCCGGTGATGAGCTGCAGGACGGCGCGCACGTCGCCGGCCGTGATCGACGAGACGGCCCACAGGCACGCGAGCATGGCGGCCGCGGCGGCGGCCGACGCCAGCCCGATCTTGAGCAGCTGCCGCGCCGTCTTCTGGCCCTCCAGCCCCCCGATGCGCTTGGCGAGGAGGTACGCCGCGAGCCCCGCGGCGGTGGCGTAACAGACGCTGTGGGCCAGCGCCAGGCCGCGCACGTCGTACACCTCGAACAGGGCGAACGAGAAGATCAGGTAGACGGCGTTGCTCACCATGTTGACGAGCAGTGGGGTCTTGGTGTCCTGGCGTGCGTAGAAGGCGCGCAGCAGGAGCAGGAAGGCTGAGAACGGCAGGAGGCCGAGCGCCAGCATGTCGAGCGTGGACGCCACGAGCCGGCTGCTGGCCTCCTGCATCACCCCGTGCTGGAGCAGCGTGCGGATGAGCGGCCGCGACAACACCAGGTAGGCCGCCGTCGCCGGGACCATCAGCAGCGCCATGGCCCGCAGCCCGCCCGCCGTGCGGGCCCGGAACGCATCGTCGTCCCGGTCGACGTACTGGGCCGACAGTGTCGGCACCAGCGCGGTCATGATCGACACGGCGGCGATCCCGTAGGGAAGTTGGAAGAAGGCGAAGGCTGTGAAGTACGCCGTCGGCCCGCCCTGCACGCCGTTGGCCAGCACCAGGGCGATCCCGAAGGTGATCTGGTTGCTGATGACGTATCCGAACGTCCACATCGACAGCCGCCCCAGTTTGCGCACGGCAGGATGGCGGAAGCGCAGCCGCGGCCGTAGCCGCCCAGAGAGCCGTCGCACGGAGGGCCAGTTGGCGAGGGCCATGACGGCCACGCCCGCGGTGGTCCCCGCCGCCAGCAGCAGCTTCCACGACAGGTGGGCGTTGACGCCGGCGACCGTCGGATTCCCGGTGACCACGGCGGCGAAGGCCAGGAATGTGGCGATGACGACCAGGTTGTTGAGGATGGGGACGAACATAGGGACGGCGAAGCGGTCATGGGCGTTCAGCAGGGCGGCGCTGATGGCGGCGTAGCCATACAGGGCGATCTGGGGCGCGAAGACGCGGAGGAAGAAGGTCGCCAGCTCCTGCTGCTGGGTTGCGTCAGCCCCGTGCAGGCGCAGCGTGAAGAGGCGGATCACGGCGGGGGCGGCGACGACGGCAAGGAGGCTGATGGCGACCAGGACCGCCATGGCCGTCGTGACGAGGCTCGACACCGACTCCCATGCCTCGTCCTTCGGCTTGGTGCGCAGCTCCTCCACGATGACGGGGATGAACACGCCCGTCAGCACGCCCCCCAGCACCAGTTCGTAGATCACGTTGGGCAGCGTGTTGGCGATGTTGTACGTGTCGGCGATGCGCGACTCGGTGACGCCCAGCGCGTAGGCGGCGGCCGCGAGCCGGGCCAGGCCGGTGACGCGCGAGAGCGCGGTGCCGACCGCCATGACGGCGGCCGAGCGGCCGAGGCTAGAGGTTGGGGTCGTGGCTATGGCGCGTAGCTTGCCCCGTCGGCGAGGACCTCAATTTTGGCCGGCGCGTAGATCCCGCCCCAGACGAGGAACTGCTTGCCCGTCCAGACGCTGCTCGGGCCGAACCGGGCGTTCCAGCCCGGCAGGTCGCGCCACGAGTCCTTGACCGGGTCGTACGCCGCGCCGCTGCCGTAGAACACCAGGCTGTTGTCCGGGCCGCCACCCCAGATCAGCAACTCCTTGCCCGTCCATGCGGAGGCGAACGCACGCCGCGGATTCAGTGGCGATTCGGGCAGCGGCCGCCACGTGTCGGTCTGCGGGTTGTAGGCGGCGCCGTCGTTGAACGACTGGCGGGCGGCGCCGCCGCCCCAGTACAAGACCTCCTGGCCGGACCAGTTGGCGCTGGCCGATCGGGCCGAGAGGGGGCCTTTGGCGATGGGTCGCCAGGCGTTGGTCCCCGGGTTGAAAGCGGCGCCGTCGTCGAACGAATCGTCGCCGTTGAACCCGCCCCATACGATCATCTCCTTGCCCGTCCACACCCCGGTGATGGCGCTGCGAGCGGCCAGGGGCGAGGGGGACAGCTTGCGCCACGAGTTGGTCTCGGGGTGGTACGCCGCCCCGTCGTTGAAGTTGATCCGGGCTGTCTGCCCGCCCTCGCCGCCGCCCCAGATCAGTAGGTCCTGGCCCGTCCACACCGCGGCCGCGCCGAACCGTCCGGTCAGGGGCGCGGCGGACATGCCGCGCCACTGGTTCGTCTCAAGGTTGTAGATGGCCCCGTCGGCGAGCGCGGCGTCCGCGGCGTTGCCACCCCAGACGATCATCTCCTTGCCGGTCCAGACCGTCTGGGGGCGGAGGCGGGCAGCGAGGGGCGCCTGCGGAAGGTTGCGCCAGCGCTCAGCCGCAGGGTCATAGGCGGCCCCGTCGCTGAGGGGCGCGGCGAGGGCGCTCGTGCACTGATCCCCCGAGCAGGCGCCCCCGCCCCAAACCAGCATCTCCTTGCCGGTCCACACCGTCGCCGGGAAGAACCGTCCCGACAGTGGCGACTCAGCCAGCGGCGCCCAGTTGGCCTTCTCGCCGCCCCCACCGCGCAACAAGACGATGGCGACCACCATGACCACCACCGCCACGCCGACGCCGACTGCTGTGCGCCGACGCCCGCGTGCCTGCTTCACTCGGAGCGGCGGACGGGAGTCGAACCCGCGTGTTCGCCTTGGAAGGGCGAGGCTCTACCATTGAGCTACCGCCGCACGAAGGAACCCGCCGCGGCGGGCCGTCCTCCGGCGATGACAGTTTGCACACACTACGTCGCACTTCGCCATCTCGTTGAGCACGGAATCCCAGTTCCGGTCGCGCAGGCCGTTGGCGATGGTGAACCGCTTGTCGCCGAGGTGGTCGAACTCGAGGACCAAGGTATCCGCTTCGCCGCAATCGACGCAGGGATGAGCGGCCAAGAAGTCGAGCAGCCACCGCACCCGCTTGGTGATCACTTCGCTCTTCCGAGCCTTCACGCGGTCGATGTTGCGCTGCCGGTTAGCGGCGTAGTGCTCCTGCTTGTACGCGGCGCGGCAAGGTCGGCAGTAATTGTCGAGCTGGCCCTTCGCCTTACGGCGCCACGCGAACTCGGCCAGGTCCTTGCGCTCACCGCACCTCCCGCACCGACGCATGCGGAAGTATACCACGTGTGCGAACATGCGTTCGTGTCGGGGAGGGGGGATTTGAACCCCCGACCGCCTGCCCCCAAAGCAGGTGCGCTACCACTGCGCCACTCCCCGTTCTTCCTATGGCCTCTGACCTGCGCCTTGGTCGTCCTGCGCGCCCCAACCGCAGAGCAACACCGCTGTTACGCTACCTAACTCGGTGTGTTTCAGGGAGGCGCGCGGTGCCCAAGCCAGCGGTCACGCCGACTAGCGTAAACGAGATCAAGCTCCTGCAAACGGGACTTTGAACGCCCCTGGCGAGCCGCACGCATGTTGAGCGCCGGCGACGGACACTGAAATGCGCCGACCCATAGGATCTCTTCGGGCCGCGTCGGTGGTCCTTGTGGCGCTGGTCCTTGGATGCCACGGGTGCCGAAGCGGCGAGCGCGGCCGCGATTCGGAGTGCCCGGAGGTCAAACCCACGAAAGCCCTCGCCCCAGGCTTGTCCGGTCACATAGCCGTCCTGAGCACAACGAACGGCGGGCAGCTCTGCCAGTTCGTCTTCGTGATGGCCGCTAATGGCAGTGGGGCTCGCCCGATCACGCCGCCCGTCATCGCTCACTTCTACGCCGAGCTGTCGCCCGACGGCCTGCAGGTCGCCTTCTTGGGCAGCTGTGTCCCAAGGACGGAGGATCTCGTCGCATCCCTCGTCGGGCACCTCGACCTCTGCGTGATCAATGTCGACGGGTCTGGATTGCGGACGGTGCTCCAGGAGCCGGGCATCAGCGATATGGCATGGTCCCCCGACGGCAAGCGTTTTGCCTTCGGCCGACGGGTTGGTGAAGGGAAGACCGAGATTCACACCGTCGCTGTCGACGGCGGCGACGAACGGCCTGTCACGAACGACGGCGCCTCGTCAACGCAGCCGACGTGGTCGCCGGACGGGAAGTGGCTCGCCTACGTGAGCAACAAGGACGGGCCCTACCAGATCTACCGGATCAGTGTGAATGGCGGCGTGCCCATGCTCCTCACGGGCGGGAGCCGGATCAACATGGGCCCGGCCTGGTCTCACGACGGCAAGCACATCGCCTTCTACAGCAACCGCAGTGGCAAGCCGGATTCGCCCTTGCTCACCGAGATGCGGAAAGGCCCGGGCAACGGGAACCTTCCGCTTGACGGCGCGCCCGACATCTATGTCATGGAGGTCGACGGCTCCAACGTCGTCCGTCTCACGAACGGCGCGTCGGCGAACCGAGGCCCGTCGTGGTCGCCGGACGATCGTCGCCTCGTCTTCACGACCGACCGCGACAAGCGGTACGAGGCGTATGTCATGGCCGCGGACGGCACTGAACAACGACGAGTGTCGAACCTGCCCAGGGGCAGCGAGTTCGCCTCGTGGTCTGTGTGAGCGGGGTAGCCGTGCCGGCGTCACCGGTTCTCGGCGCGCCGCGGGTGAGCCCGCAGGCCCACCCGGTGCGGCTGCGACCGAATGCGCGGCCCGGCTACACAATGCGGCTGACGTATATGGTCAGCGTGTACGTGGCGTCGCCGTTGGTGTACGTGCGGGTGTCGGCGAAGCTCGTGCCGCGGGACGGCAACGCGGCCGCCAGGGAGTCGGCCGAGAAGGCGTAGGTGTTGGTCCCCAGGAGGTCGTCCTGGGCCCACCCGAGAATGAAGTCCATGGCCTTGCCCATGGCCGAGGTCGTGGCGCCGACCCACGCCGGCGCGCCCGCCGCCGTAAGGATGGGACCGGCGGCCTGGAAGGCGTCGGCGGTGTCGTGCAGGGTGTCACTGACGTGGCCGAGGTCGCTCTCCCACAGCTGCACGCTGAGTCCGATGCCGACCGGCGCCTCGGCGCCGGCGGCGCCGCAGCCCCAGAGGCAGCTGTCGGCCACGCCGAAGTACTGCGTGTCGCCTGAGTCGATGCTCCCGAACACCTGGCTGGCCCGGCTCGACGCCGTGCCGCCGTTGCTGACGGTGTTGAAGATCCAGTACGGCTCGTCCGATCCGCTGGCGTCGATGCCGCTCTCGTCGAGGGCCTTGAAGCTGGCGGCCGTGACCCGGTAGCGGGGGGGGGCACGGCGGCACGACACCGACAGCGGTCCGGTTGTTGTTCGTCTCGCTGCTCTCGGTCACGCTCCCCGTGGAATCGGCGGTGGCGTACAGGTAGACAAAGCACGGCGCGGGGCGCGGCAGTTGCACGGTCCCGGACCGGGTCGTACCGGCCGCCATCGACGTCAGGCTGATGACGGTCGAGACCCCGCCGCCGCCGTTCAGCGCCAATTTCGAGGCGCCGGCCGACGCCTGGCCGCTGTTGGCGACGGTGTAGCTGATCGACCAACTGCTGCCGACCGGTGAAACCGAAAGGGCGGTCACCTTCAGGTCCGGGCGGTCGGGAGGCTCAGGCGGGTCGCTGCCGCCGATGGGCAGCGCTCCCGCCGGCGACGCCAGCGTGGCTGCCCCGACAAGGATCGCAGCGGTGGACAGGATCGAACGGGTCTTGCGCATATCATCGCTCCTTGGTGAGGTTGGCAGGGCCATTGTTGGTCCGGCCTACGCTCTTCGATCCCAAGTAGTTCACCGGAAATACAGGGATATTTCACAAGATGCCCGCTCCCGTTTGAGCGCGCCAGAGCGGTCCCGGCCGTCATGGGCGGGACCGCTTAACGCGTTTGGGCGCCGACCGGCTCAGCGGTACAACGCGGCGAGGTAGGCGTATTCCTTGGCCAGGTCGCCGTACCGGTTGCGTTCACGCCGGCTGGCGGCGGCGCTCGACTTGTCGCGGTAGAAGTTCGACAACCCGAGGTACGAGCTGCGCTTGCCCTCGGGGGTCGTGTATGGCTGCCCGAAGTTGGTGACAATACGGGCTGCTCGTCCTGCTGAATTCGCTCGCTTGATCCGGATGCTCCTCATCGGGGCCGCCTTTCGCTGGGCTCGATCGTCGGACTGTGCTGGCGAGTACGGAGGCGGCCCGGCGAAGGTTCAACGAATCCCGATGAACTTGCGGCCTTCCGGCCCCGTATCCACTCCGGGGGATAGGACGTGGAAACGAGACCGTGGCCAGAAACGACGACAGCCCGAGCCTGCTTGACTTGGCGCTCGTGGGCGAGACGCCTGGTCCGGCCGACCCTGGGGACGCCGATGCCTCCGACGCCGCCCTCGTGGCGAGGGTCGCCGCCGGCGATCGCACCCTCGCCTTGCGGGAGCTGTACCGGCGCTTCGAGCGGCGGCTGTACGGGCTCGGCATCCGGCTGCTGGGCGATCCGAGCCTGGCCGAGGAGCTCGTACAGGAGACGTTCGTGCGTCTGTGGCGCAAGGCCGGACAGTTCGATCCGGGCAAGGGGTCGGCGAGCGCGTTCATCTTCACCGCCGCTCGCCGCATCGCCATCGACCTGTACCGCCGTCCGTCGTCTCGCCCCTTCCAGCCGGAGCCGGAGGACGCTGCCGCGCCCGGCGACGCCATGGAGCGCGTCGTCGTGGGCCTGACCGTCCGCCACGCCCTGGACTCGTTGTCGTCGGCCCACCGGGAGGTGCTCGACCTCACCTATACGGAGGGCCTCAAGCAGAGTGAGATAGCCGAGCGGCTGGGCGTACCGTTGGGCACGGTGAAGACCCGGACGTACCACGCCCTGCGAGGGCTCAAAGAGGTCCTCGAGCAGGAAGGCGTCCATGCCTGACCACTCCATGCCTGAAGACGCCGCGCTCCACGCCGACGTCGCCGGCCACGTCTTGGGCATCCTCACGCCCGAGGAGGTCATGGCGTTCGAGGCGCACCTCAGTGGCTGTGCCGAGTGCCGCAACGAGGTCGCCGAGCTGTCCGGACTGGGAGAACTGCTCGCTAAGGCGGCGCCGCCGGTGGACGTGCCGCGCCACCTCGAGGACCGGACTTTTGCCGCCATCGAGAGAGCAGCCGAGGCGGACGAGGGCCGGCCGCCGACAGTGGCTCGGTCCCACGTCCACCACCACCGCCGGCGGCGCACGATCGAGCTGCGCACGGTGCTCGCCGTGGCGGCGTCGGTCCTCGTCCTCGGCGCCGGGATCGCCGTCGTGCGGACCGTGACCGAGCCGAAAGCCGCGGTCGCGGAGGTGATCGAGCTGGAGGCGCCGCCCGGGCGCTCGGGATCGGCGGTGGCTCGGGTGCGCACGACCGCCACGGGCGGAACGATCGAGATGGAAGTCAGCGGCCTGCCGCAGCCGCCCGCCGGCTCGTTCTACGAGTGTTGGTTGGTCGCGGCCCAGGGCGACGCCCCGGATCGCCCGAACCGGGTGTCGGTGGGGACGTTCACCGTCGACGCCGACGGCCACGCCAAGGTCCGGTGGGACTTCGAGGCCGACACCGCGAAGTTCCCCCGCATGGGCGTCACCCTCGAGCCGCCCGACGGCAACCCGGCGCACACCACCGATCGCGTCCTCGCGGCCAAGCGCCTCCTGTAGGCGCCGCTTTACGCCTCGAAGCGGTACCCGGCGCCGCGCACGGTACGGATCCAGCGCGGCCGGTCGGGCTGCTTCTCGATGCGGCTGCGGATGCGGCGGACGTGCTCGGTCACGGTGGCTACGTTCTGGGCGTCGGCGGACGAGCCCCACACCTGTTCGAGCAACTGCTCGCGACTGAACGTCTCCCCAGGGGACCCGGCCAGAAAGGCGAGCAGGTCGAACTCGCGGGAGGGCATCTCGACGACCCGGCGGCCCACGGTCACCTCGCGAGCGGCGAGGTCGAGCTTGAGCCCGGGGAGCTCGATGCGAGCCGTGGGCCGCGCCGCGCCGCTGCGCCGCAACACGCTGGCGAGGCGGGCCGTCAGCTCGGCGTTCGAGAAAGGCTTGACGACGTAGTCGTCGGCGCCGAGGCGCAGTCCTACGACTCGGTCGGTCTCGTCGTCCTTCGCCGTGAGAATGACAACGGGCACGTTGCTCGTGCGGCGTAGCACGGCGAGGACGTCGAGGCCGCTCTGTCCCGGCATCATCACGTCCAGGAGCACGAGGTCGGGCGGGACGCGCGTCACCCGGTCAAGCGCGGCCGGGCCGTCGGTCGCCTCGTCGACGATGTAGCCCTCGGCGGTCAGCAACCCGCGCAACAAGTTCCGGACGGACTTGTCGTCATCGACCACGAGGATGCGGGGACCACCGGTCGGCACGCCCGCAAGGTAACCGCAGATCGACGATCAACGACGGTCAACGAAATCTCAACGGATCGACAACAAATCGCTCAAGTGTTTTGGGGACGCCGCCGACACCATGAGCACCTTCCTCAAAGGGGAGGAAGGACTCACCAAACGGAGGCAATTCTCATGCGCAAGCTCATCCCCGTCGTCGGCGGCCTGCTCGGCGCCGTTGTGTCGATCATCCCCGTCGTCGGCCCGCTGCTGGCCGGCATCCTGGCCTGAGCCACGAACACGGATCACGCTCGTGAGCACTACGACGACCGGCGCCGCGATCGCCACCAGTTGTGCCTTGGTGGTGTGCGTCACGGCTCGGGTTCCACATCGGATCCTCGAAGGGGCAGGAATCGAAGGGTGGATCGTCGCTCTGGTTGTCGTGGTCGCAGCCGTGAACGGCGTTCGGGCAGTCGTCCGGGCGCCGTTCACGTTTTCCCGCTCGTCGTCACCCGGCGCCTGGGCGGCCAATGAAATCAAGGTATTCGTGGTCAGCGTGACGGCCGGATCGGCATTGACCATCCCGCTCTACGCACTTCTTCGCTCGACGCCGAACTGGTGGCTGCTGGCATGGCTTCTCTTCTCGGCCGTCACCCTCGTCGGGCAGTTCGCCATGCCCATGCTCCTCCGCGCCCAGGCCGGCCCGATCGAGCCCGCCGACGCCGCGCTCACGGCGCGCGTGGTTGCCCTCGGCGCCCGCGCCGGTGTCGACATCGGCGCCGTGCAGGTCGCGCACGGCGGGCGCGACAAGCACTGCAACGCCTACGTCATCGGGCTCGGCCCCACGCGCCGCGTGGTGTTCGGCGCGGCCGTCGCCGCCTGGCCCGCAGACGTCGCCGATCAGGTGGTCGCCCACGAGATCGGCCACTGGCGCCTCGGCCACGCCGCCCGGCGACTGCCGCTCACGGTCGGGGCCCAGCTCGCGACCTTCGCCTTCGCGGCGTGGATGCTGGCGTGGACGCCGCTCCTGCACTGGGCGGGCGTCCCCAGCATCGGGGACCCCCGCTCGTACCCGACCCTGCTGCTGCTGACCGCCGCTATGGCGCTGCCGGCGCGCTGCCTGCTGGCCGCGCTCGACCGCGGCCAGGAACGGGCAGCGGACAAGTTCGCCCTTTCCCTCCTCGACGAGCCGCACCACTTCGCCGCCATGCTCGACCGGGCCGCGGACGAGGGGGAGGCGCCGAGAGCCCTTCCCTGGTTCCGCCGTATCACCGCCAGCCACCCTCCGATCGACGAACGGATCAGGTCATGCATGCGATACGTGTCGACCGCCTGACGAAGCGCTACGGCCCGACCGCGGCTCTCGACGGTGTCACTTTCCAAGCGGCGCCGGGACGCATCACCGGGTTCCTCGGCCGCAACGGCGCCGGGAAGACGACGACGTTGCGGATCCTCGTCGGGCTGGCCGCCCCCACCAGCGGCGTGGCGACCATCGGCGGCTTGCGCTACCAGGCCATCGCCGACCCGGCGCGGCACATCGGCGCGCTCCTCGACGGCGCCGGGTTCCATCCGGGGTCGTCGGCGCGGGCTCAGCTCCAGGCCCTGGCCCGCGCTATCGGCGTGCCCACAAGGCGGGCCGACGAGGTGCTCGCCCTCGCCGACCTCAGCGCGGCCGCCGATCGCAAGACCGGGAAGCTGTCACTGGGCATGCGCCAGCGGCTCGCGCTCGCCGGCGTCCTCCTCGCCGATCCCTCCGTGCTGATCCTCGACGAGCCCGCCAACGGGCTGGATCCGCAGGGACTGCGTTGGCTGCGCGGTCTCCTCCGGCGGTTGGCCGACGAGGGCCGCACGATCCTGGTCTCGAGCCACCAACTGCACGAGGTTGCGCTGGTGGCTGACGACGTGGTCGTCGTCCACGGTGGGCGCGTGGTCGCGTCGGGCGCCGTCGGCGATTTGATCCGCACTCGGGTTGTCGCCACGAGCCCCGATGCCGCCGTGCTCGGCGCGGTGCTGGCCGAGCTCGGGCTCGATGCCTCGCTCACCGGCGAAACGGTGCGCATCGCGGACGCTTCGGCCGCGCAGATCGGCAACGTGGCCGCGGCCATCGGCGTCACCCTGCACGAGCTCCGAGTCGAATCGTCGTCCATGGAAGATGTCTTCTTTGCCTCGATCGGCGGGCGGTCGGCGGCATGAGCACCGCCCCCTGGGCGCCATGAGCGCGGCGGATTTCACGCAACGGGTCCGGGCGCAGATCCTCGTCGAGGAGGACCGGTGCTGGCGCTCGCGCACGACGTGGGTCCTCGCCGGCTCGATGCTCGTCGTGGCGGGGCTCGTCGCATTCGCGGCCAAAGACCGCCAAGCCGTCTTCAGCGGCGTCGCCGCCCTGCGGGTCTTCGTCGTGCTGCTCGGCGTCCTCTCGGTGACCTCGGAGCACCACCACGGTGAGGTCGTGTGGCGATACCTCATCGAGCCCGGGCGCAGCGTGCACGTGGCGGCGAAGGCGTTCACGTACGCGGTGATCGGCATGGTTCTCGGCGCCGCCAGCGTCGCTGTCGGGGTCGTAGTCACGATGCTGCGCCTCGGCGCTCCCGCCAATCCCGGGGCGCCCAAGGCTGTCCTTGGCGCGGTCGTCGGAGCGGCGCTGGCTGGCGTCCTCGGCGTAGGAATCGGGGCCGCGGTCCGCAACCAGACGGCCGCCGTCGTGGGGACGCTCGTCGGCGTGCTCCTCGTCGAGCCCCTCGTTGCCGCCCTCGCGCCGGCCGTTTCCGCCTACCTGCCGGGAGCGGCCGCCGCGGCCGTGGCTGGAGGCGCGGCAGGCGCGACGTGGATCGCGAGCGCGCTCACGACGGTGGCGTACGCGGCCGGCGCGTTGGCCGCCGGCGCCAGCGCGGTCGAGCGCAGCGACGTTTAGCGCATGTTGTCGGCCCCGCACCGCGCATAGCGCTGCATGTTTCGTACCATGGTTACGTTCCTCTAGTTGCAGTCTCGATCATGGGCGGTTGGCATCGGGCGGCGGCGCGCGAGAGGCGGAGGTCATGCACCGGGGGATAACGCAGGTGGAGGCCGGGGCGGCAGGGGTCCGCCGGCTCGAGATGACGCCGGCAGTGCGCTCAGCGGTCCGCTACCTCGAGCTCGTCACGGGCGGCCTCATCGCCATCTACCTCGCCTCGACCGTTTTCCGCCACCACCCCAGCACGATCTCGCTGTACGACGGCTGGATCGGCAACCTGGCGTACGCCGGGTGCGCTGCGATCTGCGGCCTTCGGGCGATCGCCGTCAAGGATCGCCAGCGCGCCGGATGGGCGGCGCTCGCCATCAGCCTGCTCCTGTTCAACCTCGGGAACCTGTTCTGGACGACCGTCGTCACGTACATGGACCCGCCTCCGGTGCCCGCCGTATCGGACTACTTCTTCCTACTCTTCTACCCCGTCGCGTACTTGGCGGTCGGCCTGCTGGTCCGCGACGCCCTCCCCGCCAAGGGCTCGCGTGCGATTTGGCTGGACGGGATCATCGCCGCCTTCGGCGTGGCCGCCCTGGAGGCTGCCACCGTCATTGGCTACATCACCGAGCACGGCGTCCGAGGCGACTTCGCGACCACGGCGACCAACATCGCCTACCCCATCGGCGATCTCATCCTGGTGACGATGGTGGTCGTGGTCTTCGCCGTCCAGGGTTGGCGCCCCGACCGGGTGTGGTGGACCCTGGGCGTCGGCCTCGTCACGTTTGCCGTGGCTGACAGCGTGTACGTGCTGCGCGTCGCCGCCGAGACATACCAGACCGGCACGCCGCTGGACACCGTCTGGATGGTCGGCACGTTCCTGATGGCGATCGCGGCGTGGCAGGCGCGCGGCGTCCGCCCGCAACGGGCCGTCCAGGCCCCGCCCGCCATCGTCCCGGGGCTGTTCCTCGTGACCTCGCTCGCCGTCGTGGTTTACGGGTCGTGGGGGAACGTCGCCGCGCTGGCGGTTCTCCTCGCCACCTGCACGCTGCTGGTCGCGGTCGCCCGCATGGGGCACGCCTACCGCCAGCTCCAGGCCCTGGCCGAGAGTCGCCGTGAGGCGCGCACCGACGAGCTCACCGGATTGCCGAACCGGCGCTACTTCTACGAGACCCTGCGCAGCTGCTTGCGGCCCGGGTCGGGTCGGGAGGAGCTCGCGGTGCTCATGATCGACCTCGACCGGTTCAAGGAGATCAACGACAGCCTCGGGCACAGCGTCGGCGACGAGGTGCTCCGCCAGCTCGGCCCGCGCCTGGCTGGCGTGGTGGGGAGCAGCGGCGCCCTGGCCCGGCTGGGCGGCGACGAGTTCGGTTTGCTGCTCTCGCCCCTCGAGAGCCCGGCGGCCGCGTCGGTGGTCGCCGAGCGCGTCCGCGACGTGCTCCGCAAGCGGTTCTTCCTCGAGAGCATCGCCTTGCGCGTCGACGCCAGCATCGGCATCGCCATCGCGCCTGACCACGGGACGGAAGCCGACGCCCTCCTGCAGAAGGCCGACGTGGCCATGTACGAGGCCAAGCGGAGCCATCACGGGTGGGAGTTCTACTCGTCGTTCCGGGACACCCACACCCGTGACCAGCTCGAGCTGATGGAGGACGTGCGCGACGCGATCGGGCGCCACGAGCTGGTCCTGTACTACCAGCCCAAGCTCGACCTGGCGTCCCAGGCCATCACCGGCGTCGAGGCGCTGGTGCGGTGGCAACACCCGGCGCGCGGGCTGTTGACGCCCGATCGCTTCCTGGGCTTGTTCGAGCAGAGCGGGCTCATCGGACCGCTCGCCATGGTCGTGCTCGATCAGGCCGCGGCGCAGCAAGCGCAGTGGGCGCGCGAGGACGTCGATGTCAGCGTTGCGGTCAACCTGTCCGCGTCCAATCTCACCGACAGCGAGCTTCCCGAGAAGGTCGCCGCCGTGCTCGACCGCCAAGGCGTCGACCCCCGCAGTGTGGTCCTCGAGATCACCGAGGACTGCTTCATGGGCGACGCCGAGCAGAGCCGCGAGGTCCTCGGACGGCTGCACGACCTCGGCTTCGAGCTGTCCGTCGACGACTACGGCACCGGGTTCTCCTCGCTGGCCTACTTGCGTGACCTGCCCGTGGACGAGCTCAAGCTCGACCGGGCGTTCCTCGCCGCGGCGGCCGACGATCACCGCGCCGTCGCCATCATCCGGTCGACGATCGACCTGGCCCACGCCCTCGACCTGCGCATCGTCGCCGAGGGAGTGGAGACCGACGACGCGCTGCGCCTGATCGCCGAACTGGGGTGCGACGCGGCCCAGGGCTACCTCCTGGGGAGGCCCGCCCCGGCGTCGACGCTGTTCCCCGCGGCCGCCGCGCCGTCTGCTTCCCGCCGCGCCCCGTAGGCTCCTCAGGCGGCGAGGCGCTGGGCCGGCTCGGGGTCGGGCGCTGTTGCGTCGGGCCGTCGGCCTTCGGCGTCGCGCACGCCGGGGAGGAACAGGAAGGCGAGGGTCACGCCCGCGCCGAGCACCCCCGCGAGCACGAACGTGTCGCGGGCGCCGATGGCGGCGGCGACGGGAGCGGTGATGGCGAACGACAGCGGGACGAGCCCGGTCGAGATGAACCAGTCGAAGCTCGACACCCGACCCAGGAGGTGCCGGGGGACGAGGCGCTGCTTGGTCGTCAGCCACACCACCGTGCCGGCCGACTCCAAGCCGTTGAACAGGAAGCTGATCACCATCGCCTGCCACGGCGCGTGCACGATCCCGTACCCGGCCAGGACGAGGGTCGAGCCGGTCCACGTCAGGTAGACGAGGGTGATGTTGCGGCGGGGGGTGCCGACCGCGGCCATGGCCAGGGAGGCCAGGATGGCGCCGACCCCGCCGACGGCGAAGATGATCCCGAGGGACCCGCCGCCGGCGTGAAGGTCGTTCTTCACGATGTAGGGCAGGAGCACCTCGACCGGCCCCATGAACAGCAGGTAAGCGCACGCCGCCGCCAGCAGCGTTCCCCACAGCCACACGTTGTGACGGACGAACCGGAACCCCTCGGCCACCTCGCCGATCATCGAGCCGGACTCGCGACCGGCGGTGTCATGGGTGAGGATCTGGGGCCGCACCCGCGTGAGGCAGGCCATCGACACGATGAAGGTGCACGCGTCGAACAGGAACGCTGCCGCCGTCCCGCCACCGGCCGCGATCACGAAACCGCCGAGGGCGGGGCCGGCGAGGCGCAGGGCGAGGGGCCGCACAAATTGGTCGATGGCGTTCGCCTGGGGCAGCTCGTCCGCCGCCACCACATCGGGGACAAAGGCGTCGAAGGCGGGTCCGAAGAACGCAGTGGCCGCCCCGTAGACGGCGATCAACGGGAAGACGTGCCACAGACGCAGGTCGCCGGTGGCCGCCAGCAGCCCCATGACGCCCACCGCCGCGGCCCGCGCGACATCGGCGACGATCATCAACACGCGCCGGTCGAGCCGGTCGCTGGCGACGCCGCCCAGCAGCAGGAACGCGACGTGAGGGATCGTCATCGCCACGCCGACGGCGGCCAGGGCCGTGGGTGCGTTCGACAGTTCGTAGACCTGCCACGCCAGCGCCACGAGAAGGACCCCGTCGCCGAGCAGGGACACGGTCATCCCCGTCCACAGCAGGGCGAAGTTTCGGTCTCGGAGCGGCGCCAAGACGCGCCGGGCGGCCCGCATCGGGTCGTCTCAGGCGGCGGGGCGCCAGGCCCGGGCCAGCCCGAAGCGCTCGGTCGCCTCGTCCAGCACGGCGAGCAGGAGATCGATTTCCTCGTGGGTGTTGGCCGCCGTCACCTGGATCCGGAACCCGACCTCGTTGCGAGGGACGAGGGGGAACGCCGCCAGCGTGACGTAGATCCCCCGGTCGAACAGGAACCGGCCGAGCTCGTCGATCTGGTCCGGGTTGGCCAAGGGGATCTCGATGATCGGAAAGCCCGAGGTGTTCGGGGTTCCGACGCCCAACTCGTCGAGGCGGACGAGGACGCGGCGGGTCTTCTCGTAGAGGTCCCGGCGGATGGCGTCGCCGCGGTCGGCGTTCACGTCCAGCCCGGCGAGAACGGTGGCGAGCGACGCCACCGGGGAGGGACCCGAGTACAGGTACGGAGGAGCCGCGATCTTGAGGACGTTCTTGACCCGGGTGGGCAGGGCCAGGAACGCGAGGAGCGATGAGTACGACTTGGAGAACCCGCCGACGAGGATGATGTTGTCGTACGTCTCGCCGAAGTGGCGCACGATGCTGTTGCCCTTGCTGCCCCAGTCGCAGGGCTCGTCGGCGGTGCGCTCGCCGATCACGCCGAAGCCGTGGGCGTCGTCGACGTACAGCAGCGCGTCGTGCTCGCGGGCCAGGGCGGCGAAGGCGCGGATGTCGGGCGCGTTGCCCGTCATGCTGTTGACCCCGTCCATGCAGATCAGGCGCGGCCCACCGGGGGCGACCCGCAGCAAGGACTCGAGGTGTTCGAGGTCGTCGTGGGCGTAGCGCTGGACCCGGGCGCCGTTGCTGCTGGCGATCTTGGTGCCGTCGAAGATGGTCTTGTGGGCGCGGCGGTCGAGGAAGATGGTGCCGCCGCCGGCCAGGACCGGGATCACCGACATGTGGATGTGCGTGATCGTGGGCATCACCAGGGTGTCGGGTGCGCCGAGCAGCGCCGTCAGCTTCGCTTCGATCTGCTCGTACAGCACCGGGCTCCCGAGCAGCCGGGACCAGCTCGGATGGGTGCCCCAGTTGAGGACGTGCTGGCCGATGGACGACATGATCTCGGCGTCGAGGTCGAAGCCGAGGTAGTTGCACGAGGCGAAGTCCGCCAGCCAGTGGTCGCCGATGCGGATGCGCCGGCCGTCGATCTCTTCGATGACGGCGTCGAGCATGGGGTTGGTGGCCCGGAGGCGGGCGAGGTCGCTGCACGTGTCGAGCCAGCGCTCGAGCCAGCCGTCGTCGCGCCTTCGCCGCTCCGGGGGGGCGCCTGGGGCGGTGGGGAGGTTTTCGAGCTCTTCGAGGAGGTAGTGGTGCGCGTGAGCAACGTCGAGAGCGGCCAGGTCGGTCATTTTCTACGCACCTCAAATGGAAAGCGGGCCCTTGTCCCTTTCGTTATCGGTAGGTGAGCGGCGCACCATGAGCGGCGGGTTCCCAATAGGCCGTATTACTCATTTGGGAGCGACGAACCGGACATCGACCGCCGGCGCGTGATCGCCCAGGAACCGCATGGCCGCCGCCCCCTCGGCGGCGAGGGCCTCTTGGGCCTGGGCCCTCAGCGGTTCGGCGTGGCGGATCGTCAGCGTTCCCTCGGCGCGGGCCCATGAGCCGACCAGGGCGCCATCGGAGAGGACGGCGCCGTGGACGTTCCCGGGCGTCATGGCGAGCCGTTTTCGGGTCTCCTCAGGCGCGAACCGGGAACGGTCGGCGTGGGACAGCAGGATGTTGTCGTACTCGGGCAGCAGGCGCGGTGGCGCCTCGGCGCCGGGGTCCGGCCTGGGCGCGCCGGGAAGGTCGAACAGCTCCCGACCCTGATCGTCGCGGAAGGTACGGAGTTGGGGTCGGAGACGGTCGAGGACCTCACCCAACCGGGTCAGGCGGGACCACGTCGCGACGTCGGCCACCGTGGCGGGACCGAAGGCCGCCAAGTAGCGCAGGACGGTCTGGTCGATGGACGGGTTGGCTTCGAGGGGGCGGCCGATCCAGGTCTCGGCGGTCGCGTAGGTGACCTGCGCCGACCGGCCCCACACACCCCGGGGCGGGACCTGGACGAGGGCGAGGAAGTTCCGGCACGCGTAGGCCAGCGCGGCGGCGTGGTGCTCGGGGAACCGCTCGGCCAGGGCGGCGCGCAGCTGCGGCCCGGTATGCGGCCGGGCGAGCAGGGGACGGGCGAAGGCGAGGACCGCGTTGACGTCGACGTCTCGCAGCGCCGGCGCGAATTCCCGGTGGCGGCGCAGCTCGGCGTCCAGCGCCGGTTGGGCCAAGGGCCGCAGCGTGAGGCAGTCGTCGGCGGTGACGAGGTGGATCGTCGCCCGCATGACCACGATCCGGACGACCCTGCGGTCGAGCAGCAGCTGCGAGAGCGTGTCGGGGCAGAAGGCGTCGAGCCGCGACCAGAGGGCGAGGTAGGGGTTGAGGGGGATCTGCGCCTGCAGGCCGACCAGCCGCTCGACCGCGTCGAGGGGTGGCGTCGTCGAGCGGGTGAGGAGGAGCTGGCGGGCCAGCGTGGCCCGGTTCAGGGCCCGCGGGCTGAGGGTCGGGGCGTCCATGGCTACGCGAGGGCCAGTCCCGCGGCCGCCGCCGCGGCGCACAGCACGAGCGTGCGCGCCACGTTGCCGAAGGCGCCGCGGAGGTCGCCCTGTTCGAGGAGGCCGACAGTGTCGACCGTGAACGTCGAGAACGTGGTGAAGGCCCCGCAGAATCCGGTGGCCAGCACGACGCCCTTCCCCGTTACCAGCCCGGCCAGGAGCGAACCGCTGAGGTTGACCGCCAGCGTCCCTGCCCGGCTGCCCACGACCTGACCCACCAGGTGCCGGAGCAGGGCGCCCGCCGCAGCGGCGCCGAGCAAGGCGATCCAGCCCGCGGCCGTCACGCCCGTCGGAGGCGGCGGCTGGCGACCATGCCCACGGCTCCCGCGATGAGCCCGCCGGCCAGGCTTGCCCCCACGTAGGAGGCCGCCAGCCCCGCCCGGCCCTCACCGATCAGCTGGTTGGCCTGGACGGCGAAGGTCGAGTAGGTGGTGTAGGCGCCGAGGAAGCCGGTGGCGAGCAAGGGCCGCAAGAACCGCGACGGCGGGTAGCGGTCGACCAGCACGACCACGAGCAGGCCGAGGGCGAAGCTGCCTGAGACGTTGGTCAGCCACGTCGCCCACGGGAACGTGTGCCGCGCGAGGGGGACGAGTTGGGCAAGCCCGTAGCGGGCGGCCGCGCCCAGCGCCCCGCCGGCGGCGACGGCGCCGAGGACGGCGGGTTGGCGGGCGTGTCGCTCGAGCCCCACGGCGGCGGGACACTACTGGGTCGTGGGACGCGAACTCCTGCTCGGCGTCGACCTGGGGACCACCTCGGTCAAGGCCGTCCTCGTGGACGAGGGCGGCGCCCTGGCGGGCCTGGGCCGGGTGGCCACGCCGTGGGCGCAGGCCGAGGACGGGCGGGTCGAGGCGCCCGTCGACGACATGCTGGCCGCGGTCCCGCGGGCAGTGCGGCAGGCTGTGGGCTCGCGGGGCGGGGCGCAGGTGGCCGCCGTCGGCGTGGCGGGGATGGCGGAGAGCGGGGCCGTGTACGGCCGAGACGGCCGGCCCGCGACGCCCGTCGTCGCGTGGAACGATCCCCGGGGCGATGCCGCCGTCGCCCGGCTGGGGGAGGTGTTCGGCGCCGAGTACGACCGGTGGATCGGCCAGAGGGCCCGCCGGGTGCTATCCGTCGCCAAGCTGGCGTGGTTCGTCGAACGGGGCGTGGTGGCGCACCGCTGGCTGGGCGCCCCCGAACTGGTCCTGTGGCGTCTGACCGGCGTGGCTGCGACCGAGCACTCGCTCGCCGCCCGCACCGGTTGCTACGACGTGGCCGAGCGGCGCTGGCGGCCCGAAGTCGCTGAGGCGCTGAAGCTGCCGGGCGGCCTGTTCCCACCCGTGCTGGCGGCCGGATCGGTGATGGGCCGGACGTCGCGCGACGGGGCGGCGTGGTTGGGTGTCACGGAGGGCGTTGCCGTCACGATCGGCGGCCACGACCACCTGGCCGGCGCGATCGGCGCAGGGGCGGGCGAGCGCGACCTGGTCAACTCGGTCGGGACGGCGGAGACCGTCGCCGGTCGGTTCGCCGCCCTGCCCGACCTC
>JAHFUQ010000055.1 GCA_023265045.1 Acidimicrobiia bacterium
TCGCCGGGGCCGTCGCCGGGGCCGTCGCCGGGGCCGTCGCCGACCGCCGCCGGAGGATCAATGCTTGCGGGCGCCCCGGGCCGTCGTCGCCGCGGCCAGGGCCAGCGCGGCGGCGGCGATCGCCACCGCGACGATCACCAGCGGGTCCCGCTTCGACGCGTCCCCTTGGCGGGCCAGCTCCCGGTCGAGCCGGGCCGCCAGCTGGCCGGTGGAAGGGTCCTTGGCCGGGAACTGAAGCTCGTCCGGGTCCTTCGCGCAGTCGAAGGTCCGGTCTGAGCACGTGGACGTGATGTCGATGTTGGTGCCCCGGACCGCCCCGTGCACCCGGAAGGCGTACGTGCCGGCCCGCGTGGGGATGAGCGCGGCCTCGTACCGTCCCGGCGACCCACCCACCGATGCCAGGGCGCGGGTCGCCTTCTCGGCGCCGAAGATGACCTCGACGGTGAGGGTCGCGGCGGGATCGTTCACCGGCGCGCCGGCCAGGTCGGTCACGGTGACTTGGACGTGGTTGAGCGCGCCCACCAGCGCCGGCTCGTCGCCCCAGCCGACGGAGAGCCGGAGCGGTCCAACCGTCTCGGTCTCGTGGGCGCCCGCCGCTCCGACGCCAACGAGCATCACCAGGCACGCCGTCGCCACCACGCTTCTTCCCCTCATCCCCGTAGTGTTGCGTACACTCGGCCGAGGGGTCGAAGGGGAAGGTGGGCATAGCAGATGGATGACGCCGAGCGCGAGGCGCGGCGGTTGAAGCGGGAGGCGTGGGCAGCCGACAACCTCGGCCGCCAGACCAGGGTGATGGACGACCTCGGCGGGCGTGCGGCCGATCCCCTGGGCTGGCTCGCCGTCCGCCGCCAGGCGAGTTCGTACCTGCGTCACCTCCAGTCGTGGCAGCGGAGCAAGGGCTTTACCGGCATCCACGCCATGCTCGACGCCCACGAGGCCGGGCTGCGCGACTGGGTGGGGCAGGCCGAGGCCGCGCTCGTCGGCGTGGACGCCGACGAGCGCCGGGACGCCGAGTCGCGCCTCGGGATCCGGCTGGCGGTCATCGGCAAGGGCGGCGCCGGGAAGACCGTGATCTCGTCGACGGTCGCCCGCATGCTCGCCCGGCGAGGCCGCAACGTCCTCGCCTCGGACATGGACGTCAACCCCGGCCTGTCCTACAGCGTCGGCCTCAAGGGCCGCGACGTGACGATGCCCTTGGAAGTGCTCGAGGAGAACCCGGGCGCCGCCTATGGATGGCAGCTGCGCCAGGACGTGCTGCCGCGCGAGGTGGTCGAGAAGCACACCGTCGTCGGGCCGGACGGCGTGCGCGTCACGAGCCTTGGCAAGATCGGCGAGATCGACAAGGAGTCCGCCAAACGCACGGTGGTGGCCATGATCCAGACGCTCCTAGGCTTCGGCGAGCCCGAGTGGGACGTCATCGGCGACCTGGAAGCAGGCCCGACGACCCCGTTCGAGCGGTACCACGCTTTCGCCGACGACGTGGTGGTCGTCGTCGGGCCGGCGTGGCGTTCGGGCATGACGGCGCGCCGCTTGCTCCCGATGGTGGGCGAGGGGCGGTCGACGACCATCGTCGCCAACCGGTTCCGCGACGAGCCCGACCACCCCGGCCTGGCCCCGCACATCCGCATCCCGTTCGACGACGAGGTGGCCGAGGCGGAGCGCCTGGGCCTGTCGCCGATCGACGAGTGCCCCGACTCCCCCACCGTCAAGGCCATCGAGCAAGTCGTCGAGCTGTTCGTCTCACAGTCACAGGAGGTTTCGGTATGAGGATCGCGGTGTGCGGCAAGGGTGGCTCGGGCAAGAGCATGATCTCGGGGGCGCTGGCCCGCCAGCTGGCCCAGCGTGGCCATCAGGTGATCGCGGTCGACGCCGACCCGAACCCCAACCTCGGCATCTCCCTCGGCGTCGACCGGGAAACGGTCGAGACCATGAAGCCCATCCTCAACGCCCTGCTCGACGCCGGCCACACCCACAACGACCCCAAGCCGTTGGCCGAGGATCTGCTCGACCACTACGGCGTGGACGCCCCCGAAGGCATCCGGCTGGTGGCCACGGGCAAGATCGAGCGGCCGTCCGACGCCTGCCTGTGCTGTGGTTCCCACAACACCACGCGCCAGTTCTTCGGTGAGCTGGCCGATGTCGACCGAGTCGTCGTGGCCGACCTCGAAGCGGGCCTCAACGACCTCATCTGGGCCAAGCCCGGCGCCAACGACGTCGTGCTGGCGGTCAGTGAGGGCAGCGAGAAGTCGGTCGAGATTGCGCGCCGGGCGGTGGTGGTCGCGCAGGAACTGGGCGTCACCCGCATCATCGGCGTCGCCAACCGCACCGTCGACGAGGCCGGGTTCGCCCGGGTCGCGGCCGCGCTCGGCGTCGCGGAGATGTTTAGCGTGCCCGAGGACCGGGCCGTCGAGATCGCCGACCAGCAGGGCGTGGCGCCGATGGACGCCGACCCGAGCTCGCCTGCCATGGTCGCCGTCAGCGAGCTGGCCGACCTGATCGTCAAGCAGTAGTCGGGGCGTCGGCAGCTGCCAACGCCGCTTCGACGGCGGCGATGGCCACCTTGATCTGCGCGTCCGACGGTCGGCGGGTCGTCAGCCGCTGCACGGCCATGGCGGGGACCATGACGGGCGTGAGCCAGCGCGCCACCGACGGTCGGTCCGAGACGCGCAGCACCTCGTAGGCGATCCCCGCCACCACCGGTAGGAGCACAACCCGGCTGGCGGCCAGCGCCCACCATGCGGGGGGCGACACCAGGGCGAAGGCAACGATCGCCACCACCGCCACCAACACCAGGAAGTCGGTGCCGCAACGTGCGTGGCGGGGGCTGTAGCGCCGGACGTGGTCGACGTCCAAGGCGTCGCCCGCCTCGGCGGCGGCGATGGCCTGGTGCTCGGCGCCGTGATACTCGAAGGTCCGGCGGATGCCCGGCAGACGGCCGATGGCGGCCACGTACCCCACGAACAGAACCAGCCGAGCCAGGGCCTCCGTGACCGCAAAAGCGGCGCCGTGATCGGCGATCAGCCTGGCGGCCGCGGCCGGCGCCAAGGCGAAGACGGTCACGAACACAGCGACGCTCATGAGCGTGGCGACCACGACGGACCGCCGCGATTGCGCCTCGCCCTCCGCCACCAGGCGCGACCACGACAGCGCTCGCATCCCGAGTGCGACGGTGCTGGCGAGGGCGACCGTTCCCCGCACCACCGGGACCCGGCGGAACCGGCCCGCCCACCCGTCGACTCGATCTCGGTGGACGGCGATCGTCCCGTCCGGCCGCCGGGCCGCCGCGGCCCACGCGTCCCCGGCGCGCACCATGACGCCCTCGATCAAGGCCTGGCCTCCCAGGCGCGGCGCACTCACCGCCTCAATGTCGGCGCGTCACCGGATCGGCTTGAACTCGTCGGGGATCCCCGCAACGGCCCCGGCCGCGCCTCAGGCGCCGGGGGGCGTGCCCGCCTTGACCTTGCTCAGGAGGTCCTCGAGCGCGGACGCCTGCACGCCGCCGACGATCTTGGCGGCGACGGCGCCGCCCGGGGTGATGAGGTACGACTCCGGCACACCGGACACGCCAAAGTCGAGGGCGATGCGGCTCTTGGGGTCGACGGCCATCGGCCAGGTCCCGCCCTCCTTCTGGAGGAAGCCGCGCACCGCGTCGAGGGAATCGTCGTAGACCACCCCGATGACCGACGCATCGCCGACGGCCTGGTGGCGCGCCGCGAACTGCACGAGGTCGGGGTGCTCCTGGCGGCACGGGATGCACCACGTGGCGAAGAAGTTCACCAGCACCCACTTCCCCCGGTACTGCGCGAGGTCAAACGGCTGACCGTTGACGGTCGTGGCGACGATCGCCGGCGCCGGCTTGCCGAGCAGCGGCGAGTCGGCGGCGCGCGTACCGGCCTGGTCGCTCGTCGCGAGGACCCCGAGCAGCAGGGCGACGGGTACAGCCACGGCGGCTGCAACCCACGGCGCCCAATGGCGGCGCACGGCTAGATCGGCCAGTTCGCGAACCAGCGCTGCAAGGGCCGGAACAGCGGCTGCCACCTGCCGGTCACGAAGAGGACGCCGACGGCCACGAGCAGCAGCCCGCCGCCCAGCTCGATCCAGCGCCCGTTGCGCCGCAGCCAGGCCAGCGACCGCTGGGCGCGGCTGAACCCCAGGCCGAGGAGCACGAAGGGGATCCCGAGCCCGAGCGAGTACAGGATCAGGAGCGCCGCGCCCCACAGCGCCGTCCCGCTCGCGCTGGCGGTGGCGAGGATCGTCGCCAGCACCGGGCCGATGCACGGCACCCATCCGGCGGCGAACGCCATCCCCATGGGAAAGGCCCAGGCCGGTCCCCTCGGGATACGAGCGAGGTCGATCCGTCTCTCGCGCTGGAGAACCGGAACCCGGAGCAAACCGGCCGTGACCAGGCCCATCACGATGATCACCACGCCGAAGGCACGGATGATCGCGGGCTTGTTGCGCAGCAGCACGCTGCCCGTGAGCCCGGCGCTGACGCCGAGGACGGTGAACACGGCGGTGAACCCGGCCACGAACAGGAGGGACGCCCGCAGCGTCACGCGCCGCGCTTGGCGCTCCCCCAGCTCGGAGACGGGGAGGGCCGCGACGTAGGACAGGTACCCGGGGACCAGGGGCAAGCAGCACGGCGAGCTGAAGGAGATCGCGCCGGCCATCACCGCGACGAACGGGAGGAGGAGCCCTTTCACCGCCTGGTGAGGCGGGCGTCGACGCTGGTCACGCCTTCGATCGTACCGTCGGCGCCGGGTGGAGCTCCCGTCGGCCTCTCGCGACGACGGCCGGCGGGGCTGGCGGTCGGCGCCCCGGTGCCGCGGGCGGCGTTGGCGCCACCATGAACGGGTGCCATCGCTCCCCGCCCGCCTGGTCATCGCCGGCACCCATTCGGGCGTCGGCAAGACCACGGTCGCCACCGGGCTGATGGCGGCGTTCCGACGGCGGGGCGTGGCCGTGGGAGCGGCCAAGGTCGGGCCCGACTACATCGACCCCAGTTACCACGCCCTCGCCACCGATCGCCCCGCCCGCAACCTCGATGCCTGGCTGTGCGGCACCGAGGCCATCGCACCGCTGGCAGGCCGGGCGGGCGATGGCTGCCAGCTCCTTGTCGTCGAAGGGGTCATGGGCCTGTTCGACGGGGCCGACGACCCCGCCGGCCCCAGCGCCAGCACGGCGCAGATCGCTTCCCTGCTCGACGCCCCGGTCGTGCTCGTCGTCGACGCCGCCGCCATGAGCCGCTCCGTCGCCGCCCTCGTTCACGGCTTCTCCACCTTCGACCCATCGATCCGTGTCGCCGGCGTCATCCTCAACCGAGTCGGCAGCGAGGGCCACGAACGCATGCTGCGCGACGCCCTCGAGCCCCTCGACGTCCCCGTGCTGGGTGTCCTGCGCCGCAACGACGCCTTCCGCTGGCGGGACCGCCATCTCGGTCTCGTGCCGGTGGTGGAGCAGCGTGAGAACGTCCGCACGAGCGTCGACGAGCTCGGCGCGGCCGTCGAGCGCTCCTGCGACCTCGACGCCCTCCTCGCCATCGCCCGGGCCGCTCCCCGTGCCTCGGTGGCGCCCCCGCCCCGCGCCTGGCACCAGGCCAAAGTCCGCGTCGGCGTCGCCTCCGGCCCCGCTTTCAGCTTCGTGTACCAGGACAACCTCGAGGCCCTCGAGCAGGCCGGCGCGGAACTGGTGCCCTTCGACCCCGCCGGCGACCCGCATCTACCGTCCGGCTTGCACGGGCTGTACGCCGGGGGCGGGTTCCCCGAGGTCTTTGCCGAATCACTCGCCGGGAACCGTACGCTGCTCGCCGATGTCCGCGTGCGAGTCGAGAACGGGTTGGTCACCTGGGCGGAGTGTGGCGGCCTGCTCTGGCTCGCGCGCTCCCTCGACGGCCACCGCCTGGCGGGCGCCGTCCATGCTGACGCCCACATGACCGATCGCCTCGTGCTCGGGTACCGCCACCTGTGGCCGCGGGTGGACACGCCCCTGGCGGCCGCGGGGACCGAGCTGCGGGCCCACGAGTTCCACTACTCGATGCTCGAGCCTCCGGGCGACGCCATCGAATGCCGTAGCCGACGCGGCGCGAACCGCGCCGGCTACGCGTCGGGGACCCTGCTCGCCTCCTACCTTCACCTCCACCTGGGCGGCGACCCTTCGCCCGCCGAGCGCTTCGTCCAGGTGGCGGCAACTCGCTCGTCTCCGTCTCGTAGCTAAGTTGTGCCTATGACGGATGGCCAAGACTCAGAGTGGGTTTCTCTGAAGGACGCGAGCACCCGGGCGGGCGTCTCTATCTCGTGGCTGCGAAAGCAGTATCGGAACAACGGGTTGCCGACGCGCGAAACCGTCGGGCCTCGGGGCCGCCAAAAGGCCGTTCCCCTCGACGAGGTGAAAGCTCGGGCGTCGATCTTCACCACCAGCCCACCGCCGTCCGCACCCTTCCCTGCGCCGGCCCCCCCAGCGGCCGCGACGGTGGGGCCCGTCCCTCATCCCGCGCCCGCCCCGCCCGAGCTCACCGCCGTCCTGCTCGATCGGCTCTTCGAGGCCCAGTCGCGTGCGGCCCAGGCCGAGGCTGAAGCCGCCTATCTCCTCCTCAAGCTCGACGAGGCCTACGCGGAGATCGAGCAACTTCGGGCTGCTACCTAATTGAGACGTGAGGGTGTTGTAACAGTCTCGTACGGTTAGGCGCATTGGATATTCAGCCCCGAGCGTCTCCGCCGCGCCCGTACAGTCGGCGGGGCATGACGCGAGCCGTACTCTTCGATTTCTACGGGACCCTGGCGCGGGCCACCTCGTGGGGGCCGACCATCGAGTCGGTCCTGGCCGGGTACGGAACCGCCCTCGACCCGGATGCCTATGCCCGCTGGCAGGCCGAGGTCGCCGACGGCGTCGACCACGTCGAGCACTCGACCGACCGGGACCGCTACGTGGCGTGGGAGCACGCCCGCCTGCGCCGCCTGACAACCGGCTGCGGAGTGGACGGCGACGAGGTTGTGGCCGCGCTGTACCGGGCGGTCAAGACCTACACCCTGCAGGCCTACGACGAGGCGCCGGCGGTACTGGCTGACCTCCGCGCACGGGGCCTCGTCCTGGCCGTGTGCTCGAACTGGGATTGGGACCTCGACCGCGCCGTCGAGGGCTGCGGGCTCGCCGGCGCCTTCGACGTCGTGGTCACGTCCGCCCAGGCCGGGGCGCGCAAGCCCCACCCCCGCATCTACGCCCACACCCTCGACCGCTGCGGCGCGCCCGCGCCCCAGGACGTCCTGTTCGTCGGGGACACCTGGGCGCCCGACGTCGTCGGCCCCGTCAACGCTGGCATGCGCGCCGCCCACGTCTGGCGGGACGAGGACGACCGCGAGCCCCCACCCCCGCCCAACGGCGCGGCCCGCGTCGCCGACCTTCGCGGCGTCCTCGACCTGCTTTAGGGCTCAGGCCGCGGACGTCAGCCGGGCGATCCACAGGGGGGGGCCTGGCCCCGGCTGACCCGGTGGACATCGCCCAGCAGTTCCGGGATGCATGGACGGGCTCAAGTCGCCGCGCCTCCGCCGCGTCGGGATCCTCGACGACGTGGGCGCCCACCGCGGGCGGCTGGTCGACCCGCTACGGGGGCAAGCGCCGCGCTAACCAGGGAGGAAGCTGAGCCGGACGTGCCGGCGGGGGTTGTCGGCGTTGAGGTCCACGAGCACGATGGACTGCCAGGTGCCGAGCAGCAGGCGGCCGCCCGCGACGGGGACCGACAGCGACGGGCTGATGAACGCCGGGACGAGGTGGTCAGCGCCGTGTCCCGTCGACCCGTGACGGTGCCGGTAGCGGTCGTCGCGGGGTAGGAGCCGCTCCAGCGTCGCGACCAGGTCGGGCTCGGAGCCCGACCCCGTCTCCATGAGGGCCACGCCGGCGGTGGCGTGAGGGACGAAGACGTGCCCAATCCCATCCCCGGCGCCGTCCCCGCTGGTCGCGGCGGCCCGGCAGAACGCCGCCACCAGGTCCGTCAGGTCGACAACCTGGGAATTGCCTGTGAATACGTCGAGAAGCTCAGTCCGCACTGGATCCTGCCGATCATGAATTGTCAGTGACGGTGACGACAACCACCGTCAATCCCCGCGATACTGGTGCGAAGCATCCTTCCCCTGGAGGCCGGCATGGCCACGTCCACAAAACGCAGATTCCGACCCCCCCGGCCGTTGCGCATCGCGCTCGTGATCGCGGGGGCGATCCTCCTCGTCTTCATCGGCTACTCGTGGATGATGGGCTACCAGCGGATCTTCCGCGACAGCCTCACGGGGCAGCTGGTGCAGATCAAGGTACGCTCCGGCCCCTTCGACGCTATCCGGCACATCGGTTCGCTCTTCCCGGAGTTCCTCCAGCAGGCCTTCCCGATGCTGATGATGATGTTGTTCTACTTCGTCATCATCATCGTCCAGTTCGTCGGCCTGTTCTGGTACCTCTCCAAAGGCCAGAGCTACACGATCTACCCGGGTGAGTACGACGTCGGCTTCGACGACGTCCGGGGCCAGCCGGCCATCGTGGACGCCACCAAGGAGGTTGTGAAGCTCTTCGAGGGCTTCAAGGAGTTCCGCAAGATGGGCGGGTACCCGCCGCACGGCATCCTGTTCGAGGGGCCGCCGGGCACCGGCAAGACCCTGCTCGGCAAGGCCATCGCCGGCCAGACGAACGTGCCGTTCCTCTATTCCAACGGCTCCGCCTTCACCTCCATGTTCATGGGTGTCGGGAACATGAAGATCAAGGCCATGTTCCGCAAAGCCCGCCGCCTGTCCAAGGACTACGACGGCGCCGTCATCTTCATCGACGAGTTGGACGCCGTGGCCGGCTCCCGTGGGGCCGTCAGCGCCGCCTCGACGCCCTACAACGACCCGATCATGCCCAGCTCGATCAGGGACTTCTGGTCGACCAATCGGTTCATCATGGGCGGCATGAACGGCGGCGGCATGAACTCCATGCTGGTGAACGAGCTGCTCACGGCCATGGACGGCCTGGTGCTGCCCAACCGCAAGTTCCGGCACATCAAGCGGATCCTCAAGCGCAAGCCCAAGATCCCCGTCTACAACATCCTCATCATCGGGGCGACCAACCGGGCCTCGGTGCTCGACCCCGCCCTGCTGCGGCCGGGCCGGTTCGACCGCAAGATCCACGTGGGCAACCCGACCGCCGATGGCCGCAAGGACATCGCGGCGTACTACCTGGCCAAGGTCAAGCACGTCCCGATCGACCTGGACAAGCTGGCCGGCGCCACCGTCGGCTACTCGCCCGCCCGCATCAAGAACATCATCAACGAGGGCCTGATCTTCGCCCTGCAGGACGGCCGCGACGCCGTCAGCTACGACGACATCTGGCAGGCCATGCTGACCGACGAGATCGGCCTCAAGCAGCCCGTCATCTACACCCCGTGGGAAAAGGAGGCCACCTCGATCCACGAGGCGGGCCACGCCGTCGCCCGCTGGTTCTTCGACCCGGCCAAGGCCGTCACCATCATCACCATCCAGAAGCGTGAAGACGCTCTGGGGATGGTGGTCTCCATGGAGCTGGAAGAGCGCTTCTCCCGCACCCGGGAGGAGATCCTGGCCGACATCAAGGTCAGCCTGGCCGGGATGGTCGCCGAGAAGCTCTGGTACGACACCACCACGAGCGGTCCCGGCTCCGACCTCCAGGCCGCCACCATGCGGGCGGCGCAGATGGTCGCCTACTTCGGCATGGGGCCGTCGCTGCTTTCCTACGGGGCCATCCCGCCCCAGGCGTACGGCGGCGACACCATGTCGGCGCTGCTGTCCGACCCTTCGTTCCGGGCCGAGGTCGAGGCGATCCTCGAGCGGTGCCGGGTCGAGGTCACCGAGCTGCTGCGGTACAAGGCGCACTGCGTCGAGGCGATCCGCGACCGGTTGCTGGTCGACGAGCAGATCACCGGCGAGCAGTTCGAGCAGCTCATGTACACGCTGGGCGAGAGCCGCGAGAGCGCCGAGGTCCAGCGCGTGCGCCGCCCGCCGCTCCAGCTCGGACGGCTGCGGCCGGTCGGTCCGCTCGCTCCCGCCGGCCCGGGCAACGGGAACGGCAACGGGGAGGCGGCCACTCCGCACACGGGGGACGCGCCCACCAACGGCGACAGCTACCTGCCGCCGCCGCCTGCGGCCCAGCCGCCGCCGTCGTCTCCGTGGGCCCGCCCACGCGACACCGAGAGCTGAACAACGGGGCCGCCAGCCTCCGCCGGCGGGTCGCCCTCGGCGCCCTGTCGGGCGCGCTGTTCGCCCTCGCCGCCATGGTCGCGGTCCGTGTGCGCGGCGGCGTGGGGCCGTCCCGGTTCGATCAGCGCGTCTCCGACCAGCTCGGCTCGGCGCGCCTGGGGCGCGTCGCCGCCGATCTCGGGCTGAGTCAGGCGTGGCCCGACGGCGCCGCGCCGCACGCGGTGCTCTACGCCGTCCCGCTCGCGGCCCTAACGGCGCTGGTCGCGCTGGGCGTCATCGCCTGGCGACGCCAGGACCGGGGGGCGCTCGCGCTGTGCCTGGTCGGTCCGGCCACGGCGCTGTTGCTCACCGACGCCGTGGCCAAGCCCCTCGTCGACCGCCGGCTCCGGCTCAGCCTGTCGTACCCCTCGGGGCACGCCACCGGCGCGGCCGCCGTGGCCGTGCTGGCGTTGGTGCTGTGTCACCGCTGGAAGGGGTGGCGGGCATTGGTGGTCGCATCGCCCGTCGCCCTGGCCTTGCCCGCGGTGATGGGTGTGGCGCTGGTCCGGCTCAACTGGCACTACCCCACCGACGTGGTGGGGGGGACGGCCGTGGGAGCGGCGACCGTGCTGGCGCTGGCCGCCCTCGTCGGTGGAGGAAGGGCCGCCCAGGCGCCGAACGTGACGTGACCGCCGGGCACCTCCTCGCCGTCGCCCGCAACGAAGAGCCGCACCGGGCGGGCGACACCCAATACAACCGGTTGTGGTCGACTTCGCCCACTGGCGCGCGGGACGCCGCCGTGGCGGGCGGCCGGGTGTTCGTGACGATCTAGCGCGACGAGACGGCAGGCACGGCGGTGTGCAGACGGGTCGGTGGCGCGCCGGCCGCCCCCGCGACTGGCACGGCGACGCCCTCGCCGTGCCCCACGACGCCTGATTACCCTCGGCGCCCCGCCAAGTGGCCAGAGGAGGGTTGGGACGCCCTTCCGAGGGACGGCCGCCGGCGCAGCCGACACGCGCATCCCCGCCATCGTGCGCCGCCACCTGAAGGCGCAGGGAGTCACCCGGGCGGGATCGCCTTCCCCCCACGGGCCGGACGCGCTCTCCTAGGGCTCAGGCCGGTCGGAGTCCCACGAGCCGAGCCACAGCAGGCCCTCCGGCTGCTCTTCGGGCGCGGCCGCGGCGCACATGATCGCGATCTCCTCGGCCAGCGGGCCCATGGCGACCATGCACGCGTCGTGCACATGGAAGGGGAACTCGCACGCCCCCACCCGCACCGGCTTGGCGCCGGCGGGCATGGGCTGGGCGCACACCTCGCACACGATCACCCCGGGAGCGCCAGAGGCACCAGGCACTCCGGGGGCGCTGAAGGCGTCTGCGTCGCTCATGACGCACGCCATCCTACCGGCGCCGCACATCTACCAGCGCGTGGTCCTCGGTTCGACGCCGGAAGGCGGCAGGACGCCGGAAAGCGCCTCGGTTCCGGCTTACGGCCCCTGACGCGCTGCTCGCCGGGCCCGAAGGCCCGGCGAGCATGGCACGCTCTGCGGTGGGGGCTGGCTAGCGGTTGGCCGCCGGCTTGCGCACCCGGCGCTGGACGGCGAGGGCCGCCAGCAGCAGGACGCCACCGAGCACGAGGAGGCGACTGTCGCCGCCGGTGGCGGCCAGCACGCCCGTCCGGGTGACTTCCACGTCGAGCACCCGGGTGCCGGTCACCTTGCCGCCGGTGACCGCCGAGCCCACGATGTCCTGCCCGTCAGCGGCGCCGCCCTTGCAGTTGCCAAGGGTGGCCGAGACCGTGACCGTGTCCTCGAGCGTCCCTGCCGGGGAGTTGGTCGGGATGTGGCCGGACACCGTCAGGAGTATTGGCGGGTCCCCAAGGTGGTAGTCGCCGAGAGCGCCCCACGTGACCGTGTCGCCCGCGTCGTTGATCACCCCGCCGTTGCTGGCCCCCGTGAGGGTGAACAAGACGTTGCCGTTGGTGACGGTGTGGACGTCGACCCCCGAGATGTTGACGAGGTCGCAGCCGAACAGCAGGTTGAACAGGCCGGCGTCGCTCGGGATGGAGATGGTGATCGTGAAGTCGTCGCCCGCCGAGATCGTCGACGGGTTGGAGGACTTCGCCACCGGGATGTTGCACTTGATGCCGCCCGCAGGAACCGAAACGGCGCCTTCCATGTGGCCGACGCGGAGGTCAGCCAGGTTCAGGCCGAGGGACTGGAGCACCGAGAGGCGCACGGCGTCCACCGCGGCGGAGGCCGACGTGCCGTCGCTGGCCAGCGTGGGAGCCGTCTTTGGCGCTCCGCCAACCGCGTGGGGCGGGGATCCCAAGGTGACGGTGGCGACGCCGGGGACGTCGACGACCAAGCCGCCCTGACCGAGCAGCTGCTGGAGGGTGATGGGCGCCACAACCGGGACCGGAACCACACCCGTCGTCAGCGACAGGACCGGCGTGCCCGGGTACTCGATGCGGGCGCCGCCGGGCTTGCCGGTGGCGATCACCCGCATGATGATCGGTCCGGCGATCTGCAGCGTCAGCGCCCCGTTCAGCAGCTGGACCGGCGCCACGTGGAGGTGGGTCTCGGCGACCATGCCGAAGGTGCCGTCGCCGTTGGGCGTGAGGTACGTGACGGTGCGCGACTCGTTGATGTTGTCGCCCTGCGTGTTGGTGGCGACGACGCCCGTGGAGCCATTCGGCACGACCTGGAGGTTCTCGACGTAGCCCCGGCCGTGGGTGATCGGGCGACCGACGACGCAGGTGTTGGCGTCGAAGGTGGCTCGAGCCTCACCGCCGGCCGTGGTGGCGCTGACCAGGCCCGGGATGTTGATCGGGGTGCTCTTGGAGATCGGGCCCGTCGGCGGCGGGGCGTCGGCCTCCGCCAGCTGGGTCAGGATGACCTGGTTGACGTCGACACCCTGGATCGAGCCCGTCAGCAAGCCCACCTCGACACCGGCTCCGCGCCCGTAGGCGTCCTTGGCCGGCTTGGGCGGGTTGATGTTCTGGCCCAGCTCGTCGTTGGTCGACGTTGTGAGGCCCTTCGAATTGACGACACCAGCCGAGTGCGCGGCCTGGACGTTGGCCGTCGTCGTCGATCCGATCCCAAGGGCGTTGAGCCCGATGACGGTGCCTGTGCCGTATCCGCCGAACTGTTGCTCGGTCGGGGTTGTCTGCCCACTGGCCGGCGTTCCCGCGATGCCGGCTACGGCCGCCACCAGCGCCAACCCCGTGAGGATTGCCCCTGCTCGTGTCCTCACCCACAGCTCCTTTGCTCTTGCCCTGTGTCCGGAGCCCGCGTGTCGGTTACTCCGGTTGTCACCGCTAGCCGAATAGGCACCATCGCGCGACTACCCGCGCCCGGCGCCTGGGGGGCGGCGCCAGCGTGCCTGGTCCTCCGTACTGATCGGTCGGCGACCGTTCCATTTCCAACCTCTGACCCGCCATCGGCCCGAGTTGACGAACGCTAGCACCCGCATGGAAACCCACACGCGTACGAGCGCTCGGCCGGGGCTGACCCTAGCGGAAGGCGTTGTCGAAGTCACGCGAAGGAAGAGGACGATGAGTTGAACGCTGACGGTAGTTCTCCTGTTACGCAATGCTTGAAACTTGTGGGACCGCCGCCGCCGCCCGATCGACCCCGCCTCCGGATCGCGCTGGCGGGGCAGGTCGAAGTGCTGCGGGACGGCGCGCCGGTCGACGGCGCCGGGCTGGGCGGCCTCGGCCGGGTGGCGTTCGCCTATCTGGTGACGGAACGCCGCCGGCCCGTGCCGCGGGGCGAGCTGGCCGAAGCGCTTTGGGGGGAGGACCTGCCGCGCACATGGGAGACGTCGCTGCGGGTGGTCATCTCCAAGGTCCGGTCCCTGCTCGAGAGCGCGGGGCTCGACCGGACCGAGGCCGTCACATCGGGCTTCGGGGCCTACCGGCTGAACCTGCCCCCGGGCGCCGTCGTCGACATCGAGGAGGCCGAGGAACAACTCGACGCCGCCCGGTCCGCGCTGGCCCTGCCGGACCCTTCCCGTGCGGCCGCGTGCGCATCGGCCGCGGCCGCCCGCGCCGAGGCCGAGTTCGTGGTCGGCGGCAGCGGCGCTTGGGTCGAGCAGCGCCAGGACGCGCTGCGGGAGCTCCGGCTCAGCGCCCTGGAGATCCTGGCCGAGGCCCACCTCGCCAGCCAGGCGGCGAGCCAGGCCGTCACCGCGGCGGAGGCGGCCACGGCCGTCGCCCCCCTTCGGGAGTCCGCCCACGTCCTGCTCATGCGCGCCCACGCCGCCGGCGGGAACCGGGCCGAGGCGCTCCGTGCCTACGACCGCATGCGCCGGCTGCTCGTCGATGAGCTGGGCGTGTCTCCGTCGGCCCAGACCGAGGCCCTCTACCTCGACCTCTTGCAGGCCGACGGCGCGGCGCCGGCGGCCGCCCGCGAGCCGGCTGGGGCTCCCGCGGCGCCGAGGCGCGCGCTGCCGCGGCCGCTCACCAGCTTCATCGGGCGCATCCAAGAGGCAGCCGACATCGCGGCCCTGGTGCGCACCCGTCGCCTCGTCACCCTCGTCGGGACGGGCGGGCTGGGCAAGACCCGCCTGGCGCTGGAGGTGGGGCAGGCGGTGGCGGGCGAATTCGAGGGCGGGGCGGCCTTGGTGGCGCTGGGCGAGGTGTCCGACGCCCACGGGGTGGCGTCGCAGGCGCTCGCCGCGCTGGGGTTGGCCGAGGAGCCCGGGAGGGCGCCCGTCGACACCTTGGTGGCCGCGCTCGGTAGGCGCGGCGCCTTGCTGGTGGTCGACAACTGCGAGCACCTCATCGGCGCCGTCGCCGACCTGGTGGCCTCCGTCCTGAGCGCTTGCCCGGAAGTGACCGTGCTCGCCACGAGCCGGGAGCCGCTGCACGTTCCAGGCGAGGCCGTGTGGGCCGTCCCCTCGCTGGATGCAGCGGCGGCGGCCCGCCTGTTCCGGGAGCGGGCGCCTGGCGCGCCCGCCGAGGACGCAGAGCTCGAAGCCCTGTGCCTCCGGCTCGACTGCATCCCGCTCGCCATTGAACTGGCGGCGGCCCGCACCGACGTCCTGTCCGTCCCCGAGATCATCGAGCGCCTCGACGACCGGTTCCGTCTCCTGACCGGAGGGGCGCGCACGGCGCTGGCGCGCCAGCAGACGCTGCGGGGCGCCGTCGACTGGACCTTCGACGCCCTCGCCGAGCCCGAGCGCCGCCTGTTCGCACTGGTGTCGGTGTTCGCGGGGGCGTTCACCCTGGACGCAGCCGCGTTCGTGGCCGACGAGGACGTCCTCGACCTCATGGCGACCGTGGTGGCCCGCTCCCTCGTCCTCGTCGAGCGGGGCCGGCGGGACCAGCCAACGCGGTACCGGCTGCTCGAGACGCTGCGCGCCTACGCCGCCGAGAAGCTGGACGCGTCGGGGGACCGTCCCGGCGCCGAGGCGCGCCTGCTGCGCTGGGCCGCCGACCTGGCTGAGGCGGCAAGCGAGCAACTCGAAGGTCCGGAGCAGTGCGCCTGGCTCGAACGGCTCGACGCCGACCACGCCAACCTGCGGGGCGCGTTGGCGCTCGACATCGCGAGCGCGGACGCGCTGCGCCTGGCCACCGCCCTGGGACGGTTCTGGGAGGTCCGCGGCCACTTCGCCGAAGGGCGGGAGTGGCTCCGGGCGGTGCTCGCCTCCGGCGACGCCACCTCGGCGCCGCTGCTGCGGGCCCGAGCCCACAACGCCGCCGCGCTCCTGGCCCAGCGCCAAGGCGACTATGCCGCCGCCCGGTCACGGCTGCAGCAGAGCCTGGCCATCCGCCAGCGCGAGGGCGACCAACTCGGCGCCGCGATCGCGCTCCACGGCCTCGGCAACCTGGCCGCCCTCCAGCACGAGCTGGACGCGGCACGCGAGCTGTACGACCAGGCGCTCACGGTCGGGCGGGACCTGGGCGAGACGGGGCTGGTGGCGGCAGCCCTCGACAACCTCGGCTGGGTCGCCCATGTGTCGGCGGACTTCCCGTCGGCGCGCGCCTATTACGAGGAGGCGCTCGCGCTGAGACGAGTCGCGGGCGACGCCCACGGCGAGGCCCTCGCGCTGGGGCACCTCGGCGACCTCGCCTACCAGCAGGGCGACTACGGGCGGGCCGCGACGCTCCAAGAGGAGAGCCTGGCGGCGCGCACCGCCCTCGGCGACCGCGCCGGGCGGGCCGATGCGCTGGCCACCCTCGGCCACCTGGCCATGCACGACCGCGACCTGGACGCCGCCCGGGCGCGCTTGGGCGAGAGCCTCGCCATCCGCCGCGAGCTCGGCGACCGAGCCGGCCTCCCGACCGCGCTGATCAGCCTCAGCGACCTGGCGTTGCTGGCCGACGACCTCGAGGCCGCGCTGGCCCTCGTCGCCGAGGCGTTCGACATCGCCTCCGCCAGCCGCGACGGCGCCACCCTCGCCCACGTCCTGGTCCACCGCGGCCGGCTGGAGCGGGAGGCCGGCCGCCTCGACGAGGCGGCCCGCACCTACACGGGCGCCCGGTCCGCGGCGGGAGGGCTCGCCCCGGACGCGGTGACCGCCGAGTGGCTCGAAGGGGTGGCCGCCACGGTCGCGCCCGGCGTCGGTGCCCGCCTGCTCGGCGCCGCGGATGCGCTCCGAGAAACCATCGGCGCGGCCGTGCCGCCCCACGAGCGCCCCACCCACGAACGCGACGTCGCCGCCGTGCGTTCCGCGCTCGGGGCCGCGGCGTTCACGGAGGCGTGGGAGTCGGGCCGGGCCATGACGCTCGACCAGGCCGTCGACGCCGCCGTCGACGCCGCATCAGCCGAGTAGCTCGGCCTCCAGCCGCCACACCGCGTCCCACGCCGTGCGCAATTCGGTGCGGGCGCCGTCCAGCGCTTCGTCGGTCGGGACCTGCGGGTCCCAGCGGCCCTTCTGCTTGGGGCTGGCGGTCAGCGCCTCGAGCGCGGTGGATGCGTTGCGCAGGCGAATGTGCGCCCGCCGCAGGCGGGTCCGTTCCTCTTCGTCCAGCTCGTCGGGGCTGCGGGGCACGTTCGAAGCTTGCCACGACGGGACAGACGCGACAGGAGGGCCTCCGGGCACCCCGAAGGCCCTCCTGTCCACACTGCAGCCGCCCCGCCCGCTCGCTCCCTCGGCACCAAGGGAGCTCGCCGGCGTGGCCGCTCACATCCAGTCCCGTCGCCTGGCCGTCTGCGGCACCACAGCAGGCTGGTTCGACGGACCCGATAGGGCCACCCTCAGGCACCTAGAACACTCCGAAGACGATCGCAGTGCCGAGGATGGCGAAGTTGAGGGCAACCGGGTTGGACGTCGACGGGCCCGTCGCTCCGGTGGCGCCGGAGCTGCCCGATGTCGCTACCGGGCTGCTGAGGGCGCTGGAGTTCGCCGAACCCGTGTTGCCCGAGTTGGTTGCGCTCGCCTGCGAGCTGGCCGCGCCGGAATTGCCGGTCGCAGCCGAGGGGCTCGCGGTGACCGAGGTCGTGCCACCGATGCCGCCGTTGGCGCTGCCAACGGAGACGGAGGAACCGCCGACCGCCGTGGCCAGGCCTGTCGGCGCGACCACGATGTTCAGTGCGGGCCCTCCGGGGCCGGCCACGGGGATGGCAACCCCGCCCGGGCCGCCGCTGCCGCCGGCGCCGACCAGGAACAGGCCATTGCTGACGCTGCCCGTGAGGCCGGATGCCGACAGCGAGCTGGCGCCTGCGCCCGAGCTGGCGCTGCTGTTCGCCAGGCCGACGGCGGTCGCCGGGCCGGTAGCGCCCGAGCTGCCGGAGTTGCCTGACGTGGCCGGACCGCCGATGACGATGACCGTCCCCAGGATGCCGTGGTTCACGGCGCTGGGGCTGGACACCGCGGCCCCGGTGGCGCCGGTCGCCCCCGAGTTGCCGGACGTGGCAACGGGGTTCGAGACGGCGCTGGACGAGGCATTCCCGGTGTTGCCGGTGTTGGTGGCGCTCGACTGGGCGCTGGTCGGACCCGACCCGCCAGTCGAAGCGGTCGGGCTCACCAAGACGGTTGACCCTCCCCCATTGCCCCCATTGGCGCTACCAACGGCGACGCTCGAACCCCCGACGGCCGTCGAGGCGAGCGTCGGTGCGGCGACGACGTTCACGGCGGGGCCGCCCGGCCCCGCGACGGGGACCGCGACACCACCGCTTCCGCCGTTGCCTCCCGCGGCGAGCACGCCGACCGTGTTGCTGGCGTTGCCCGTGGAGCCCGACGTAGAGGTCGAGTTTGCCCCCGCGCCCGAATTTGCCGAGCTGACGGCGGTGCCAACAGCGGTCGCCGCGCCGGTGTTGCCGGAGTTGCCCGAGTTGCCCGACGTGGCTTGGGCGCCGGCGGCCTGCGCTCCCAGGAGGAGCATGAAGAAGGCCGCGAACGCCCCGCCAACCGTCGCCAGGCCAACCCGGACGAGCGTGCGGAACTTCGCTGTACTCATGTGCTATTCACCTCCCTTCGCAATCCGAGCGACCCCTCGCGGGGTCCCCCGGGAATGAGAAGAACTCTGCGCGTGCCGCCCCCACCAGCGGATTTGCCCCGAATCTTACCGAACGTCCTATCGCTACGGAAGGTCGCGCGTGGTAGTCCAATGGCGATGGAATGGGACGCCGCCACCTACGACCGCATCGCCGACCCTCAGGAACGGTGGGGGCTCGTCGTGCTCGACCGGCTGGCGCTGCGGGGCGACGAGCGGGTGCTGGACGCGGGCTGCGGCACCGGCCGGGTGACCGCCCACCTCGTGCGGCGGCTCCCCCGGGGGCGGGTCGTCGCCCTCGATGGCTCGGCCGCCATGCTCGAGCACGCCCGGCTCCGGCTCGGCGACCGGGTCGAGTACCTCCACGCCGACCTGGCGGTGCCTTTGCCCATCGACCCGCCCGTCGACGCCGTCTTCTCGACGGCGACGTTCCATTGGCTGGCTGACCATGATTCGCTGTTCGCCCACCTCGCGGCCATCGTCCGGCCCGGCGGCGCCCTCGTTGCCCAGTGCGGCGGCGAGGGCAACGTGGCCGGCCCGCTGGCGGCCGCGGAGGCGCTGGGCGTGACGTCCGACCTGGCGCGCAACTTCGCCACGCCGGCCGACACCGGCCGCCGGCTGGCCGCCGCCGGGTTCGGCGACATCTGGACCTGGCTCCAGCCCGAGTCCGCCACCTTCGCCACCCGAGAGGACCTCGAGGCGTTCCTCCTGACCGTCGTCCTGCGCTACCACGTCGAGGGCATGGCTGACGACCAGCGGCTCCAGTTCGCCCGGGCGGTGGCCGACCGCCTGCCCGGCGGCGCCATCGATTACGTCCGCCTCAACATCCTCGCCCGCCGCCGATGACTGGACGATTTCCGCGAAGTTTGCAAGCTGGACCCCGCTCAGCGGGGCTTAACTTGCAAACCTCGCGGAAATCGGCGCCGTGAGCCTCCGGGCCCGGCTCGTGGTCCAGGCCATCTGCGTCTGGAACGCGCTGATCCTGGCCCTTCTCGGACTCCTGTTCCTGCTGTTCGGCGAACGGCCGGCCGGCCCGGTCGTCGGCGTCGGGTGCTGGGCGGGAGGACTCGTGCTGGTCGCCGTCGCCCGCCGGGTCGGCCGCCCCACCCGCTGGGGTTAGACCTCCCAGGTGGCGTCGACGTGGACGGGCGACAACCGCACGATGCCGTGAGGCGGCGGCACGGCGGCGCTGCCCATGACGTCGAACCGGGCGGCAGGCTGCCACGGGAGGAGGTCGCGGTCGCCGTCGAAGGCGCCGACCCAGAGGGTGAAGCGGCCCCGCGGCAACGGCAGGTGGGCGATCGAGCACCGCACCTCCGTCTCCCCCGCCCCGAAGTGCAGATGGCGCTTGAGGAACAGGGTGGGCGACGCCGTGCCCTCGCTGATCCCGAGGCAGAGGGCCGCGGCGCGGGCCTCCTCGGTCTCGACGACGACCCCGATCGCCAACGTGCCGAACGACTCCGCCCCCTCGACGTCCACCTTGACCAGGCGGATCACCCCGGGCACGGACTGGTCGACGGTCGAGGTCTCCTCCACCCACTCCCGGTAGGCCCCGAGGGCCTCGCCGACGGCGCCGGCGGCGGCCACCACGCCGTCGTTCAGCCACAGCCCCGCCGTGCACATCGCTTCCACCGACGCCAGGTCGTGCGACACGAAAGCAAGGGTCGTGCCCGCCGCCAGCACGGCCCGCATGCGGTCGAGGCACCGTTGCTGGAAGGTGGCGTCGCCCACCGCCAGCACCTCGTCGACGACCAGCACGTCAGGCTCGAGGAAGGCGGCGACCGCGAACCCCAGCCGCATGTGCATCCCGGTCGAATAGAACTTCACCTGGCGGTCGATCGACGCCTCCAGCTCGGCGAAGTGCACGATCTCGTCGAAGCGCGCCGCGACCGCCTTCTTGGACAGCCCGAGCAGGATGCCGGCCAGGAAGACGTTCTCCCGCCCCGAGAGGTCGAGGTGCATGCCGCTGCGGACGTCGATGAGCAGCCCCACCCGTCCCCCGGCCTCCACCTGCCCGGCGTAGGGATAGGTGACGCCGGTCAGGATCTTCAGCAGCGTCGACTTCCCCGACCCGTTGGCGCCGATGATCCCAAGGGACTCCCCCGGGGCCAGCCGGAAGCTGACGTCCCGCAAGGCCCACCGCCACTGGGGCCGGCGGCGCTCCCGCAACCGGCCGATGTGGTCGCGCAAATGGCGCTCGGCGCCGTCGGCCCGGAAGCGCTTCCACACCCGGTCGGCGGCGAGGACGCCGGGCGCTGAGGCGCCGACGTCAGGCGACATCGGCGATGCCCGGCTCGAGCTTCTTGAACAGCGCGTAGCCGCCCACCAGCGAGATCGCGGCCCCCAGCGCCCCCAGCCCGACCAGCCCCCATTGCGGCTGGACTCCGAGCAGGACGGTCCGGCGGTAGCCGTCGATCACCGGGACAAGCGGGTTGAGCAGCGAGTAGGCGGGCCGCCAGTGGGGCGGGACGGCGTCGAGCCCGTACGCCACGGGGGTGGCGAACAGGCCGAGCTGCAGCAGCACCGGCAGGCCGTGGCGCAGGTCACGGACGTGCACGAGCACGGCCGAGGCGATGAGGGACGCACCCAGCGCGAAGGCGACCTGGATCAGCAGGAAGGCCGGCGCGAGGACCGCCAGCCCGTGCGGCGCGAACCCCTTCACCGCGAACAGCACGAGCAGGACGCCCACCGCGATGGCGCCGTCGACCAACGCCACGGCCACCCCCGCGATGGGGAAGAACTCGCGGGGGCAGCGGATCTTGCGGATGAGCTGGTTGTTGCTCACCAGGCTGGTGCCGCCCTGGAGGAGGGCGGCCGAGAAGAACGTCCACGGGAGCAGGCCGAGGTAGGCGAACAGGGCGTACGGGACGCCGCCGGTGTCGACCTTGGTGACCCGCTGGAAGAACACCGAGAACACGACCATGAGGACGACGGGCGTGAAGACCGCCCACCCCACCCCCAGGACCGCCTGCTTGTAGCGGGCGACGAAGTCCCGCCGGGTGAGGGCCCAGATCACCTCCCGAGACCGCCACAGCTCCCGGGCGCTGGCGGCCAAGCGGACCGGCCGGCGGTACAGGATCTCGTCCGGCGGGGCGTCGGGGACGGGCGGCGACATCATGAGACGGCCCTCACGAGAGACGCCCCACGAGCATCCCGACATCGTGGCTCAGCTTGCGCAGCCAGTCGACCTGCCGGCCGGGCGTCAGGAGGTGGCGGGGAGCGGCCCGGGCCAGCTCCACGAACCGGACGCCCAGGGGGCGGCGGCGGCCGTGCTTGGCGCACAGCGTCGCCCCCGCCCGTCCGAACTCGTACGCCTGCTTGAGCGTGCCCAGCACGCGGGTGCGGTGGCGGTACGCGACCCGCGCCGCGGGCTCGTACCCGAGCTTCATGCCTGCGCCCTGGAGCCGCCAGCAGAGGTCGACGTCCTCGGCCCGGGCCAAAGCCTCGTCGAACCCTCCGAGCTGGTCGAAGGCCGCCCGGCGGATGCCCATGTTGCTGCTCGGGGCGAAGGGCAGGAATGCGTAGCCGACGGGCAGGCCGCCCGCCGTCGCCTCCGACGGCCGCCAGCGCCGCGGCCGTTCGTCGTTCAGGGCGGCGTGGTCGAGGAAACCGCCGACCGCGTCGTAGTCCCCCAGCGCGCCCACCATGGCCTGCACCCAGCCGGCGTCGACGACGTCGTCGGCGTCGCAGAACAGCAGCAGGGGGGCGCGGGCATGCCGCACCCCGGCGTTGCGGGCGTAGGCCGGACCGCGCCCCACATCGGCGTCGACGAGCGCGACCGCGGGCCGGCGGCGCACGACTGCGGGGGTGCCGTCGGACGACCCGTTGTCGGCCACGACCACCTCGAGGCGGCCGGCGAACGTCTGGCGCGCCAACGCGTCGAGCTGGTCGCCGATCCATGCCGCCGCGTCCCGTGCCGCGATCACCACGGACACCTCGGGCGCCGGCTGCATCCCGCTCATCGCTTGAGGCGCCGCTGGATCCCGCGCTGGTACCGCTGCGCCTTCCCGAGCGCCTTGAAGCGTACGACCCGCGCCCGGGCAGCCGCGGGGACCCCCCGCTCGTCCTCGGTGTAGCCCAGCTCGGACAGCAGGCGCCCGGCCAGCAACCACAGGACGCCGCTGTCGGCCGCGTCCATGTCGCGCCGCCAGTCCCGCAGCCCGGTCGTGGGCGCCATCCGGAGCCGGCCGTGGTCCTCGGGGTGAACGGCCATGCCGATGGCCCGCTCCGCGCTGCTCCCGTAGTCGAGCATGGCCGGCGAGTAGTCGAGCCCGATGAACCCGCACACCCGCCGCAGCTCGGGCTCGGGGTCCGCGACCAGCGCCTCGTAGCGCAGCTCGGTGTACCGCTCCCCCAGGGCGGCGCCCGCCGCCCGACCGTCCTCCACCGCCGTCCGCCAGTACTCGGCCGCTTCCTCCAGCGGGCCCGGGAACCATCCGGCGCCCATCAGCGACAGCGCCACGTCCCGCCCGTCGCGGATCACGTGGACGAACCGGCCCTCGGGGAACAGATCGGCCAGCAGCGGCAGCTGGCGCACGTAGGGCGGGGTCTTGTCGCCATAGCGGGGCTTGCCCTGCACCTCGGCATAGCAGGCATACAAGAGGCGGACGGCGTCAGGGTAGGTGGCAGGCGGCGTGGCCGCGAACCGAACCCGCACCTTCGGCTCCGGCAGGCCCCACTTGCGGGCGAACTGGTCGGTGAAGACCACGTCCAGGAAGCCCTTCAGGTGGGTCATCTTGGGGATGAAGTGGCTCTCACCGGGGATGGCCAGATCGGGGTGGGAGTCGAGCATGGTCCGCACGAGGGTCGTGCCCGAGCGCCCGCTCCCGACGATGAACGGGAACGGGGGCGGGATCGTCACCGGGTCACCAGCGGAGGAGGGCGCACCGCACCAGCTCGACCGACTGCTCCGGGGTCTGTTCGTGGGCGGGCACGATGAGCTCGGGCGCCAGCGGCGGCTCGTAGGGGTCGTCGGCGCCGGTCAGGCCGGCCAGGTCGCCCGCCGCGCAGCGGGCGTACAACCCTTTGACGTCCCGGCGGCGGCAGACGTCGACCGGCGTGGCCACGTGCACCTCGAAGAACCGGCCGTCGCCGTGGGCTGCGCGCACCGCGTCCCGGGCGGCCCGGTAGGGCGAGGCCAGCGCACACAGCACGACGACGCCGTTGCGGCTCAGGACGTCGGCGACGTAGCCCACCCGCCGGACGTTCTCGTCGCGGTCGGCGCGGCTAAAGCCCAGGTCGCGGCTCAGCTCGGCGCGCACCGCGTCGCCGTCCAGAACCTCGACCCGGAGGCCGTCGGCCCGGAGGTCGGCCGCGAGCCGAGACGCGATCGTCGTCTTGCCCGCCGACGGGAGGCCCGTGAACCACACGGTGAGTCCGTCCGCGAGCGCCACAGGCGCAGGCTACGGGACCGTCGTGCTCGTTCGTGCGGGACGGCTTCCCGCCGGGCCGGCGCCCGTGCCGGCGGGGCCGGTGGGGGTGGGACCGCCGGCCGTGGCGCCCGCGCCGCCCGCCGCGCCCTGGCCCAGCC
>JAHFUQ010000056.1 GCA_023265045.1 Acidimicrobiia bacterium
CGCCGCGGCCAAGACGGCGGTCAACCCCGCCGCCGCGACGCTGCGCTACACCGTGAGCCTGAACGGCGCCGTGGGGCTGACGCTGCTGGCTGACGAGCTGTACCTGCAGCCGGCCTGAGCACGTCGGCCGGGCGGTACCCGCTTCCCGTAGCCCGCGGCAACGCCTCCACGGGCGTGTTCTGGGTGTTCGTGACCTCAGAGAACACGCTGACCATTGATCAGGCGTCGAGACCGGCAATAAGCACGCCCGTCGCCAGAGAGGCGAGTCGTCGAAGATCGTCCGTGTCCACCGCCGCGATCACCGCCCCTCCCCGCAGGTCCGCGTCGGCGACCAGGAAGGCATCGATGGCGAGGTCCGAACCGGCTCCGAAACGGCCCAGAAGTTGTCCGGCGCGAACACCTGTCCGGCTGTCGACAGGATGAACTTCGACCCGCTCGCGACGCAGGCCGGCGAAGACCCGCGCGTCCGCGGCGCGACCCCGGACGACCTCGGCGAGGACTGCAGCGACCGTGGCGACTGGCAGATTGCGCCGGCGCATCTCGGTCACCAGGGCCCGAACCCGGTCACGGCGGCGGTCTGGCCCATAGGCCACCGAGGAGATGGCCTCGCTGTCGAGTAGGAGCACTCAGATTGCCTCTTCAGCCCGTTCGCCGACCGCTTCCCACTCATCGACGATGCGGGCTGCCCACTCGAGTGTCTCCGGCTCGATCGGACCGTGCTCGGCCTCCAGCTCAGCGAGCCATTCGTCCACCGCCCGCAGGTGTCGGAGTCTCGACAAGTACGAGCCGACGGCTTGATCAATCGTCGACGAGAGACTCCGGGCGCCCACGAGGGAGCGAAGCTCCTCAAGCTGGTCGGTGTCGAGGGTCAGCGTGACCTTCTCCTTCGGCATGACCGTATTGTAGTACCTTTACACCACCTGTGGTGACGGCGTTCCCCAACCGCCCCCTCCGGGTGTCAGGATCCGAAGGACGTCTCCGGCCTTCAACCGGATGGTGCACTTGTCCGGTAGGCGCTCGGCCTTCGACTCGTGGCCTCCGGGCAGGAGCCAGTTCTCGCCCGATGCCCCGGGCTCTCCGCCGCCGAGGCCCCAGGGCCGCGACGCGCGCCGATCGGTGATCAGCGAGACCGTGCAGTCCTCGAGCATTCGCAGGTCGCGCTCGATGCCCTCGCCGCCAGGCGAGAAGCCTGCTCCGCCGCTGCCGCGCCGCAACCGGTACCGCAACACCCGCATCCCGTAGGCGCGTTCCAGCGCTTCGATCGGCGTGTTTTGCGTGTTGGTCATCCCCGTCTGAATCCCGCTCATCCCGGCCCGGCCGGGGCGCCCGCCTTGGCCGCCGGCGACCGTCTCGTAGTACACCCATGCCGCGCCGCCGATGAGGGTGTTGTTCATCGTTCCCTGGCTGGCGGCGCCGACCCGGCCGGGCGCGGCCGCCGCCAGGGCGCCGAGGCACACGTCGGCCACCCGCTGGCTGACCTCGACGTTGCCGGCCCCGACCGCGGCCGGCGGGCGGGCGGCGACGAGCGAGCCGGGAGGCGCGATGACCGTGACCGGTCGCATAGCGCCGCCGTTGGCGGGGATGGTGGGGTCGGTGGCCGATCGGATGGCGAACGACACCGCGCTGACGGTGACGGCCTCGACGGCGTTGACGTTGCCCGCCCGTTGTGCGTCGGTACCCGAGAAGTCGAACGTTGCGGTGTCGCCGTCGATCGTCAGCGTGAGGACGATGCGGGCCGGCCGTTGCTGGTCGGGCCGTGGCCCGCACGAGTCGATCTGGTCCTCGAACGTCCATCGCCCGTCGGGCATGGCAGCCAGCGCAGCCCGCATGCGGCGCTCGCCGTAGTCGGTGACCTCGTCGAGGGCGGCGCCTGCGCCGGTCGCCGCGATTTCGCCCAGCCGGTGGACGCCGATAACGTTGGCGCCCCGCTGGGCGTCGAGGTCGCCACGCCGTTCGTCCGGCGTCCGTGAGTTGGCCACGATGATGGCCTCGACCTCGGGCGTGAGGAGGACGGGCGGCACGCGAAGGCCCTCCTGGTAGATCTCGGTGGCGGCCGCTGGGATGGATCCCGGCGCCATTCCGCCGATGTCGGCGTGGTGCGCCCGGTTCGCCGCCCATCCCAGCAAGCGAGAGCCGTCGGCAGTGAAGCACGGGGCGACCAGGGTCAGGTCGTTCAGGTGGGTGCCGCCCGCGAAGGGGTCGTTGAGGGCCACTTGCTCGCCCGGCCGCAACCGGCCTCCGAACACGTCAATCGCGGCCCTGACCGACGCCGGCATCGACCCGAGGTGGACGGGGACGTGCTCCGCCTGCACGAGCAGTTCGCCGTCCTGGGTGAACAGCGCCGCCGAACAGTCGGCCCGCTCCTTGATGTTCGGGCTGAACGCGGCCCGCCGCAGCACGGCGCCCATCTCCTCGGCGACCCCGGTCAACCGCGAGATCAGCACTTGGAGGGCGGCCGGGTTCACGTGCGCCGCAGGACCCAGCTGCCGCCGTCGGTTACCTGCGCACACCACCCGGGGGGAACCCACACCGTGCAGTCCGGCTCGACGAGGACGGCGGGCCCCTGGGCGGGGGAGCGGTCCACCGGCGGCAGCTGGCCGGGCGTCATCGGCGCGGCGATGCGCGCCGTGGCTCGCACGGCGACGACCTCGATGGGCGAAGAGGGGCGGGCGTAGCCGTTGCGGCGGCGGTGCTCGGCGGGGAACTCGTCCACGGATGCGACGGTCAGCTCGTGGCTCTGGCCGACGTAGCGGCAGTCGATCGAGGTGGTGACGCCGGCGGCACCGGAGCCGACCGCGGCGGCGGCCTCGCCTGCCAACGCCGCGAGCGCCGCCGCCAGCCCGCCGTGCGCTTGCGGCGTGGGCCACGACCGCACCAGGTCCCGCTGGCGGGGCGCGCTCAGCAGCCCGACGGCCGAGAGCACGCCGGCGCGCGGCGGTACGACGACCGCTCGCATGTCGAGGGCGGCGGCGATCGCGCAGGCGTGAAGAGGCCCCGCGCCGCCGAATGCCACCAGCGCGAGATCGGAGGGATCGACGCCGCGCTCGACGGTGACCCGCCGCACCGCGCGTTCCATGTTGGCATCGACCACCTCGACGACGCCTTCGGCCGTGACGTGCCTGCTCGCCACCGACCGTGCCGCCGCGTCCCGGTCGAGCGTCCCGAGGCCGGGGAGCGCGGCGTCGGACGGGATCCGCCCGAGCACCAAGTCGGCGTCGGTCACCGTCGGCTCGACGCCTCCGCGGCCGTAGCAGGCCGGACCCGGATCGGCGCCGGCGCTGGCGGGCCCGACGACGAGGGCGCCGCCAGGGTCGAGCCGGGCGATCGACCCGCCGCCGGCGCCGATGGTGTGGATGTCGAGGGACGGCAGGCGGATGGGAAAGCCGGCCGCCGTGCGACCGGGCGCCGGTTGCGGGACGCCTCCTTGCACCAGGCACACGTCCGTGCTCGTGCCCCCCATGTCGAAGGTGACCGCGTTCGGGAACCCGGCTTCGGCCGCGGCGCCGGCGCCGGCGATCACCCCGCCGGCGGGGCCTGACAGCAGCAGCGCGACGGCCAGCTCGGCGGCCTCATCCGCGGGGATGAGCCCGCCGGCCGACGTCATCACGAACACCTTGTCTGCGAGCCCGACCAACGAGCGGAGGTAGTTCCGGCAGCGGGGTCGCAGGTAGGCGTTGACGACCGTGGTCACGGTCCGCTCGTACTCGCGGAACTCGGGGGACACCTCGTGGGAGCACGTGACGTCGACGCCGGTGATCGACGCCGCAACGGCACGTTCGTGGGACGGGTTGAGGTCGGCGTGCAACAAGGTCACGGCGACCGCTTCGACGCCGGGCGGGACCGGCGGGACCGACGCCGGGTCGAAGGGCTCGAGCTCGCCGCCCGCGGCGTCGAGCCGCCCGCTCACCTCCAACCGCAACTCCCTCGGCACGAGCGGCTCCGGCCGGTCGGCCCAGATGTCGTACAGCGACGGCCGGTCCTGGCGCCCGATCTCGATGACGTCGGCGAAGCCGGCGTTGGTCACGAGCGCGACCCGTGCGCCGCGGCGCTCGAGCAGGGCGTTGGTGGCCACCGTGGTCCCGTGGGCCAGGACGTCGGGCCGGCCGTCCGGCGCCGCCGCCAACGCCGCCAGTCCGGCGGCGACGGCGCGCGAAGGATCGTCGGGCGTGGACAGGATCTTCACGATCCGGCCGTCGTCGGCGACCAGATCGGTGAAGGTTCCCCCCGTGTCCGCTCCGCATCGCATGGTGGCGGCGAGACTAGGGGGAGTGGGCACGCCGGAGGTGGCTGAGGTCGAGCGCTGGTTCCTCGGTCGCGGGCTGCCCCACTTCATCGAGGACTACAGCGCGAGGCGAGACGTGTTCACCCGCGCCCTGCCGCTGCTCACGCTCATCCTGCTCGTCGAGCTGGTCGGCGCCCTCAACTTCGAGTGGGCGTGGTGGGTGAACGTCTTCGTGGCGGCGGCGAGCTTCGCCGGACTCCTGGCGGTCTGGGCCGTCACCAACCGGGTGCGGGGCCGGCCCGCGTTTGCCCGCCCAGAGAGCGTCGGCGGCCCGGAGCTGGCCGTGTTCGTCCTCGTGCCGGCGGTGTTGCCGCTGGTGGCGGGCGGCCAGGCGCTCACGGCGGCCAACACGTTCGCCGGCAACTGCCTGTTGCTGGGTTTGATTTACCTCGGGACGAGCTACGGCGTCGTACCCATGACGCGCTGGGCCTGGGGACGGCTCAACGAACAGCTCGGCGCGCTGGTGCGGCTGATGGTCCGCGCCCTGCCGCTCCTGCTCCTTTTCGTCGTGTTCCTCTTCCTGACGCCAGAGCTGTGGGAGGTGGCCGCGTCCCTGAACGCCCCGTTCCTCGCGCTGGCCATCGGCCTGTTCGTGGTCCTCGGCGTCGTGTTCATCATCGTGCGGACGCCGGACGAGGTCGGCCAGCTCGGCCACTTTGACGACGCCGACGAGTGCGCGCAGTTGGTGGAGGCGACGCCCGCCGCCGCTCTGGGCCCCCTGGAGCCCGACGGGGCGGCGGCGCCACCGCTCACGCGCCGGCAGTGGGGGAACATCGGGCTGGTCATGCTGTTCAGCCAAGGGCTGCAGATCCTGTTCGTGAGCGTGATGATCGGCGTGTTCCTGGTCGCCTTCGGCCTGATCGTGGTCACACCGGAGACGGCGACGGTGTGGGTCGGGCGCGACGTCCACCTCATCGTCGACCGGCGGCTGTGGGGGCGCGAGGTCGGGCTCAGCGCCGAGCTGCTCCAGGTGGCGGCGTTCCTTTCCGCTATCGCCGGCTTCTCGTTCGCCCTGTCGCTCCTCACGGACAAGGCGTACCGCGACGAGTTCCTGAAGGACGTCGTACGGGAGGTGCGCCAGGCGCTGGCGGTGCGGGTCCTGTACCTGAGCGCCCGGGCCGCCATCGGTGGGTGAGGGCGATGGCTGAGGGCGATGGCTGAGGGCGATGGCTGAGGGTCGGGCTGCGGCGCCGGCGCCCGTCGACAGTTCCCGGTGGGCCATGCCTGACCCCACGTTGGCGGATCCGAACGGCGTGGTCGCCGTGGGCGGCGACCTCGACGCCGCCACGCTGGTCGACGCCTACCGCCGCGGGATCTTCCCTTGGCCCCATTCGGGCGTGCCGCTGCCTTGGTTCTCACCCGACCCCCGGTCCGTCCTGTGGCCTGACGGCGTGCGGGTCTCGAAGTCGCTGCGCCAGCGGCTCCGCCGCTCCGGCTGGGTCACGACCGTCGACGCCGCGTTCGAAGCTGTCATCTCTGCCTGCGCAGAGCGACCTTGGCGCGAGGGCACCTGGATCTCGCGTTCGATGCGCCACGCCTACGGCCGCCTGCACCGACTCGGGTGGGCCCACAGTGTCGAGGTGTGGGACGGTCGCCGCCTGGTCGGTGGCCTCTACGGCGTGCGCGTCGGAGGGTGCTTCACCGGTGAGTCGATGTTCCACCGGTCGACGGACGGATCGAAAGTCGCGCTGGTCGACCTGTGCCGGCGGTGGGCGGACGCGGGGGGCGTGATGATCGACGTGCAGCTCCCGACCGAGCACCTGGCGTCGATGGGCGCCGTCGAGGTCGACCGGGACGGGTTCCTGGCGAAGCTGGCCGCGGTGCGCGACAAGGTCGTGTACGTCGACACTGGCGAGCGGCCGGTCAGTCGGCTGGTCCCGGTTCGATGATCATCACCTGCTCCTCGCCCATGGCGTCCTGCAGGGCCCGCACCTGGCGGTGGATGACGGGGTCGTCGCGATCCCATACGACGACAGCCTCGTGGCCGTTGCGGGAGAGCCAGGCGTCCCGGCGGCGCAGCGCTCCTCCCGCCAGCTGCCGGGTGGCGGGCGCGTTCCTCTGGAGGACGATCTGGTCCTGGGCGCCGGCGAGGAGCTCGGCGAAGTGGCGGCGGGACGCCGAGGGCCAAAGCGTGTCGGGATCAGGGTAGGGAAGGACCGCCACGTACGGCACGCCGGCCGCCAACGCCGCTTCGGCGGCCAACTGCTCGGCGCCGAGCCCGAGCCCGGTGAGCACCACCACGTCGGGGTGCAGTTGCTGCTCGGCGGCGAGCAGGGCGGCCAGCTTGGCCTTGACTCGATCGGAGACCGGGTTGGCGTCGTACCCGCCCAGCTCGGGCGGGCGGTGGCCGCTCACCACTAGCCGGAACCCCTCGGGCACGCCTGCGCCTGGGTCGCCCCGCGGGTTGTCGGCCGGGCCGAGGTCGCCGGGCGCCTCCTCGCCTGCGCGTCCGTGCTGGGTGCGGGCCGCCTCCACGGCGAGCCGGTCGACCAGGTCGTTCATGGGATCGTCGCTGTGGCCCTTGACCCACCGAAAGCTCACCCGTTTCGGGTCGGCGCGCACGGCCTCGATCAGCGGCTCCCACAGGTCACGGTTCTTCACCGGCTGCTTGGCCTTGTTCATCCACCCCCGCGCCATCCACCCTTCCCACCAACGGTCGCGGAAGCAGTTGACGACGTAGGTCGAGTCGCTCACCACCTCCAGGGGACCGGGGATGGCACGCACCGCCTCCAGCGCCGCCTTGATCTCCATGCGCTGGTTCGTCGTGCGCGGCTCGGCCCCGCTCGCAAAGGCGCCCCCGGGGACCGCCCAGGCCCACCCCCCGGGCCCCGGGTTCCCCAGGCACGCCCCGTCCGTATAGGCCTCCAACCCCACCCCCCTACCCAACTCTTCCGCGCAATTGGGGGTTTGAGACGCCAATCGCGCGGAGAGCTCGGTCTCGCGCGGCCCGCACGTCGCGCACTATCCGACTCGCCCCGCTCGTAGCCGTGAAGTGGAGCAGCGTCCAGCCCGCCAAGGCGAGTGCATTGCCGCGGGCCGAAGCGCGGTCGAGGTCGCTTGGTAACCGGTGGACGGCAAACCCGTCGTACTCGATCCCGAGCCGGAGGTCGGGATACGCGAAGTCGAGCAGGTAGACGGTGCCGCCAACCGCCACCTGATGCTGCTGCACCGGGCGCGGTAGGCCCGCCTCGGTGAGGATCACCAAGACGTCGAGCTCCTCGCCGCTGCCGCCCGGCTGGTGATCGACCGGCCGTCGGGCCAGGACCTCGACGAGCGCGGCGAGCCCCTTCCGCCCTGGCTTGGCGAGTACGTCGTGCACGGCATGGACCGCGGCGTAGGTGGTCATGTGACTGCGCACGCAGTTGTCGACCAGCCGCCCCAAGTAGTGGGCTGGGAGCACCGAGGACAGGTCGGCCAGCGTGCGCGCGACGGTCGTGACGGGGACACTGTGGCGCACGGCGCAATGTTGTGCTGGAAGGAGGGTGGTCTGGTGCGGGCGCACACCCGGCAGCCGCGGCCATTGGGGCCACGGCACGGTCACCTCCGGGTGCTCGCTGAACACACCTGGCATGTTCCACAACACGGCGGCCGATCGGTGCGAAGCCACTGCGCTCGGTCCAGCGGCGAGGCACGCGGCGCGCAGCTCCTGCCACTCGGTCGCCGGCACGCCCGCAAAACGGTAGATGCCCCAACGCACCGGTACCAGCCGGCCGGTGGCCAGGCGGTGCTTCAACTGCTCGCGGGTCAGATGGTCACGCGCCTGTGGGCGGGTGACGAGGCCCTCTTGGACTGCGGCGAGGGCGGCCAGTTCGGGTTCGGCCATGAACCTATTCAAGCGGCCCGGTACGACACCGTCGGAGGTCCCCGCGCACTTGGTGCCTGAAACCCCCAATTGCGCGGAAAAGTCGGAGATGGTGCAACCATGGAACCCGTGATCTTCGACGGTTTCTCCCAGCAGCTGCCCGACATCGACCCGGACGAGACGGCCGAGTGGGTCGACTCGCTCGACGCGGTGATCGACGGGCGCGGCAAGGGGCGGGCCCGGTTCCTGCTGATGAAGCTGCTCGAGCGGTCCCGCCAGATGGGCGTGGGCCTGCCCGCCGCCGTGTCCACCCCCTACATCAACTCCATCCCGCCCGAGCTCGAGCCGTGGTTCCCGGGCGACGAGTACATGGAGCGCCGCATCCGCGCCTACATCCGCTGGAACGCGGCGGTGATGGTCACCCGGGCCAACACCCGGGCCCCCGGCATCGGCGGCCACCTCGCCACCTACGCGTCCAGCGCGTCCCTCTACGAGGTCGGCTTCAACCACTTCTTCCGGGGCAAGGGCGACGGCCAGCCCGGCGACCAGATCTACTTCCAAGGCCACGCCGCCCCCGGCATCTACGCCCGCGCCTTCCTCGAAGGCCGGCTCGACGAGGACCAGCTCGACCACTTCCGCCAGGAGATCGGCGGCGGGGGCCTGTCGTCCTACCCCCACCCGCGCCTGATGCCCGACTTCTGGGAGTTCCCGACCGTCTCCATGGGCCTCGGTCCGATCGCGGCCATCTACCAGGCCCGGTTCAACCGCTACCTCCTCAACCGCCAGATCGCCGACACCAGCAGGTCGAAGGTCTGGTGCTTCGTCGGCGACGGCGAGTGCGACGAGCCCGAGACCCTCGGCGCCCTCACCCTCGCCAGCCGGGAGCAGCTCGACAACCTCATCTTTGTCGTCAACTGCAACCTGCAGCGCCTCGACGGCCCGGTACGCGGGAACGGCAAGATGATCCAGGAGCTCGAGGCGGTCTTCCGGGGCGCGGGCTGGAACGTCATCAAGGTCATCTGGGGCACCAAGTGGGACGAGCTGCTGGCCCGCGACACCACCGGCGTGCTGCTCAACAAGATGAACACCACCCTCGATGGCGAGTACCAGAAGTACGCGGTCGAGAAGGGCGACTACATCCGGGAGCACTTCTTCGGCCCCGACCCCCGGCTGCGAGCCATGGTCGAGCACCTCTCCGACGACGACCTCCGCAACCTCCCCCGTGGCGGCCACGACTACCACAAGCTCTACGCCGCCTACAAGGCTGCGGTCGAGCACCCCGGCGCGCCCACCGTGATCCTGGCCAAGACGATCAAGGGTTGGGCCCTCGGCCCCGACTTCGAGGCCCGCAACGCCACCCACCAGCTGAAGAAGATGAGCAAGAAGGAGCTGCGCGTCTTCCGCGACCGGCTCTACCTGCAGGACCAGGTGCCTGACGACGCCCTCGACGCTGACATGCCGCCGTACTACCGGCCGCCCGTCGGCTCACCCGAGTACGAGTACATGATGGAGCGCCGCCGTGCCCTCGCCGGCTCGGTGCCGCAACGGATCGTGAAGGCCAAACCGCTCACCCTCCCCTCGCCCAAGGTCTTCGAACCGCTGACGCAGGGTTCGGGGAACCGGGAGTTCTCCACCACCATGGCGTTCGCCAACCTCCTGCGCAGCCTCCTGAGGGACAAGCACGTCGGCGCCCGGGTCGTTCCCATCATTCCCGACGAGGCCCGCACGTTCGGCATGGACGGCCTTTTCTCCGAAGTGAAGATCTACGCCCCGTTCGGCCAGCTCTACGAGCCCGTCGACGCCCACCTGCCGCTCTCGTACCGGGAGGCGACCCAGGGCCAGATCCTTGAGGAGGGCATCACCGAGGCGGGCTCGATGGCCAGTTTCATCGCCGCCGGCACCGCGTATGCCAGCCACGCCACCACCATGGTGCCGTTCTTCGTCTTCTACTCGATGTTCGGCTTCCAACGGGTCGGCGACCTGATCTGGGCCTTCGGCGACATCCGCGGCAGGGGCTTCCTGCTCGGCGCCACTGCGGGCCGCACCACCCTGCAGGGCGAGGGATTGCAGCACGCCGACGGGCACAGCCTGCTGCTGGCGTCGACCGTCCCCAACGTGGCGGCCTACGACCCCGCCTTCGCCTACGAGGTGGCGACCATCATCGAGGACGGCATGCGCCGCATGTACGGCCCCGAGCCGGAGGACGTCTTCTATTACCTGACCCTCTACAACGAGAACTACGCCATGCCGGCGATGCCAGAGGGCGCCCGAGACGGCATCCTCCGCGGCCTGTACCGGTTCGCCGAGGCGCCCACGGGCCCGCCCAAGCACGCCACGATCGTTTTCTCCGGCACGGCGCAGGGCGCCGCCCGGGAGGCGCAGCGACTGCTCGCCGAGCGGCATGACGTGGCCGCCGAACTGTGGAGCGCGACGTCCTACAAAGCACTCCGGGAGGACGCCCTCGAGGCCGAACGGTGGAACCGGCTCCACCCGACGGAGCCACCGCGTGCGCCCTACGTCACCGAAGCGCTCCAGCGCGCCGAAGGCCCGTTCGTCGCCGTCACGGACTTCATGAAGGCGATCCCCGACCAGATCGCCCGCTGGGTCCCCGGTGCGTTCACGCCTCTTGGCACCGACGGGTTCGGCCGGTCCGACACGCGGGCCAACCTGCGCCGCCACTTCGAGACCGACGCCGCCCACGTGGTGGTGGCCGTCCTCCAATCGCTGGCCTTGGTGGACGAGGTCAAGCCCGAGGCGGTGGCCGACGCGATCGGCGCCTACGGCCTCGACGCCGACGCACCCGACCCTCGCCGCGCCTGACGATTCGTTAGCAAGGACTGCGTCAGCAACGCTTCATGCCTGTGCAATAGCGTGGAATCGGGGGTGAAATCGCGTCGCCCTACGGTCCCTGGGAGTTCAACTTCCGGGAGGCGGAGGGTCTATGGGCAAGTCACGACTGAGGTTCCTCGCGGCCGTCGCACTGCCGCTCGCGCTCATTGCGGGCGCCTGCGGGTCGAAGACGGGGACCAACAAAGAAACGACCGGAGCGACGACCGGCGGCGCGACGGGCGGCGACACGATCAAAGTCGGCATCCTCCACTCTTTGAGCGGCACGATGGCGATCAGCGAGGTTTCGGTGCGCGACGCCGAACTGCTGGCCATCGAGGAGATCAACGCCAAGGGCGGCGTGATGGGCAAGAAACTGCAGCCGGTGGTCGAAGACGGCGCGTCGGACTGGCCCACGTTCGCGGAAAAGGCCAAGAAGCTGATCGTCAACGACAAGGTGGCGACGGTCTTCGGCGGGTGGACCTCCGCCAGCCGCAAGGCCATGCTGCCGGTTTTCGAGCAGTACAAGGCGCTGCTGTGGTACCCCGTGCAGTACGAGGGGCTCGAGCAGTCGCCCTACATCTTCTACACCGGCGCGACCACCAACCAGCAGATCATCCCCGGCCTCGAGTACCTCAAGGCGCAGGGCAAGACCAAGGTTTTCCTGGTGGGCAGCGACTACGTCTTCCCTCGTACGGCCAACAAGGAGATCAAGGCCTACGCCACGGCCAACGGCATGGAGATCGTGGGTGAGGAGTACACGCCCCTCGGCCACACGGAGTACAGCACCGTCATCAACAAGCTGAAGGCGGCCAAGCCCCAGGCGGTCTTCAACACCTTGAACGGGGACAGCAACGTGGCCTTCTTCAAGCAGTTGAAGGACGCCAGCATCACCGCCGCCGACATGCCCGTTCTTTCCGTCAGCGTGGCGGAGGAGGAAGTCCGGGGCATCGGCGCCGCCAACATCGCCGGTCACTTGACGGCGTGGAACTACTACCAGACGACCCAGAACCCCCAGAACACCGCCTTCGTCCAGGCCTACAAGGCCAAGTACGGCCAGAACCGGGTCACCGACGACCCCATCGAAGCGGGCTACATCGGGGTCTACCTGTGGAAGGCGGCGGTCGAGAAGGCGGGCACGACTGAGGTCGAGGCGGTCAAGAAGGCGGCCGGGGGCATCACCTTCGACGCTCCCGAAGGCAAGGTGACCATCGACGGGGAGACCCAGCACCTCTACAAGACGGCCCGCATCGGCGTCGTCGGCACGGACGGCCTCATCAAGGAGGTCTCCAACTCAGGTTCGCCGGTCAAGCCCGATCCCTTCCTGAAGACCTACCCGTGGGCCAAGAACCTCTAGCCCACTGAGGGCCTGATCCACCATGCCGATCTACGTCTCCCAGCTCTTCACCGGTCTCAGCGTCGGCTCCGTCCTGCTCCTCATCGCGCTCGGGCTGACGTTCACCTTCGGGCAGATGGGTGTGATCAACCTTGCCCACGGGGAGCTGATCATGGCCGGCGCCTACACGGCCTACATGCTGGGGGACTCGTTCGGCCGGAGCGTGTCGTTGCTGGTTGCCTTGCCGGTGGCGTTCGTCGTCGCCGGCATCATGGGACTGCTGCTCGAGCGGCTGCTCATCCGCCGTCTATACGGGCGGCCGCTCGACACGCTCCTGGTGACCTGGGGCGTCAGCCTCGTGCTCCAGCAGGTGGCCCGCGACATCTTCGGGGCCCCCAACGTCAACGTCACCAAGCCAGGGTGGTTGGACGGCGGGTTCGAGCTGTTCGGCGCCACGCTGCCGTACACGCGGTTGTTCATCATTGGGCTGGTGGTCGCGGCGGTGACGGGGATTTGGCTCTACCAGACCCGCAGTTCGGCGGGCCGGCGTATGCGGGCGGTCATGCAAAACCGCCAGCTGGCGGCGTGCAGCGGGATCAACACGCAGCGGGTCGACCAGCGCACGTTCTTCATCGGATCCGGGCTCGCGGGCGCCGCCGGCGTCGCCCTCACGCTGCTCGGACCCGTTGGACCGACGCTGGGCACGAACTACATCGTCGACGCCTTTCTGGTTGTCGTGGCCGGCGGCCTCGGCCAGATCCGCGGCGCCGTGTTCGCGGCGCTGAGCCTGGGCGTGATCGAGGCCCTGGTCGAGTTCAAGACGCAGGCGAGCCTGGCCAAGGTGGCGGTGTTCGTCGCCGTCATCGCCCTCCTCCAGCTGCGCCCGCAGGGCCTGGTCGTCATGCGCAGCCGGGCGCTGACCTGATGAAACGGGTTGTGGCGGGTGTTCGGTGGCGGCGGCTGAGCCTGTTCCTTCTCATCGGGTTCGTCGTGCTGGTCCTGTGCCCGGCGCTGCTGTCCGACTTCCGCCTCGGGCTGCTGGCCAAGTACTTCTGCTTTGCCATCGTGGCCGTGGGCATCGACCTGGCATGGGGCTACGGCGGCATGTTGGCCCTCGGGCAGGGCCTGTTCTTCGGCATGGGCGGCTACGCCATGGGCATGATGCTCAAGCTGCAGGAGGCGGGCCCCGGCAAGCTGCCCGACTTCATGTCCTACAACGGGCTCACCCAGGTCCCGGGCTTCTGGAAGCCCTTCTCACACAGCTGGTTCGCGCTCCCCGCGGCCGTGATCCTGCCCATGGCCTTGGCCGCCGGTCTGGGCGCGCTGGTGTTCCGCCAGCGGGTGCGGGGCGCATACTTCGCCATCCTCACCCAGGCGCTGGCGGCGGCGTTCGTCATCCTGCTCATCGGGCAGCAGGGCTTCACGGCCGGCACCAACGGGCTCACCAACATGCGCACGTTGTTCGGCTACGACCTCAACGACCCAGTCAACCAGCGCAGCCTCTACTTCGTGGTCGCCATCGCCCTCGGCGCGGTGTTCCTGGTGGCACGCCAGCTCGTTCACAGCCGCTACGGCAAGCTGCTGGTCGCCGTGCGCGACGGCGAGGACCGCGTGCGGTTCCTCGGCTACAACCCGACGACGGTCAAGGTGCTGGCCTTCACCGTCTCGGCGGGCATCGCCGGCCTGGCGGGCGCCCTGTTCGTCCCGGTCGTAGGCATCATGTCGCCCGCCTTGCTCGGGATCGTGCCGTCCCTCGAGCTGGTCATCGGCGTCGCCCTGGGCGGCCGGGCGACGCTGGTGGGCGCCGTGGTCGGCACGGTGCTGGTCAACTACGCCCGCACCGGTCTATCGGAGAACTATCCCTCGGGCTGGCTCTACCTGCAGGGCGCGCTGTTCATCGTGGTGGTGGCCTTCGCCCCCAAGGGCCTGGCCGGGATCTGGAAGTCGCTCCAGAACGTGCGCCGCGAGCGCACGGTGACGGCGACCGCCAACATCGCGGTGTCCGACCCCGCGGCGGCGGCGTTGGATCTGGTGGCCCAATGACGGCACTGCTCGAAGTCCGCGACCTCCACGTGGTGTTCGACGGCTTCCGCGCCGTCGACGGCCTCGACCTCACTCTCGAGGAGGGTGAGGTCCGGTTCCTCATCGGGCCCAACGGCGCGGGCAAGACCACCCTGGTGGACGTCGTCACCGGCCTCACCAAGCCGGCGTCGGGCACCGTCACGTTCGCGGGCGAGTCGCTCCTAGGTCATCAGGAGTACGAGATCGTCAAGCGGGGCGTCGGGCGCACGTTCCAGACTCCGTCGGTGTTCGAACAGCTCAGCGTCCTCGACAACCTCGACCTGGCGGCCACCTTTCGCCAGCCTCTGCGCCGGCTCCTCCGCCGGCGCCGTGCCGTCGACCCGACGGTGACGAACGCCCTCGAAGCGGTCGGGTTGAGGGACCGGGCGGACAGCCTCGCCGGTGTGCTGTCGCACGGCCAGAAGCAGTGGCTCGAGATCGGCATGCTGCTGGTGCAGGACCCTCGCCTGCTCCTCCTCGACGAGCCCGTGGCGGGCATGAGCAAGGAGGAGCGCACCCGCACTGGCGAGCTGCTCCAGGAGATCGCCCGCACCCGCACCGTGCTGGTCGTCGAGCACGACATGGAGTTCTTGCGCCGCTTCGCCCGCACGGTGACGGTCATGCACGAAGGCAAGATCCTCTGCGAGGGGTCGGTGGCCGACGTGCAGGCGAACCCGCATGTCCAGGAGGTCTACCTGGGTCGTAGCCGCGACACCCGCGGCGGCGTGGAGGTGCACTGAGATGCTGACCATCGACGGCCTCGACGTGCTCTACGGGCGCAGCCAGGTCCTCTTCGGCGTGTCCCTCGAAGTCCCCCAGAACGCCCTGCTGTGCGTCATGGGCCGCAACGGCGTGGGCAAGTCGACGCTCCTCAACGCCGTCATGGGCGTGCTCAAGCCGGCCCGCGGCAAGGTGATGTGGGACGGCCGGGACATCACCAAGCTCAAGCCGTTCGAGCGGGTGCGTGCAGGCATGGCCTATGTCCCGCAGGGTCACCCGGTGTTCCCGCAGCTCACCGTGGCCGAGAACCTGGCCGTGGCGGCGGAGTCCATCGGCGCCCGCGTTACGAAAGGGGCTACCGACGAGGCGCTCGACCTTTTTCCGCGGCTGCGCCCCCTCCTGCCCAGGAAGGCCGGGTTCCTCTCCGGCGGCCAGGCTCAGCAACTGGCGTTCGCCCGGTCGCTCGTGGCCAGACCCGAGCTGCTCCTGCTCGACGAGCCCACTGAGGGAATCCAACCCTCGATCATCCTCGAGATCGAGGACGCCATCGGCCAGCTGCACAAGGCCCGCGGCCTGTCCATCGTGCTTGTCGAGCAGTACGTCGAGTTTGCTTTGCGGCTCGCCGACCGCTACGTCGTGCTCGACGCAGGCGAGGTCGTCGCTTCGGGCGAAGCCAAGTCGCTGGAGGACGACACCGTCCGCCGCCTGCTCGCGGTCTAACGCCCTAGCCTCGGCGCCGTGAACCTCAGCGCCCACGAACAGGAACGGCTGCTCGTCCACGTGGCCGCCGGCTTGGCGCGCCAGCGGCGGGGGCGGGGCCTGCGCCTCAACTACCCGGAAGCGGTCGCCATCCTGACGTCGTTTGTCTTGGAGGGGGCGCGGGATGGGCGAACGGTGGCCGACCTCATGGACTCGGGCCGCGCCGTGCTCGGGCGGGACGACGTCATGGAGGGCGTGCCCGAGATGATCGACGAAGTCCAGGTCGAGGCCACGTTCCCGGACGGCACCAAGCTCGTGACCCTCCATAAGCCCATTCCATGATATGGCCGACCCCGTGATCCCGGGTGAGATCGTGCTGGGGGAGGGGCCGGTGCAGATCAACGCCGGGCGACCGGTGACGACGATGGTCGTGGTCAACACCGGCGACCGCCCCGTGCAGGTCGGCTCGCACTACCACTTCGCCGAGGCCAACGCCGCCCTGTCGTTCGACCGCGCCGCGGCGTGGGGCCAGCGCCTGGCCGTCCCGGCCGGCACCGCGGTGCGGTTCGAGCCCGGCATCGAGCGGGAGGTCGGCTTGGTGCCGCTGGGGGGCGCACGGGTCGTGCACGGGCTGCGGGGGCACGTGGGCGGGCCGCTGGACCGAGGCGGCGATGGCTGAGCTCTCGCGGGAGCGTTACGCGCTCTTGTACGGCCCGACGGCCGGAGACCGCATCCGGCTGGCCGACACCGACCTGTTCATCGAGGTCGAAGACGACCGCTGCGCGGGCGGCGACGAGGCCGTGTTCGGCGGCGGCAAGGTCATCCGCGAGTCGATGGGGCAAGGCCGGGCGACGCGAGCCCAGGGCGCCCCCGACACCGTCATCACCGGCGCGGTGATCCTCGACCACTGGGGCGTGGTCAAGGCCGACGTAGGGGTGCGGGACGGTCGCATCGTCGGAATTGGCAAGGCCGGCAACCCCGACACCATGGACGGTGTTGACCCCGCGCTGGTTATCGGCCCGTCCACCGAAGTGATCTCGGGCAACGGCCGCATCCTCACCGCCGGCGCCATCGACTGCCATGTCCACCTCATCTGCCCCCAGATCCTCGAGGAGGCGGTGGCCTCGGGCATCACCACCGTGATCGGAGGCGGCACCGGTCCCGCGGAAGGCACCAAGGCCACCACCGTCACGCCTGGGGCCTGGCACCTGGCCCGGATGCTCGAAGCGCTCGACCCGTGGCCCCTCAACATCGTGCTCCTCGGGAAGGGAAACACCACCTCCATCGACGGCCTGTGGGAACAACTGCGGGCCGGGGCCGGCGGGTTCAAGCTGCACGAGGATTGGGGCTCGACGCCCGCCGCCATCGACGCCTGCCTCACGGTCGCAGACGCGGCGGGCGTGCAGGTTGCGCTGCACAGCGACACGCTGAACGAGGCGGGCTTCGTCGAGTCGACGCTGGCGGCCATCGCCGGGCGCGGCATCCACGCCTACCACACCGAAGGCGCGGGGGGCGGGCACGCACCCGACATCATCACCGTCGCGGCCCACGCCAACGTGCTCCCGTCGTCGACCAACCCGACCCGCCCCCACACCGTCAACACCATCGACGAGCACCTCGACATGCTCATGGTGTGCCACCACCTGAACCCGGCCGTGGCGGAGGACCTGGCGTTCGCGGAGAGCCGCATCCGGCCGTCGACCATCGCCGCTGAGGACGTGCTCCACGACATGGGCGCCATCTCCATCATCGGCTCCGACTCGCAGGCCATGGGCCGGGTGGGCGAGGTCATCCTGCGCACGTGGCAGACGGCGCACGTGATGAAGCGCCGCCGCGGTTCGCTGCCGGGCGACCCGGCGGGCGCGGACAACCTGCGGGCGCGCCGCTACGTGGCCAAGTACACGATCTGCCCGGCCGTGGCCCACGGTCTCGACGCCGAGATCGGCTCGGTGGAGGTGGGCAAGCTGGCCGACCTCGTCCTGTGGGCGCCGGCGTTCTTCGGCGTCCGGCCCCACGCGGTCATCAAGGGCGGGATGATCGCGTGGGCCGCCATGGGGGACGCCAACGCCTCCATCCCCACGCCCCAGCCGGTCTTGCCGCGGCCGATGTTCGGCGCCGCGCCGGTGGCCGCCGCCGCCACCTCGCTGGCGTTCGTGGCCCCGGCCGCGCTGGAGGACGGGCTGGCCGACCGGTTGGCGGTGCGCCGGCCGCTCGTCGCGGTGGCCAACGTCCGGTCGCGCACCAAGGCCGATTTACCCGAGAACGGCGCCCTGCCGGACATCGCCGTCGACCCGGACAGGTTCACGGTGAGGATCGACGGCGACGTCGTGGAGGCCGCCCCGGCGACCGAGCTGCCCATGGCCCAGCGGTACTTCCTGTTTTGAACGCGCTGGCGTTGTTGTTGGCGGACGGCCGTTTTCCGGCCGGCGGCCACGCCCATTCGGGCGGCGTCGAGGCGGCCGTGAGCGACGGGCGCATCACCGATGTCGCGAGCCTGGCCGGCTTCCTCGCCGGCCGGCTGGCGACCGCGGGACGCGTTGGCGCGGCGCTGGCGGCCGCCGCCTGCTCGGGTCAGCGCCCTCTGGCGTTGCTCGATGCGGAGGCGGCGGCTCGCATCGCCTCGCCCGCGCTGCGGCACGCGTCCCGCGTGCAGGGACGGGCCCTGCTGCGCGCAGCGTCGTCGGTGCTCGGCGTCGCGATGCCGGCGGCCGAATTGCATTTCGCCGTCGCCATCGGCGCGGTGGCGCGCGCCGCCGGCCTGACGCCGGTGGACGCGGCCCGTTGGGCGGCCCACGAGTCCATCACCGGGCCCGCCACCGCGGCCGTCCGTCTGCTCGGGCTCGATCCCTTCTCGGTCTGGCGCGAGGTCGCCGATCTGGCGCCCCCCGTGGATGAGATCGCAGCGGCGGTTCACGGCTACCTACCCGCGTGCGCCGCCCCGCTGCTCGAAATCGGCGCCGAGCGCCACGCGCTTCAGGAGGTGCGTCTCTTTGCCTCGTGACCGCCCCGTGCGCATCGGGGTGGGCGGTCCCGTCGGCACGGGCAAGACTGCGCTCGTCGCCGCCCTGTGCCGGGCGCTCGGGGGAGAGGTGGCGCTCGCGGTCGTGACCAACGACATCTACAGCGACGAGGACGCCGAGTTCCTGCGCCGGGCCGGAGTGCTGGCGTCGGAGCGGATCACGGCCGTTCAGACCGGCTGCTGCCCGCACACCGCGATCCGCGACGACATCTCCGCCAACCTCGCCGCGGTCGAAGAACTGGAGGACCGTTTCCGGCCGCTGGGACTGGTGCTCGTCGAGAGCGGTGGGGACAACTTGACGGCCACGTTCAGCCATGGACTGGTCGACCACCAGATCTTCGTGCTCGACGTCGCCGGCGGCGACAAGGTCCCCCGCAAGGGGGGGCCGGGCGTCACCCACTCCGACCTGCTCGTGATCAACAAGACCGACCTGGCGCCACTCGTCGGCGCCGACCTCGACGTGATGGCGCGCGACGCCGACGCCAAGCGCGGTCCCGACCGGCCCGTCATATTCTGCTCCCTCGTCGCTGATCCGACGGCGGCGGATGTCGCCGGCTGGGTACGCGACCGCTTGGCAGAGTGATCGCGCACGCTCGGATTGTCGCTTGCGGCGATCGGCTCGTGCGTCTGCGATCGGAGCCGCCCCTCGCGCTCCGCTCCACGCCCGACGGGGTGTACCTGGTCGGCGCCGCGGCCGGGCCGCTGGGGGGCGACCACCTGACCATCGACATCGACGCGGCCGACGGCGCTGAGCTCACCGTGCGCACCTCGGCCGCGTCGGTCGTCCTCCCCGGGCCGGCCCCGTCACTGGTGACGATTCGGGCCCGGGTCGGGGCCGGGTGCTCGCTGCGCTGGTCCCCCGAGCCGACCGTGCTGGCGCTCGGGTGCCGACACCAGGTCGTGACGTCGGTCGAACTGGCTGAAGACGCCCGCCTCGAATGGTGGGAGGAGCTTGTTCTCGGCCGCCACGGCGAACCGGCGGGGTCGGCCACGACCCGCTTGTTCGTCGACCTGGACGGCGGCCCGTTGCTGCGCCACGAGCTCGCCGTCGGCCCGGACCATCCGGAGTGGAGCAGCCCAGCCGTTCTCGGCGCCGCGACGCGAGCGGTCGGATCGGTGACGGTCGTCCGGCCCAACCTCACGCGGCGACCCATTGTGCTGGGGGAGACCGCGGCGGTGCTCCCGCTTGACGGCCCCGCCGCCCAGGTGGTTGCCCTTGCCTCCGACGCTCTGAGCCTTCGCCGTTGGCTCTCGCGCGGCGTCGATACGCAGGTCCCCGCCATCGTCCGTTCATAGGCTCTGCGGGGATGCCACGGGATCGAGTCAACGCCGTCGCATCGACGACCCGATCTGGCAAGAACCGGCCGTCGTTGCGACAAGACGTACACGCCCGGCCGTGCCCTACTTGCCCCGTCGATCAGACGGTGTACGTGCTCCTTGGCCACGGGCGCCACGCCGGGTACGGCTTGAGCGGCGGGCCGTAGGCTTGCGCGATGACCGCACCGCTTCCGCTGACCGGCGACGCTGCCGCCGACGAGCTCCTTGCCACTGAGCCCTTCGCCCTTCTCGTCGGCATGCTGCTCGACCAGCAGGTGCCGATGGAATGGGCGTTCCACAGCCCGTACGTCCTGAAGCAGCGTCTGGGCGGCCGGCTCGACGAGGCTGAGATTGCGGGCATGGACGTCGACGAGCTGATCGGGTTCTTCAGCGAGAAGCCGCCCCTGCACCGGTACCCGCGGTCGATGGCCGAGCGCACGCAGAAGCTCGCGCAGCTCCTCGTCGACGAGTTCGGCGGGGAGGCGGAGCGGGTCTGGACCGACGCCGCCGACGGCGCCCAGCTGTTCGCCAACGTGAAGTCGCTGCCCGGGTTCGGCGACCAGAAGGCCCGCATTTTCATCGCCCTCTTGGCCAAGCGCCTTGGCGTGAAGCCGCCAGGTTGGGAGGAGGTGGCCGGAGGCTACGGGCAGCCGGGATGGTTCTCGGTCGCCGACATCGACGGCCCGGAAGCGCTGGAGCGCGTGCGGGAGCACAAGAAGGCGATGAAGGCGGAGGCCAAGGCCAAGGCCAAGCCGGCCAAGTAGCGGGCCTCAGGACAGCGGCGAGCCGTTGGCGTCCTCGTGGCTGGCGAGGGCGACGTCGAAGTCCCTGGCCGTGACGGCGGCCGCCGTCACGGTCCCGTGTTGGCGGATCATGGCCTCCAGCGCCGCCTGCTGGCAGAGCGCCTTGAGGTCGCCCCCCGAGAAGCCCTCGGTTTCGGTCGCGAGGCGGTTCACGTTGACTCCCGACAGCGGCATGCGGGCGGTCAGGTGCTTGAGCATGGCGCGCCGGGCCCCGTGGTCGGGCAGCGGGATATCGATCCGGCGGGTCAGTCGCCCCCCTCGTACGAGCGCCGGATCGAGGGCCTGAGGACGGTTGGTGGCGCCGATGACCAGAACGCCCGGTTGGCTGCCGAGCCCGTCGATTTCCTCGAGCAGTTGGTTCAACTGGCGGTCGTAGGAGGAGAGCTCGCCCCGGATCGAGCCGATGGCGTCGATCTCGTCGATGAAGATGATCGACGGCGCGTTGGAGCGGGCCCGGTTGAACAGGCGCGCCACCTTCTGCTCGGACTCGCCGACCCAGCGGCTGGTGATGTCCGCCGCCGAGACCGGGTAGAACGAGCAACTCGACTCGGCCGCCATGACTTTGGCGATCGTCGTCTTGCCGGTCCCCGGCGGGCCGGTCATCAGGATCCCGCTGGGCGCGTCGACGCCCAGCTCGGCGGCCTGATCGGGTTCCGACAGCAACGTCTGTACTTCTTTCAACTCGGCCAGCGTGTGTTCGGGAAGCACCAGCCGCGACCATGACCAGTGCTCGACGGTGGGCCGGTCCTGGCCGCCGCGGTGGGCGAGGGCGTACTCGATGTGGGCGACGCTGATCCGCACGACGCTGGCGGTGCCCGCCGCCTCCCGGCAGGCCGCCAAGGCCGCCGCGTCGACGGCGTGGACGATCGCCGCCGGCGTCATCGCCTGGGTGCGGTCGGCGAGGCTGTCGAGGTCGATATCCGGATGCACGGGCCGGCCGGTGAGGGCAGCGGCGAAGATCGCCTTGCGGGCCTCCTCGTCGGGGAGGTCCATGCGGACGATCCGGTCGAACCGACCCGGCCGGGTGACGGCCGGATCGAGGTTGTCGACATCGTTGGTCGTGGCCACGACGACCAGCCGGGGCTCGCCGTGGCAGTCCTCCAGCGACCGCAGGAGCTGGGTGAGGATCTCAGCGCCATGACGGTCGCCGCTGTCACCTCGAGCGGCGGCCACGGTGTCGAACTCGTCGAACAGGAGCATGCAGGGAAGGCCCGTCGCCGCGAACTCGAAGAGCGCTTCCACCTGTGCCGCGCCGGCGCCGAGCCGTCCGGTCACGAGGTCGGACGTGGCGACGGGCAAGAGGTTGAGCCCCAACTCGCCGGCGAGGGCGCGAGCAAAGAACGACTTGCCGACGCCCGGCGGGCCGTGGAGCAGCACGCCGTTCCAGGCGATCCGGTACTCCCTCGCGCGGTCCGGGTGGCGCACCACTAGGCCGACTGTGTCCAGCATCTCCTGCTTGAGGGCGTCGAGCCCCCCGACCTTGGAGAAGTTGGGCAGGCGCGCCGCGTCCAGCATGTCGAAGGTGGGGGCCCGGGATGCGATTCTCACGGGCGGCGGTGACGGTGAGGCGGCCGGTGCGGGCGGGGGGACGGCCACGGGCGGTGGAAGCCACGCGGGTTGAGGCGGCGGCTCGGGCGCCGGCGCGCGTTCCGTGGCCCGGGGCAGGTAGCGCAGGACGAGCGTGGCCGTCACCATGCCGGTGAGGAACAGGCTCGCGCCGAGGATGATCGCCTCACCCACCGCCATGCCCCCAGTCCACCGAGGACCAGGCTACGGGAGTCAGTCGGTGGCGATGTCGAACACGTCGAAGTACCCCTCGTGCTCGGCCCGGATGCCCTTGCCGTAGCCCACGAAACGGTACTGCCACCGGCCCGGCACGCCGGCGGCGACAACGACCTGGTACGCCCCCGGCGCTACTCGCACAACCGCCTCGTCGCCGCCGAAGCGCAGCTGGGCGGTGCGCCCGTCGGGGTCGCGGACGCTGATCATCACCCGCGATGGGTCCACCGGATCCTCCTGCGTGCCGAACTGGACGGCCAGGCCGACCTGGTCGCCGAGCTCGTAGACCTCCGTCCCCGCGCCCACGGCGTCATCATGGCAGATGAGGGCCGATTCTCGTCGAGGCGGCGCTCGCCCCTGTGCCAAACTGGCCGACGGCGTGGTGGCCGTAGCTCAGTTGGTAGAGCGCCAGGTTGTGGTCCTGGATGTCGGGGGTTCAAGTCCCCTCGGTCACCCCACCTATCAAGCCAGCGCGCCTCTAGCTCAATCTGGCAGAGCAGCGGACTCTTAATCCGCGGGTTCAGGGTTCGAGTCCCTGGGGGCGCACTCAAAAGGGCAGTTCAGAGGGGGTGCGAGCCGCTCGGAGCAGGTTTAGCGGGGTCGCGATAGTAACTCGCTGGCGCGAACCAACCTTCTGCTAAACCTTTTGCTAAACTCCTCGGGGTGCGGCTGGCGGATCGGGTTGAGGCGAGGATCGACCGCTCAGGCGAGCACCATCGGTGGCTCGGAGCAACGGACGCGCGGGGCGTTCCGGTCGTCAAGGTCAATGGTCGCGTCACGACGGTGCGGCGTGTCGTGTGCGAGCTGGCCAGCGGCGGGGCGTTGCCCGATGGGATGAAAGTCGGCGCCTGTCCGGACGACCCGCTCTGCGTCCGCGCTGACCACCTGGCCGTCAAGGGCGCGGTTGTCGTCGCGCACGATCGCGCCCGCAAGGGCAGCGGCTCGGTGGCGGAGGTGCGGCCCGGCGTCTTCAAGCTTTCGGTCGTCGCCGGCCGTCACAGCGACGGGACAGTCCGTCGCGCGTTCCGCACGTTCCGCGGCACTCGCACCGAAGCGGCGCGGGCGCTGGCCGATTTTGTTGCCGAGGTTGGCGACGGCTCCTCGCTTCCGGGGCCGGCGTCGAAGGTGATGACCCTGGACGATCTCCTCCGGGCGTACATCGACTCGTGCCGGGAGGAGAGCGACGACAACCCGAAGTCATGGGAGGCATCGACGCTCCTCCGTTACGACGGCATCCGGCGGAACTGGATCGCCCCAGTGATCGGCGACGTGAAGTTGAGCGCCGTCAGCGACGAACATATCGACCGCTGCTTCGCCAAGATGCGCCGCCTCGGCGCGAGCCGCAGCCACATGAATCAGGCGCGGTCGCTCATGAGCGGAGCGTTCAAGTGGGCCCG
>JAHFUQ010000185.1 GCA_023265045.1 Acidimicrobiia bacterium
AACCATGTCCAGAAGACCGTCGGTAAGCCGTGTGCGGGAAAACCGCACGCACGGATTGAAAGGGGGATGGGGAAACGTGCTCGCATGTCGAGCGGCGCGCCCCTGACCACCAATGGACCCGAATGCGCTCTATCTGGCAGAGGAAGTCGCCGAGAACCATCGGGACGGTCACTTCAGCCGTCGTGAGGCGATGCGCCGCTTGGCGTACTTGGGGTTCAGCGCCGTCGGGGCGTCGGCGCTGCTCGCGGCGTGCGGCGACGGCAAGAAGGACACCGCTTCGTCCCAAGCCACCACGACGGTCGCGCCGGTCGTGACGACCGCCCCCGGACCGACCACCACCGGGCCGCCGGTGGCGACCCAGAACATCACCTACCCGGGCAAGGGCCACACCGTGATGGGGGTGTTCGCCCCGGCCGCGTCGCCCAAGGGTGCGGTGCTCGTCATCCACGAGAACCGGGGCATCACCGACTTCGTCCGCACGATCACCGGGAAGATCGCGGGCAGCGGGTACACCGCGCTGGCCGTCGACCTCCTGTCGCCGCAGGGCGGCACGGCGGCCCACCCCGACCCTGCGGAGCTGCAATCGGTTCTCCTGGGCAACGCCCAGGAGGTGGGCGGGACGGCGGTCGACGACACGAAGTCGTCCCTCGAAGAGCTCCAGCGCCGGGCGCCGGGCCAGAAGCTGGGGGCGACCGGCTTCTGCTTCGGGGGGAACATGGTGTGGGCTCTGCTCGCGGCCGGCGACCCGCCGCCGCTCAGCGCCGCGGTCCCGTTCTACGGGCAGACCAACAACCCACTGTTCGGAAAGTCCAAGGCGGCGGTGCTGGCCATCTACGCCGAGCTTGACACCCGCGTGAACGCAAACCAGGCGCAGGCCAGGCTCGGCCTCGAGACGGCCAAGCTCACGTTCGACATGAAGACGTTCCCCGGCGTGAACCACGCCTTCATGAACAACACCGGCGCCGCCTACAACCAGGTGCAGGCGGACGCCGCGTACGCGGCGATGATGGACTGGTTCGGGCGCTACCTCAAGTAGGAATCACAAGCTTGTAATCGTCATACCCCCTTGGGATAGTGGAGGCATGGCCCCGCCGTCCCTCCTCGCCGCTGCTGAGCGCCTGGCCGTGCTGCTCAGCGCCGGCGCCGGCGGCGCCCTCCCGGTGGCCGATCCCGAGGGCAGCGACCTCGAGCTGGAGCCGGTGGTCACGCCGCGGCCGCTCGCCCGGCGGGCGGCGCCCCCAGAGGTGTGGGCGGTCGACGGCGGCCAGGCGCTGGTGGCCGACGCCCGGTGCGTGCAGGTGCTCGTCACCCGCGCCGCCCGGGCCCGCTTCCTGGGGCAGGACTGCGTCCTCGAGGAGGAAGGCGAGCTGCGGGCGTGGCTGGTGGGCGGGGGCGAGGAGCGGGTGGCGGCCGCGTCTTTGGGGCTCGGCGTCGCGCCCGGCGTGGCGGTCGACGTCAACCTTCTGCGCGACTACGGCGAGTGGGAGCGGCTGGCCCGGTCGGTCGAGGAGGCCGCGCCGGGCGCCCTCGTGCTGCGCGACGGCGCCCTGCGGCCCGACCTGCGGATCCCCTGCGCGTTCGCCGCCGCCGTGCTGGCGCGGGCTGCCGAGCGGGGGGTCACGGTCGCGTCGGTCACCAAGCACTCGTCCCTGTCGCGCGGCGGCGCGCCCCTGCTGGGCCAGCTCGAGATCGAAGCGGCGACCACCCTCGGGCCACGTGCGACGTGGTGGGCTCCGCTCGGCCGCATCAAGGCTTCGCTCGGCCTCGACGTCCAGGTCGTCGCCGCCCGGCTCGATCCCGACGCGCCCTTCGCCTTCCGGGTCGACCTGTCGGCCGAGGCCGACGCCGAGGCCGTTCTCGGCACGCTGTCGGCCTGGTGCGACGACGCGGCCTTCCCCGGTTACCCGTACCCTTTGTCGGTGGCGGACCGGCTGGCGGGGTGCCCTTCCTGGTTGCGCCACGAGGTCCGCCTCGACCTCGACGACCACCTCGATCTGGCCGGGGTCCCCGTCGAGGTGCGGGAGCGGGCCTTCGCCGATCGCCACGCCTTGATGGAGCGCGCATGAGCGAGAGCCGCGGCCGCCTGTTCGGCAAGAACGTCCTCGAAGCCGTCTTCCGGGCCAGCCCCGACGAGGACCTGTTCCTGGGTGAGCTGCTGGTGGGGGTGGACGACGCCACCGGGCGGCGGTACCTGTTCCGGGTCGTCGACGTCACCTACGGCAGCGAGCACCGCGAGCCGGGTTGGGCCGAGCGGGTGGCGGGCACCCTCCTGTCCGACGACAGCCGCGGCGAGACGGGGGCGCACCGCCTGCACGAGCAGTCCCGGCGCACCTACCGGGTGGCGAGCTGCCGGTGCCTCGGGTACCTCACGCCGGACGGGGCCTCGTTCCGCAAGCCCAAGAGCCTCCCGACGCAGTTCTCCCGCGTCGTGTCGCCCGAGCCGGCCGACTTCGACTTCCTCCGCACCCGCATGGGCGACCTCCCCTTCGGTCTCCTGCGCAGCGGCGAGACCACCGTCGAGTTCGAGGTGGGCATCCCGGGCGCCTCGCTGGCGACCCACGTGGGCGTGTTCGCCACCACCGGCATGGGCAAGTCGAACCTGGTCAAGGTGCTGGCGGCCGGCGCGCTGCGGGCGCAGGGGAAGTACGGCCTGCTGGTCGTCGACCCGCACGGCGAGTACCGCACCGAGCTGGCGCGCCACCCGTGGGCCCGTGAGCGGTTGCGGACGTACGCGGCCCGGTCCTTGCCCAACACCTCGGCGCTGCGGGTCGGGCTGGGCGAGCTGACCGTCGACGACCTGCGCACGGCCTACGAGTGGAGCCGTCCCCAGGAGGAGGCGCTGTTCGAGCTCGAGCGCCAGTACGGCCGCGACACGACCGGCCTGGCGTGGCTGCTCGACTTCTCCCATGTCGACGACCTACCCGGGTTTCGCGACGTCGAGCTCCACGGCCGGGTCGCCCTCAACACCCTGCAGGTCGTGCACCGGCGGGCGTGTCGCATCGTGGGGCTGCCGTGCGTGGCCGCCGACGCGACGGTGTCGGTAGGTGCGGCGGTGCTGCGGGACCTGCGCGAGGGCAAGGTCGTCCTGCTCGACGTGAGCGGCCTCGGCTCCACCGAGGAAGTGCTGGTGGCGTCCTTCCTCACCCGCAAGGTGCTCGACGAGTGGTCGGGCGCCTACCTGGACGACCCCGAGGCCCACGAGCGGATGCCGGTGGTGGCGGTCGTGCTGGAGGAGGCCCAGCGGGTGCTGGCGGCCAGCAAGGACAAGGAGTCCAACGTCTTCGCCCGGGTGGCGCGGGAGGGGCGCAAGTTCAAAGTCGGCCTCTGCGCCGTGACCCAGCAGCCCAAGCTGCTCGACGGCGAGCTGCTGAGCCAGTTCAACACCTTCTTCGTGCTGGGCCTGGCCGACGAGAAGGACCGCAACATCCTGCGCTCGTCGTCCAAGCAGGACATCTCGGCGCTGGGGCCGGAGATCCAGACCCTCATGCCCGGCGAGTGCCTGGTCGCCAACCTGGAGGCGCCGTTCGCGGTGCCGGCGCGCGTGCATCTGTACGCCGACGTGGTGCGGGCGTGCCCGCCGCCGCCCGCGCCCCGTCCCGCGGCCGCGCCCAACGTCGCCGCGTTCGTGGACTGAGGCGCCGATGAAGGTCGCGGCCATCGGCGACGCCCACCTGGGGCGGTCGTACTACTCCTTCACCACCCCCGAGGGCGTGAACCAGCGCGAGCGGGACTTCGAGGCCTCGTTCGAGGCCGCCGTCGACCTGGCCTTGGCGCAGGCGCCCGACCTGGTCGTGTGGCTGGGCGACGTCTTCGACCACCCCCGCCCGACGTACCGGTCCTTCCGGGTCGCGCAGCGAGCACTGGCGCGCATCCGCGACCACGGCGTGCCCGCCGTCGTCATAAGCGGGAACCACGACACGCCGCGCCTCCCAGGCACCGGGAGCCCGTACTCCGCCCTCGCGGACACGTTCCCCGACGTGCGGTTCGCCCACCGCATGGCGTACGAGCGGTTCGAGTTCCCCGGCCTGGTGGTGCATGCGGTGCCCCAGATGCTCACCGTCGACGCCACCCTCGACGCCCTGGCCGAGGCCGACCGCAGCCGCAGCCAGGACCGCACCAACCTGCTGCTGACCCACCCGCGCCTTACCCAGGTCGAGCCGAGCCACGCCGACATCAACGAGATCGAGGTTGACATGGCGGCGCTGCGGTCCGACTTCGTGCTCCTCGGCCACTACCACTTCCACACCAAAGTCGACCGTGGCATCTGGTACGCGGGCTCGACGGACACGTTCTCCTTTGCCGACAACCCCGAGCGGCCCAAGGGCGTGGTCGTGCTCGACACCGACACGGGCGGGTGCCGGCACGTGCCGCTCGCCGGACAGCGGCCGCTCGTCACCCTGGAGTCCGTTCACGCCCTGGGGCTGTCCCCCGCCGAAGTGCAGGAACAGGTGCTGGCACGGGCCGCGGCCGCGCCCGCCGGCAGCGTCGCCCGGCTCTACCTCGAGGGGGTGGACGTGGAGGCGTACCGCCTGCTCGACCGCCATGCGCTGCAGGAGGCGGGCGCGGCGGCGCTCATCGTCAACCTCATCCCGGACTTCGCCTCGGTGACCCAGCGGTCCGAGCTCCCCGAGCTGGCGACTGTCCCCGCCCAGTGGGACGAGTTCGTGCGCGACCAGGACCTCGCCGGTTTCGACAAGGAGTGGATCCGCGTGCGGGGCCACGAGCAGCTGTCCCGAGCGGTGGAAGAGGCGGCGGGCTGAGGTGCGGGTCACCAACCTGTACCTGCAGAACTACCGGGTCTACGAGGAGCCGGTCGACCTTGCGCTGCCGCCGGGGCTGGTCGGCGTCTACGGCCTGAACGGCGCGGGAAAGTCGTCGCTGCTCGAGTCGATCCGGTGGGCGCTCTACGGCCGGGCCCGCACCACCCTCGACCAGGTGCGCACCGCCGGGGTCAAGGCGGAGTGCGTGGCCGAGGTGGAGTTCGAGCACGAGGGCCACCTGTACCTGGTGCGGCGGACGATCAGCGGCGCCGCCGCCACCGTCAAGGCGCGCGTCGAGTACAACGGCGCCCAGGTGGCCGAGGGCCCGCGCGACACCGCCCGCTACCTGCACTCGGTGCTGGGGATGGACGACGTCGCCTTCCGGGCCTCCGTGTTCGCCGAGCAGAAGCAGCTGGCCGCCCTCAGCCAGCGCCAGCCCGAGGAGCGCCGCAAGCTCGTGCTGCAACTGCTGGGCATCACCCCCGTCGACGCCGCCCGCGAGCGGGCGCGCACCCAGGCGCGCGACGCCGCGCAAGGAGTCGAGCGGCTGCGTTCGGTCCTGCCGCCCCGAGACGCCGTGACGGCCGACGCGGCCGAGAAGGCCACGCGCGCGGAGGTCGCGGCGGCCGAGGTCGGCGCCTACGAACAGCGGGCCGCCGCCCTCGAGGCCGAGTCGGCCCACGCCGAGGAGGCGCACGACCGCCTCGACGGCCGCCGCCAAGAGCACGAGCTGTTGGCCGGCGAGGCCACATCGGTCCGGGGCGAGTTGGCCCGAGCGGCGGCCCGGGTCGAGCGGCTCACCGCCGAGCTGGCCGACCTCGAGCGGGCGGCCGGGGAGCTGGCCCGCCTGGCGCCCGAGGCGGCCCGCGCCGACGCGGTCGAGGCCCGGTTCCGGGCCGTGCAGGCGGTGGCGGTGGCGGCCGACGCGCTGGCCCGGATCGCGCCGCCGAGCGA
>JAHFUQ010000057.1 GCA_023265045.1 Acidimicrobiia bacterium
GGGTGTACGTCACGACGCCGAACAGCGTGAGCCCGGCCAGCACCAACGCTCCGAGCCCGAGGACGAGCCGGAGCCTGAGAGTCACTATGTCGTCTGGCCGGCGGGGCCCGGCAGCTTGGGGTGGCCCGGTGGGAGCCGGAGGCTGTAGCCCACGCCCCGCACGGTGTGGATGAGCGGGGTGGCGTCGTCGGCGTCGATCTTGTGGCGGAGGTAGCTGATGTAGGTCTCGAGCACGCTGGCGTTGCCGGCGAAGGTGTAGTCCCACACGTGCTCGAGGATCTGGTCCCGCGTGAGCACGCGGCGGGCGTTGGCGAGCAGGTAGCGCAGCAGCTTGTACTCGGTGGGGGTCAGCTCGATGAGCCGGCCGTCCCGCCAGACGTCGCGGGTGTCCTCGTCCAGCTCGAGGTCGGCGTAGGCCAGCCGGTGCTCGCCGGGGCCGGTGCCCGAAGCCCTCCGGAGCACGGCCTTCACCCGTTCGACCAGCTCCTCGATGCTGAACGGCTTGGTGACATAGTCGTCGCTGCCGAGCCGCAGCCCTTGGATCTTGTCCTGGGTGGTGTCCCGGGCGGTGAGGAAGATGACGGGGACCCGGGTGCCGGCGCCCTCGGCCTGGCGCAGGCGCCGGGCCACCTCGAAGCCGTCGAGGTCGGGGAGCATGACGTCGAGGACGACCAGCTCGGGCCGGCGGCGCTCGATGGCGTCCAGGGCGCTGCGCCCGGTGGCGGCCCGCTCCACATCGAAGCCGTTCATCGACAGGCCCATGGCCAACAGCTCGGTGATGTGCTCCTCGTCGTCTACGACCAGGACAACCGGGCGTTTCGTTGCGTCTACCACGGCGGCGGTCACCTTAGGTCTGGGACAAGAGGACGAGGAACTCGACCGTGCCGGTGTTCTGCACGCTGATCCCGGCCATGCTCGGGTTGGCGATGTTCCAGTCGGCGAACGTCAACGGGATCGCGCCCGCGACCTGGATGGAGTCACCGCTGCGCTGGGCGCTGAGCTGGGCGGTGACCGACTTGGTCGTGCCCTTGAGGGTCAGGTTGCCGGTCGCGTTGACGGTCGTCTTCACGCCGTCGGCCGGGATGGTGGCGAGGGTGATGGGCTGGGTCAGGGTGAACGTGGCGGTGGGGTAGGTGGCGGTGTTCATGATGCGGCCCGTGAACTGGGCGTCGCGGCGGCTATCACCGCTCGTCACCGAGGTGAGGTCGACGGTGATGGTCGCGCTCTGGACCGTCGTGCTCTGGATGACGATGTCGCCGCTGACCTTGCCGGTGCGGCCCACCGCTTCGGCGTCCTGCCCGAAGAGGACCTCCTTCACCCGGTAGCCGGCCTGCGAGCCGCTGGTGACGGTCCACTTGCCGTCCAGGGTCGAGGCGTCGACGCCGCCGGAGGCGGCCGAGGCCCCCGAAGCGGCGGTCTCAGTCACGTCAGACGCAGCGGGGAGGGTGAACGCGGGCGGGGCGTCGCTGGTGATGAAGTGGATGTAGATGAACGGTCCCGCGACCACCAGGGCGGCGAGGACCGCAATGGGGAGGCCAAGGCGGAATCCCCACTTGCGAAGCCTTGTCGTTGTCATGGGGACAGGTTCGTGCCGCGGGCTTGGCTCAATCTCCACCGTCCCTGGGAGTTCGCTGAGAAGGGCCGCGGGGTTACAGTGGCGGCGAGGCTTGTGATGCGCACGCAGTGGATCGCCATCCGCACCCTGCACAGCGCCGTAAAAGGGCTCGACGAGCGGGTCGAGGGGATGCAGGTGTACGCGCTGGGGACGCACCGGGTCGTGCTGCCGCCCAACCGCCACCACTTCCGCCGGGTGATCCCGTGCCTGCGCTGCGGGGGCGACATGGTCGAGCACCGGGTGCCGCTGCGCCACCCGCAGGACCTCACCCAGCCGCACCACAGCCAGCTCTGCACCCGCTGCTCCCAGGTCGACTGACCCCCTGCGGCGCGAGCTCCCCGCGCGAATGCCCCCTCTGACGTGTAACTCCGCGAAATCCGGCTCGGCCGGCGGGTTTCAGGCCAGGCGGAACGCGTTGCGGTAGGCGAGCGGGGAGTTGGACAGCTCGCGCTGGAAATGGGCGCGCAGGCCGGCCGCCGAGCCGAAACCGCAGCGCTGGGCGATGTGCTCGATGGGCTCGTCGGTTGTCTCCAAGAGCCGCTGGGCGAGCATGACCCGCTGGCCGAGCACCCACTGGCGGGGCGTCGTGCCGGTGGCGGCCCGGAAGCGGCGGGCGAAGGTGCGCGGGCTCATCGCCGCCTTGGCGGCCACGTCGTCGACGGTGAGGGGCTGGTCGAGGTTTTCGAGCATCCAGTCGAGGATGTCGGCGAGCGAGTCGTTGCCGGGCGCGGCGGGCACAGGGACGTCGACGAACTGGGCCTGGCCGCCGTCGCGGTGGGGCGGCACGACCATGCGGCGGGCGAGGGCGTTGGCGACCTCCGCGCCGTGGTCGCGCCGCACCACGTGGAGGCACAGGTCGATCCCTGCCGCGGTCCCCGCCGAGGTGAGGATGTCGCCGCTGTCGATGTAGAGGACACGTGGGTCGACGTCGACCTCGGGGTACAGGCGGGCGAGCTCGCCCGCGTGCATCCAGTGGGTCGTGGCCCGGCGCCCATCGAGCAGGCCGGCGGCGGCGAGGACGAACGCGCCGGTGCAGACCGACAGCATCCGGGCGCCCCGCGCGTTGGCCTGGCGGAGGGCGTCGAGCAGCTCGTCCGAGGGCGGATGGCGGCGGAACGGCCAGCCCGGGATCATGATCGTGTCGGCGAGGGCGAGCTGTTCGAGGCCGAGCGGCGTCTCCAGCCGGATCCCGTCGTCGCTGATCAGCGGGCCCTCCATGCCGGCCGCGTACCGGTGCTCGTACCAGGGGTCGACAAGCTCGGGACGGTCGAGTCCGAACACCTCGCTGGCCACCGCAATTTCGAACAGCGACGGCGATTTGCTCAGTACCGTGACCACCAGATGACGGCGTTTGGTCATGGCAGGATTCTAGCGGAGAATGTCTTTTCTGCCACTCGTCGAGGCCGCGCGGGAGGCGGAGAATGAGGGCTATGGGACCGCTCGTCGTACAGCAGATGGCCGAGAACCACTACCGCGACCTGGTCCAGCTGGCCCAGGCCGCCTACGCCACCGGTGGGGCGAGGCCGGTGCGGCGCTGGCGCCAGTGGGTGGGGCAGGCGCTGGTCACCTTCGGCGTCGGTGTGGGCGCCCCTCGCCAGCGGCGGGCCGCAGCGCTGAGCGAGGCACGTTGCCTCCTGCTAGAAAGCTGCGGTGGGAGACGAGAACTCGCCCGCTGACGCGCCGACGCAGTACGAGCTACGGGTGCCGCCCGAGCTCGAAGGCGGGGTCTACGCCAACTTCCTGGGCGTCTGGCACACGGCCCACGAGTTCACCCTCGATTTCGCCGCCACGCTCCCGGCCGAGCCGGTCGAGACGCCTGACGGCCCGATGGTCAAGGTGCCGTGCCGGGTCACCGCCCGCATCAAGGTCCCGCCGACGCTCGTGTTCGAGATCCTGCGGGCGCTGAACCTCAACATGACCGGCTACGAAGAGCGCTTCGGCGAGATCCGGCGACCCTTCGAGGAGAACGTCGAGCCCGACGGGTTCACGTAGGGGGCGATCACCCGCGGCCGCAGAGGGGTGCGGTCGCCCACTGCGACCAGCCGCTGCGGGCCTGGAGCTTGACGGCGGCCTCGTCCTGCACGGCGGGCGGCGCGTTGCTGGCGGTGCCCACGTAGCCGAGGCTCTGCCACGTGGCGTCGAGGAACTGGTACGCGCCGCCCCCGGGCGACGCGTAGTTGTTTCCCGACTCGAGCTGGCGGATGCATTCGAACGTGTCGGCCAGCGCGGGCGCCACCAGCAGGATCTGGCCCGGGGTCGTCGACACCGGCGCCGCCTGCCCATGGGTCGCGGCCTGCGCCGCCGAGAGGGCCTGGTCGCGGGCGGCGGCTTGGGCGGCGGCCTGGCGCGCCGCTTCGGCGTCGCGCCGGGCCTGTTCGGCGGCGACCAGCGAGGTCAGCTCGCCGTTCACCTTGGTGAGGTTCGTGCGTTGCGCCCGGATGGCAGCGTCGAGGGCGGCTTTGTCCTCAGCGAGGGCGCCGGTCTGGGACTTGGCCTTGCGCCTCGCCGCGTCCAGGCGTTTGCCCAGGTCCACCAGGTCTTCCTTCACGGCGCGGAGCTCGCCGATGAGCTTGCGGTCTCGCCCGCTGACGATGCGCAGGTAGGCGCGGCGGGCGACCTGGTCGCCCTTATCGGTGCGGATGAGGTACTTGAGCACCGAGATGGACCCGCCCCCGACGTACGCGTCCTGGGCTTGGATCACGAGCTGGCTCTTGAGCTGGTCCTGGCGGTGTGTCGCCGCCGCCAACTCCATCTCGGCCTGGGCTGCCGAGGCTTGGAGATCGGCGAGGCGGTCGTTGGCGCGGCGGTACTCGACGTCGAGGGCGACGATGCGCCGGGCTTGCTCGCTCAGCCGGTCGGCGACGGCTGACGCCTCCGCCCGCTTGTCGTCGATGGCGTCCGCTCCCGCCCGCTCCCATGTCGCCACCGTCGACAGCATCAGCGCCAAGAGCGCTGCGACCACGCCGATGCGATGTCGGGACCGAGCGGGCATCGACCTCCTGCCAGCGAGGGCTACAGCCGTCCGCGCCGCCTTGGGACGGCGAAACCCTAGCGACGGCGTGGTCGCCCAAGCCAGTGCGAGTTGGAGGACGGCTGGAACGCGGCGAGACTGGCAGGCATGGACATCGTGTCGCGGGGCTTCCACGGGCGTCGACGTCAAGGGCCGGAAGGCCGGGTGCCGCCCGGTCAGTACGTGGTCGACGACTTTCCGGTGCTGACTGCCGGTCCGACGCCCGAGGTGTCGCTCGCGGAGTGGACGTTCACGATCAGCGGCGAGGTGGACGCCGAGCGCCGGTGGACGTGGGAAGAGTTCCGCGCCCTGCCGGCGGAGGAGTTCACCGTCGACATCCACTGCGTCACCAAGTGGTCGCAGTTGGACACCTTCTGGGAGGGCGTCTCCCTCGACACCCTCCTCGACGGCGTCGACACGAGCGCGGAGTTCCTCGTCGCCCGCTGCGACGGCGGCTATTCGACGAACCTTCCCCTCGAGGACGTGCTGGACGGAAAGGCGTGGATCGCGTTCGCCTACGACGGTGAGCCCCTCGAGCCCGAGCACGGCGGCCCCGCCCGCCTCCTCGTCCCCCACCTGTACCTCTGGAAGAGCGCCAAATGGGTGCGCGAGCTCCTGCTCGTGGACGAGGACGAGCCCGGGTTCTGGGAGTCCCTCGGCTACCACAACCACGGTGACCCGTGGCAGGAACAGCGGTACTGGGGCGACTGACCTGGCGGCCCGCGCGGGTCGCCGAGGTCATCGCCGAGACGGAGCGGGTGAACACGCTGGTCCTGGACGTGGCGGGCTGGCCCGGGCACCGCGCCGGCCAGCACGTCGACATCCGCCTCACGGCGGACGACGGCTACCGGGCCCAGCGGAGTTATTCGATCGCCTCCGCGCCCGACGATCCGGGCCTTGCGATCACCGTCGAACGCATCGACGACGGCGAGGTCTCGCCCTACCTGGCCGGCGAGGCGCGCGCCGGCGACGAGTTCGAGCTCCGCGGCCCCATCGGCGGGTACTTCGTGTGGGACGTGGGCGCGGGCGGGCCGTTGCTGCTCGTCGCGGGCGGCTCCGGGGTGGTGCCGCTGATGGCGATGATCCGGCACTGGCGGCGGGAGGGGAGCGACCTGCCCGTGCGGCTCCTGTACTCCTCCCGCTCGCTCGACGACGTCATCTACCGCCAGGAGCTCGACGCCCTCGACGGGGCCGGGATCGAGGTCGTTCACACCCTCACGCGCTCGCAGCCGCCGGGATGGACGGGCTACAACCGGCGCATCGACGCCGCCCTGTTGGCCGAGGTCGCCTTTCCCACGGCCGAGCGGCCGCTGGCGTTCGTGTGCGGGCCGACCCGGCTCGTGGAGGGCGCGAGCCGGGCGCTGGGCGCCCTCGGCTACGAACCGGCCCGGATCAAGACCGAACGCTTCGGCCCGACAGGGGGATGACCCATGGACAGCGATCTGACCCGCGAACTCACCCTTGACGGCAACGCCATGGGCGGCCTGTTGTTCGAGATCTTCGGCGTCGAGATGACGGCCGCGGCCGGGAGTTGCCAGGGATGCGGGGCCGTCGAGGCGGTGGGTGCGCTGCTTGTTCACGACCGGGGTCCGGGCACGGTGGCGCGCTGCCCGCACTGCGCCTCCGTGCTGTTGCGGGTTGTCCGCCGCACCGACGCCCTGCTGGTGGACCTGCGCGGCCTTCGCTGGTTGGAGGTGCCGTTTTCGCCGGCGGCTGAGTAGTTCACCGAACATTGGGTAAGGAAACCTGCGATGCCTCATGTCGTCCCTCTCGACGAAGTAGGGCGGCTGGCGACGGATCTCTCCGTGCTGGCTGAGCCGCACCGGCTCCTCGTTCTCGCGGAACTGCGAGGCGGGCCTCGCAGCGCCGGTTCCCTTGCCCGCGCCACCGACATGGCGCCCTCGCTAGCCAGCCACCACCTGGCGGTGCTGCTGCGGTCCGATCTGGTCACCCGATGGCGCGAAGGAAGCTTCGTCTACTACTCGCTCAACCGCGACCGGCTGGGCGAGGTCCAGCACACGCTGGCCCGGCTCACCAAGCCGACGGTCACGAGCCGCGCCCCGCGGGCCCGAGCCGACGAACCGCACGAGCGAGGCGCCGCCGCCGGCTGAGGCGAGTGCGGTTCGTAGACTGCCGGGGTGGCTGGCCTGACGACCGCGGAGCGGGTCGTGGCCCTCCTCGAATGGGGCGACATGGCCGAGGCCGACGCCGAGATCGCCGCCGCCGGCGCGGGATGGCAACCGTCGCTGTGGCTCGCCATGCGGGCCCTTATGGAGGGACGCTTTCACGCCTGCGAACGGCTCGCGGCGGAGGCTGCCGCGAGGGGCCGTGGGGAGGCGCGGGCTGCGGCGCTCGTCCAGATTTTGGTCGCCACGTTACGGCGAGACCAGGAGCGCCTCGCCGAGGCGGAGATCCTGGCGCGGGCGGCGCCGGGCGCGGATGCGCTGCTGGCCCTGCTCGTGGGCGAGATGGGCCGTGATGGGTTGGCCCGCCAGGAGCTGACCCGGTTGCTGAGCGAGGATGACCCGGTCACGACGCCGCGCCGCCTGGCCCGACTCTGCCTGCTGGCCCACCTCGCCGCCGCCGTCGACGCCCCGGAGGACACCTTGGCGGTGCTGCACCGGCGCCTCCAGCCCCACGCCGGCGACTTCGCCTTCGAGGAGGGCGGCGCCGCGTTCTACGGAGCGGTCGCCTATGCCCTCGGCCGCCTGGCCCAGGCCCTCGGGCGCGCGACGGAGGCCATCGGCCATTACGAGGACGCGATCGACGCCCAACGCGCGTCGGGGCGCCCCTCGCGCTGGCGCAGGCCCAGCGCGACCTGGCCGCCCTGCTGCGCACGAGCGGGGAGGACGGCGAGTGGGAGCGCGCCGTCGCCCTCCTGCGGTCGGCGACGACGATCTACCGCCGCCTTTCCATCGACGGGCGGGCGGCGGACACGCAGACGGTCCTCGCCCGGTGCCAGGGGGACGCCGACCGCCTCGGGCGCCCTCCGGTCTTCCGCGCCGTGGGCGACGCGTGGCTTGTCGGCACCGTCGACGACCCGGTGCGCTTGCGCGACGCCCGGGGCCTGCGGGACATCGCCCGGCTCCTTGCCGCCCCCCGCAAGCCCGTGCACGTGACCGACCTCATCCACCCCGTTGAGGGCCAGCCCCTCCTCGACGCCGGAGCGCGCGCCGAGTACGAGTCCCGGCTGGGCGACTTGGCGGTCGAGGCGGTCGAGGCAGCGCGGGACGGGGACCTGGTGCGGGCCGCCCTCGCCCGGGCCGAGCGAGATGCCATCGTCACCGCCCTCGAGGGCCACGACGGCGGGGATGTGTTCGAGCGCGCGCGGCGGGCCGTGACGACCCGCATCCGGATCAGCCTCGACCACGTCGAGCAGGCCGCGCCCGCGATCGGCGGCCATCTGCGGACCGCGATCCGCACCGGGACATTCTGTTCCTACGAGCCGGTCGAGCTCGTGCGCTGGGATTTATAGGTCGAGCTGGCCGGGCCCGGGCGCAGGGACCTGGCCCGCGGGCTGAATGCGAAAGGCCCCGCCGGAGTACTGGATGATCGACTTTTCGAACGTGGTGGGCAGGCTGGGGCTTCCGCTGGCGGGGGCCGCGTACTCGGTGACGGTCCCGCCCGCGACGGACGCTTGGCCCTTGGTGAGGCCGTTGCGGCTGGCGGCGACCTTCGGCGCGCCACCCACGGCGTCGGTCACGATGTCGTAGGCAAGGTAGCCGCCGGTGCCGCTGCTGCGGAACCCGAAGACCAGCTCGTCCTTGCCGTCGCCGGTGAGGTCCGCGGCCTTCACGTTGACCGAAACCAGGTCGACGCCCGGCTGCTTGCCCGGGGTGAGCCCCTGCTCGTTGCTGAAGAGCAGGTCGACCAGCCAGGCGCCCTTCCCCTGGCTCCACGTCACGACGCTGGCGCGCCACAGGGTGGCAGGCGGTTGTGGCTTCTTCTCCACCAGCCACACCCGCGACCCGCCCGCCATGGTGGCCACCCCGCACTTGTCGGTCGTCCACCCGGCTTGGACGAGCGTGGCGCACGCGGCGTTCGGCGGCTGGGTCGACTGCACCATGGGCGGCGGCACGGCGACGAGGAACGCGCCATCGGCCGTGAGCGCCGTGCCGGGCGGCAACGCGGTGGCGGGCGTGCCCGAGCTGGGCGGGGGTGTCGTCGTCCCGGGCGGCGCCGTTGTCCCGACCGGAGCGGGCGTCGTGGTCGTCGGTGAGGCGGATGTCGAGGCGCGCGTCGCGTCCGACTTGGGCTCGCCGCCGCCGCACGCGGCCAGTGCCACCAACGCGAGCGAAGCCAACGCCACAACCACGGCCGTCGTTCGCGGTGCGCGCACGGTCGCCAAGTCTGACAGCCTGGCGACGATGGGCGTGTGGACGGCGGTGTGCGAGTTCATCGCCTCGTTCACCCGCCGGGCCATCACCGCGCCGGGCGCCGCCCCGGCCCACCCGGCCGACTTCCCCGACCCCCACGTGCTCCGGACCGGCGCCAGATACTTCGCGTACGGCACCCAGACCGGGAGCACGAACGTCCAGGTGATGACCTCGACCGACTTTGAGCATTGGCGCCACTTGGGCGACGCGCTCCCTGAGTTGCCAGCGTGGGCGGCGGCCGGCCGCACGTGGTCGCCATCGGTGTTGGCCCTCGGCGACCGCTTCGTCCTCTACTACGCCGTACGTGAGCCGCAGTCGAACCGCCAGGCCATCTCCGCGGCCGTGGGCGGCGATCCGGCCGGCCCGTTCGTCGACGGGAGCAGCGGTCCGCTGATCTTCCAGCTGGAACGGGGCGGGTCGATCGACCCCAGCCCGTTCGTGGACGACGACGGGACTGCCTACCTCCTGTGGAAGAGCGAGGACAACGCCCTCGACCGCCGGTCGTCGCTGTTCGGCCAGCGGCTGAGCGCCGACGGGCTGTCGCTGGTCGGCGAACCGGTCGAGCTGTTGGGTCACGACCGCGGCTGGGAGAAGCCGCTCATCGAAGCGCCGTCCGCCGTCCGCTCGGGCGACACCTACTTCCTCTTCTACTCCGCCAACTGGTGGGAGTCGCCCGACTACACCGTCGGCTACGCGACGGCCAAATCCCCGCTCGGCCCGTACCGCAAAGCAACCCGCCGACGGCCGTGGTTGGTTTCCGGCGCTACTGCCGCGGGGCCCGGCGGCCAGGAGTTCTTCACCGACGCTTCGGGCGCGCTGTGGATGGCGTACCACGCCTGGGCGCCCGGAAGGGTCGGTTACCGGGGTGGCGGCGCCCGCTCGCTGCGCATCGCGCCGGTCGGCTTCGAAGGCGGCCGTCCCGTGCTCCGGCCGCGCTGATGGAGGCGGCGGGACGGCTCCGCTACGGCACGCCCGCCGGCCGGTGGGTGATCGCCGCCGCCGTCCTGGGGTCCGGGGTCGCCTTCCTCGACGCCACCGTCGTCAACGTCGCCCTGCCCTCCATCGCTGCGGACCTCGGCGGCGGGCTGTCGGGCATGCAGTGGGTGCTCGACGGGTACCTGCTGACGCTCAGCGCCCTGCTGCTCCTGGGCGGCGCCCTGGGCGACCTGTACGGCCGCAAGCGGATGTACGTCATCGGGTTGGTCGGGTTCACGGCCGCCTCGCTGCTGTGCGGCGTGGCGCCGTCGGTGGGCTTTCTCGTGGCGGCCCGCGCCCTGCAGGGCGTGGCGGGGGCGTTGCTGGTCCCCGGCAGCCTGTCGATCCTGTCCGCCAGCTTCCGCCGCGAGGACCGGGGCGCGGCGGTCGGCGCCTGGTCGGGCCTGTCCGGCGTGGCGACGGCGCTGGGGCCCTTCGCCGGGGGCTGGCTGGTGGACGCGGTGTCGTGGCGCTTTGTCTTCCTCGTGAACCTCCCGCTGGCGGTCACAGCCGTGCTCGTGACGCTCAAGCACGTGCCCGAGAGCCGCGACCCGACCGCCGCCCGCCGGCCGGACCTGGTGGGCGCGGCGCTCGCCACGGTCGGCCTCGCTGGGCTTGTCTACGCCCTCATCGAGGGCTCGGCCCGACGGGAGCTGACGCCTGCCCTGGCGGTGGCGGGAGGGGTCGGACTGGCGGCCTTGGCGGCGTTCCCGTTCGTCGAGCGCCAGCGACGCCATCCCCTCGTGCCGATGTCGATCTTCCGGTCCCGCCAGTTCGTCGGCGCCAACGTCACGACGCTCACCGTCTACGCCGCCTTGGGCGGGGCGCTGTTCCTCGTCGCCGTCGAGCTGCAGAAGGTGCTCGGCTACTCGGCGCTCGAAGCGGGCTCGTCATTGCTGCCGATCACGTTCGTGATTCTCACGTTGTCGGCGCGGGCCGGGCGGCTGGCGCAACGGACCGGCCCCCGCCTGCCGATGACGGTGGGGCCGGTGGTGGCCGGCCTGGGCCTCCTCCTCGCCAGCTTCATCGGCCCGGGGGACTCGTACGCCGCGGCCGTCCTGCCGGCCGTGGTCGTGCTCGGGCTGGGGATGGCGTGCACCGTGGCGCCGCTCACCGCGGCGGTGATGGCGGCGGTGGACGAGGGCCACGTCGGCGTGGCGTCGGGTTTCAACAACGCCGTCGCCCGGGTGGGCGGGCTGCTGGCGGTGGCGCTCCTGCCGGCCATTGCCGGGCTGGGGGGCGTCGACCCCGGGGACCCCGGTTTCCACGCCGGGGTGGCACGCGCCCTGCGCATCGCCGCCGGCCTGGCCGTCGCCGGGGGCACCGCCGCCTACGCCCTGGTCCGCCAGTCGGCGCGGATCCGGGTGGTGGCGCAGCCCAGCCTGTCCCACGCCTGCAACGACCCGTGCCTGAGGGATTCGGAGGTCGCGTAAGGGCATTGGCGATCCGCGTGGCCGTGGCGGCGCGGTTGCGGCATCCTGGGAGGTCCAATGTCGGGCCCGGCACCTTCCAACCTCCTCGAGGAGCTGGCGCGGCTGCGGGTGCTCGAACGGGCAGCAGCGGTGGCCAACCAGTCCGCCGACGTCGACGAGGCCGCGCCAGCGGTGCTGGCCGAGGTCTGTGCCTACACCGGCTGGACCGGCGGGCAACTCGCCCGCCCCGGTGACCCATCGCCGTCGGCCGTGGCGAGCCGGGCCCTTGCCACCGGCGCCCCGGCGTGGATGGACGGCGGCTGCGCTTTCCCCATCGTCGTCGGCGGCGACGCGGTCGCCGCCCTCGAGTTCCAGGGCGTGGCGCCGGGACTGGCGGACGAGGCCGTGACGATCCTGCTGACCGACGTCGCGCGCCACCTGGCGCTGGTCGTCGAGCGGGCCCGGGCCAGCGCCGAGCTGGCCGAGTCGGCCAACCAGCGGGCGCTGCACGACGGCCTGACCGGGCTTCCGAACCGGGCCCTCCTCCACGACCGGCTCCAGCACGCGCTCGCCCTTGCTGCCCGGCGGGGATCGAGCGTCGCCGTCCTTGCCCTCGACATCGACCGGTTCAAGGCCGTCAACGACGGGTACGGGCACCAGGCGGGCGACGAACTGCTGGTGGCGGCGGCACGCCGGCTCGGGGAGGCCCTCCGGCCTGACGACACGGTTGCGCGCATCGGGTCGGACGGCTTCGCCATGCTGTGCGAGGACGTTTCCGAGCTGTCCGAGGCGCGCGCCTTCGGTGAACGGGTCAGTGGCGTGTTTGGCCGTGCGTTCCGGCTCGGCGGCGTCGACGTGGTGGTGTCGGCCAGCGTGGGCGCGGCGCTGGCGGTCGACGGCGACCAGGCCGACGCGCTGTTGCGCAACGCCGAGGTGGCGATGGAGCAGGCGCGCCAGCGCGGGCCCGGGAACTGGGCCGTCTACGACGCATCCATGCGCGCCGACGAGCACGAGCGGCTCGCCCTGGAGCAGGATCTGCGGCTCGCGCTGCGAGAGGGCCAGCTCCGGCTCCACTACCAGCCCATCGTCGACCTCACCAACGGCGCCGTGTCCGGCGTCGAGGCCCTCGTCCGCTGGGAGCACCCGGAGCGGGGCCTGCTGCCGCCGTACCAGTTCATCGCCGCGGCCGAGGAGAGCGGCCTGATCGTGCCGGTGGGCCGGTGGGTCCTCCAGGAGGCGTGCCGCCAGGGCTCGGCGTGGCAGCGCACGGGCGGGGGCCACGAACGGCTCCGGGTCAGCGTCAACGTCTCGGCCCGACAGTTCCAGCAACCGCAGTGGGCCGAGGAGGTGGCGGAGGCCCTGATGAGCACCGGCTTCGCCCCCGAGCACCTGGTGCTGGAGATCACCGAGAGCGTGCTCATGGAGGACACCGCGACGACCAGCCAGCGCCTCGGTGAGCTCCGTGACCTGGGCGTACGCATCGCCATCGACGACTTCGGCACCGGCTACTCGTCGCTCGGGTACCTCCGCCAGTTCCCGATCGACATCCTCAAGGTCGACAAGTCGTTCATCGACGGCGTGGCGGACGGGCCCCACGAGTCGGCCTTGGCTCGGGCCGTCATCAAGCTGGCGGCGACCCTCAACCTCGACGCGGTGGCCGAGGGCGTCAGCACCCGCAAGCAACTGGCCAGCCTGCGCCGCCTGCGCTGCCGCTTCGCGCAGGGGTACTACTTCGCCCGCCCCCAACCGCCACACGCCCTCAACGGCCTCCTGGGAGGCCAGGCTGTCGCCAATTGGTAGCCGCGGTCTTCGCGGGTCGTGGGCTCACCCGACTCATTGAAGGCCGGCGCGTCAGTGGCCAGTGACTGTCGTCGGCGACGGCCCCGAACGCATCGGCGCCATCTGCTGCATCGGGGCGTTCCCCGGATCGGTCAAGCCCGGGATGGCGTTCGGCGCGGCGAGAAGGAGCACGCCGATCACGAGGAGGACGGCCGCCGTCCCGTACGACGCGATCCGTCGCCACGGGACGGTTTTCTCGAAGGCGATCAGGCCGCCGACCACGGCCATCCAGACCAGGCTCATGACCCCCAGAGCGAACAGGGACGCCATGAGGGCCCAGCAACAGCCGACGCACCACGCGCCGTTCCTGGCGCCCATCCTGAGCGCCCCCGACCATCCTTCACGCCAGGAGCCCAGCAGGGCGCCGAGGGGGCTGCGGCACTTCCCCAGGCACACGTCCTTCAGCGGCGTCAGTTCGTACACGGCGGCCCCGAGGAGGGTCGCGCCCGCGGCCCACCGGCCGGCGCGGTCCCATGCGAACAGCCCGCCCCAGATCGAGTTGAGCGCCGTTCCGATGGCGAAGGCGGCGAGCCCGGCGGCGGCCCAGGTCAAGAGATAGCCGCCGGCGAAAGCCAGCGGCTGCGCCGGGGAGCGCCGGCGGGTGAGGCGTGAGTACAACGCGACCGTCGGGGCCACTGACGGGAACATCATGGCCGCCATCATCACGACCCAGACCCCGACGAACCAGCTCAGGCCACCGAGGCCGGTCCACGGCCCGTTGTCCATCCCCCGCATCTGGCCCGCCGCCCACCACCAGCACAGGCCGGCGAGGGCGAACAGCAGCACGACCAGGCCGAGCCGGGCGCGCATCGCCGAGAACGCGGCGCCAAGGCCCCCGCCCGAGGGGGAGCCGGGCTGCTCCGGGGCGGTTACGGCGTCAGGCAGCCCAGGAGAACTCGGACGTGGAGAGCCCGGTCTTGCCTTCGTAGGTGATGCCGAAGGCGTTGATGCGCGAGCGCTTCGCCTCGGCCATGGTGAGGTTCGAGCCGACCGGGTGGAACATGCCGTCGAAGCGCACCGGTCGACCCGTCTCCACGCCGAAGGGGACGATGTCCTCGATCTCGAAGTCGATGGCGTCGCCGATGCGCACGCTGTGACGAAGCCCGTCGTCGACGACCTCGATGGCGGCTCGTTCGACGCCGAGCATCTCGCCCACGAGGGGCGCCAGCGCCGCCATCGGCCCGCCGAGCTGGCCGCCGAAGACCTGCAGCAGCTTGTCGAACTGCTGGTCGTTGGCCTCGGCGTCAATGAAGACGCCGAGCCGCCAGTTCCCTTCGGTCATGACCTTCGGCGCATCCGCGATCGCGGCCACCTTCAGCCCGGAGACGTCGACGCCCTCGATCTCACCCTGGCTGAGGTTGAACACGAGCGTGACGCGACAGAAGTCGTACGTGGCGCCATGGTCGAGCGAGAGGTTGCACGGGCACATCAGCTCGCACGAGCACGTTTCGACGTAGCTCCCCTTCAAACTCCAGGACATGGACGCTCCCTTCGAGTCGACGAAGTCTCCCCCTGCGTCCGCAACATGTCAACGCAGCGCCGCCGAGGGGGTCGATCGCCGCCAGCGTCCGGGCGCTCAGTCAACCTTGGCTGACACCCGATCCGGATCGAACGACATACCGGCGACGTCTCGCCAGGCCCGGCCGAAACGAGGGCTGCATCGCTTCAAGTCGCTGCGGGTTGTCAGCGGCACGTGAATACTGACCCCCTATCGGCAACCGAAAACTGACCCCCCCGCACCCGGGTCCACCACTGTCGGTGATGGAACTCGGACCCTGGCTCGACGCGAGCCAGGGGGTCAGGAGGATGGTCAACGTGGAGGACTGGGCCGAGATACGTCGGCTCAACCGGGCCGAGGAGCTGAGCATCAGGGCCATCGCCCGGCGACTGGGGATCGCACGCAACACGGTGCGGGCGGCGCTGCGCTCCGACGGCCCGCCGAGCTACGAGCGGGCGAGGAAGGGCTCGAGCGTCGACGCCGTGGAGCCGCGGATCCTGGAGCTGTTGCGGGAGTTCCCCTCGATGCCGGCGACGGTGATCGCCGAGCGGGTGGGCTGGGAGCGCTCCATCCGGACGCTGCGGGACCGGGTGGCCGAGCTGCGCCCGCTGTTCGTCCCGCCCGACCCCTGCCAGCGCACGGACTACCGCCCCGGCGAGCTGGCTCAGTTCGACCTGTGGCAGCCCGACGTCGAGATCCCGGTGTGGCGCGACCAGACCGACAAGCTCTGGGTGGTCGTGGGGGTGTGCGGGTTCAGCCGCTTCATCGGGGCGTGGATGATCCCGTCGCGCCAAAGCCACGACGTGCTGAGCGGCCACCTCCGGGTCCTGCAGCAGTTCCGCGCCGTGCCCCGCAAGGCGGTGTGGGACCAGGAGGGCGCCATCGGCCAGTGGCGGGGCTCGACCATGGCGTTCACCGACGACTTCCAGCGCTTCCGGGGGACGCTCGGGATGGGGGCGGCGCTTTGCCAGCGCGGCGACCCCGAGGCGAAGGGGCTGGTGGAGCGGGCGAACGGCTACCTCGAGACGAGCTTCCTCCCCGGCCGGCGCTTCGAGGACGCCGGCGACTTCAACCACCAGCTGGGCGGGTGGCTGGTCAAGGCCAACAACCGCGTCCACGCCACCACCAAGGTCCGGCCGTCGGAGGCGGTGTGGGAGGACCGAGGCTCGATGCTCGCCTTCCCGCCGGTGTTGCCGGACACCTCCGAGCGCTTCCGCGTCCGCCTGCCCCGGGACCACTACGTGGCCGTCGACGGCAACGACTACTCCATCAACCCTCGCTTCGTGGGCCGCCCGATCGACGTGCGGGTCACCCTCGACGAGGTCGTCGCCCACTGCGAGGACACCGAGGTGGCCCGCCACCGCCGCTGCCTGGGCCGCCACCAGAGCCTGCTGGCGGCCGACCACGCCCGGGTCCTGCGCGCCATGCGGGCCGAGCGGCTGGTGAGCGAAGCCCTGGCCGGCGCGGTCGAGGAGCGGGACCTGGCCGTCTACGACCGCATCTCCGAGGTCGGGTGATGGCGACCAGGCCCGCCGCCGACCTCGTCTACCTGTGCCGGGAGCTCAAGGCGCCGTCGCTGGCGCGGGCGGTCGAGCGGCTGGCCGAGCGGGCCCGGGCCGACGGGTGGAGCCACGAGGAGTTCCTGACCGCCTGCCTGGAGCGGGAGGTGGCGGCCCGGCAGGCCAACGGCGGCGAGCTACGCATCCGGGCCGCCCGCTTCCCGGCCCGCAAGACCCTCGAGGAGTTCGACTTCGACCACCAGCGCTCGCTGCGCCGCGAGGTCGTGGCCCACCTCGGGGCCCTCGACTTCGTGGCGGCGAAGGACAACGTCGTGTTCCTCGGCCCTCCGGGGACGGGCAAGACGCACCTGGCGATCGGCCTGTCCATCCGGGCCTGCCAGGCCGGCCACCGAGTGGCCTTCGCCACCGCCGCCGAGTGGGTCGACCGTCTGGCTCTGGCGCACTCCGCCGGCCGTCTGCACGACGAGCTGACGCGTCTGGGGCGCTACCCGCTGCTCGTCGTCGACGAAGTCGGCTACATCCCCTTCGAGGCCCAGGCGGCCAACCTGTTCTTTCAGCTCGTGTCGGCCCGCTACGAGCGGGCGTCGGTGATCGTGACCTCGAACAAGCCCTTCGGCCGATGGGGCGAGGTCTTCGGCGACGCCGTCGTGGCCGCCGCCATGATCGACCGGCTCGTGCACCACGCCGAAGTCGTCAGCCTCAAGGGCGACAGCTACCGGCTCAAGGACCGAGACCTCGGGAGGGTGCCTACTGACGACGGAGCGTGACCAACGACCCGGGCAGGGTGGGTCAATTTTCACCTGCCGAAAGAGGGTCAAAATTCGGGTGCCCTTGACAATCCAAACCACGTGCCACGCGCAGCGCCGGTTTCCCCACGGGCCGAGGGGCGAGCAAGCCTCGGGCAGGCCAGCGCCGGCCTCCCCCGCACGCCCGGCCAGCCATCTGAGATCACAGCATCAGCCGTGCGGCCCCTGCTCGGCTCACGTGCCAGGCGGTTCACGACGCTCGGTCGTCGAGTTGCTTTGGGTCAGGACGGGGGCCCCGGCGACGTCGCCGCTCTGGTTTTTGGTCGGAGCGCTGGACCCTGCGCGAGAGGTCAGGCGAGCCGGACGACGCTCCGCACGGGACGGTGGTCGAACTGACCGACACCAGCGTCGACGGTCAGCTCTTGGCGCAGATCAGGAGTGACGAGGACGAAGTCGCTGCAGTTGCGGCCGGACGTCGGCTGCGAGCAGCTGGTGAGGTCCTCCGCGGTGGTGAACCCGGCGTCCAGAAAGGCGCGGATCTCCGCAAATTCGCCGGGGCGGCGGGACGGGTAGAGCGGCGGATCGCCCTGGCGTGGATTGAAGTCCCCGATCAGCAGCGTGTGGGGTGCCCGCTTCCATTCTTCGAGAATGACTTGAACTTCTCGCAGCCGTGTCGCCATCGAGGCGTTGTCGTTGTGGTGCTGGAGGTGAGTGGCGAGCAGGGTGAGCGGTTCGCCCCCGCCCACATCGAGCGTGGCCCGCATCAGGCTCCGACCCTGGGAACGGCCGACCACAGGAAGCTTCACGACGCGCGCCGTTCGGATGGGGAGCCGGGACAGCACGAGCGTGCCGAACTGGTGGCTGGCCGCCGGGCTCCAGATGAAGGGCAGGTTCAGACGGCGCGAGAGCCACGAGGCGAGGTCGAGGTCACCGGAAAGCGGCCAGCCCCGGGCCGCTTCGGGCAGGACGACGATGTCGGGGGTCCCGTCTCGGATGAGCACCGACGCAATGGCGTCCGGAGCGAGCTCCCCTGCGTTCTCGGTGACGGCCTGGCGAATGTTCCACTCGACGACGCGGAGCGCGGCGTTGGGCCCGGACGCGACTGCCTTCTTGGTGCCCGTCGTCGCCAGCCCTGCGGCCGCGAGAACGGCCACACCGACCAGGGACGCCGCCACGAGCGCGGGGCGTTCCACGTCGGGTTGGGTCCTGCGCTGCGGCGCTACTCGACCGAGCGCGGCCAGCATCGTCAGCGCGCCTGCGGCGGCGACGACCCACCGATTGTCGAACGGGAGGGGTTGGTCGAAGTGAAGCTGGTAGAGCAGGACGGTCAGGACGAACGCGACCCAACCGACCCCGAGGCCGACCTCGGCTCGAAGACAGGAGGACGCGCTCGGACGACCGGCGACGCCGAGCGCAACGCCCGCGGCGGCCTGTCCGATGGCAATGGCGAGGAAGACGCCGCCGCCCGTCACCCGGGGTAACAGGAAGCCGGCAACGGCCAACGTGCCCGCCGCCGCCACCATGATCGGTGCTGGGTCGAAACGACTGGACCAGGCCTGGGCGGCGACGGCCAGCGCGATGCTGCCGATCACGACGAGTGCACCCCAGGCCAGGGAGGTAGCGGCCGAAGAGGCCACGAAGCCGGGACTCAGCAGAAAGCCGACCTCGAGTGCCAGTACGGCCCCGAGAGTCACGCCGCCGCCGAAACCAGAGACGATGGGAACACCGCTCGTCCCGTTTCCGGCGCGGCGCGGTGCAGCGAACGCCAACGTCAGGAGGGCGGCCGACAGCAGCACGGCCAGGACGACCGGACGTGGTCCCCGTTGCCACGTGGGGTCCCACGTGATGAACGCGCCGCGGAGGGCGACGTCGACGCCCAGACCCGCCAGCAACGCCACGCTCGTGACCTCGCCACAGCCCGGGTGGTCGGACGTGAGCACGAGAGTCATGGCCAGGAGCGCCACAACGGTCCCGGCCAGAGCGAGGCCCAAGGGCACGTGACCGACCAGAGCGACGACGAGTCGCCAGGCGGCAAGGGCGCCCACGGCGGCGGGGAGGGATCGTACGCCCAACAGCCGCCGCACGACGGGGGTCAGCAGCGCCGAGCCGAACACCACCAGCACCACCACCGCTGCGACTTCATTCCCGCGCTGGTCCGCCAGCCCGTACGCCTTCGGGAACAGCACCCGGAACGCCTCCAGCGAGACCGCCGTCGTCACAGCGACGAGGGGGAAGGCGGAAAGCCGGCGTCCCCGCGCCGTGATGGTCGTCATGCTGCTCGCGCTTCCCTGCGCAGCCCGACCAAGCACCAAAGGGGGACCGCCGCCCCGATCGCATTGGCGCAGACGTCAGCGATCGCGTCGAAGGCGTCGTGCGGGAGATTCGATGCCTGCAGCGACAGGAAGTCCGTCGTCTCCTTCATGGCGCCGAACCCGATCGCCAGCGCGAACGCCGCGACCCCCAACCATGGCCTCGCGATCTCGGGCCGAATTCGCAGCAGAACGTGCGCACAGAGCCATGCGACGAGCGCACCCGCAAACAGATGAACAAAGTGGTCGGGCCGGACCAGATGTGTGCCGCGGTAGTACAGGGGCCCGCCCTTGCCCGGGACCGACAGCGCCAGGTGCGCCGCGACGAGGGACGCCGCCGCCGTCCACTCCGCGGCTCCGAAGCCTGCGACCCAGTCGAGCAGGACGAACAGCGCGAGGGACACCGGCAGGAAGACAACCGTGAACATTCCGGGCAAGAGACCGTGGCCGGACGCGGTCCGCCAGATCGAGGTCGCCACCGCGATGAGGATCAGCATCGCGGGCAGCAGGAGACGCAGCGATGGGGGCGCCCTCGTCGCGGTTGGCCCGATCGCCGATGAGCGAAACATGCGTCCCACGGGCCGCCGCTACTGAGAGCCGGGCCGCACCTGGGCGTCAAGGTGCTGAGCCGGGTCGGGAAGTCTCGATCGGTCCGGTCGGCCCGCGCCGTTCGCCGTGAACCCGGCACCTTCCTCAGCAGAGACTGATGCTTGCGCCCGCAGCCCCTCGCCCGCCCCCCGATTGAAGGGCGTGGAGTGACCAGCAGCGTCGCTCGCCCGGGTCTTCACGAAGCCATCTCCCTCCGCCGCAGGTGGCGCCGACGATAGACCAACGCGGCCCTTCCCGTCGGCAGGAGCAGAGTCATGTCTGGGTCGGGGCGCGGCGCAGGATTGCCGCGAGGAGCACTGATTGCCCATCGAGCCGCCGATGCGATCCTTCTCACCAGTACGCGCGGCCTACCGGCGACGGGTTGTTGCGCGAGCGGCGAGCGAGCGTCTGGGAGGGCGGTATGTCATCGATGTCGCCAGTCGCCGTTCAGGAGGTGCTCGATGGTCGTCACCATGGAGCTGGGGCCGGTCGTCCGCGCCGGCATCTACACCCGCATCTCATCGGACCCCAGCGGCAGGCGGGCCGGGGTCGAACGCCAGTGCGCCGACTGCGAGGAGTACTGCGCCGCCCGCGGCTGGGACGTCGCCGAAACCTTCTGCGACAACGACGTCTCGGCGTACGGGAAGCGGCCGAGACGGGCCTACGAGGCCCTGCTGGCCGCCGTCGAGGCTGGCCGGATCGACGCCATCGTGACCTGGCACAACGACAGGCTGCACCGCTCGCCCAGGGAGCTGGAGGCGTTCATCGACCTGGTGGAGCGCTCAGGGATCCGCTTAGCCGTCGTGACCGGCGGGGACTACGACCTAACGACGCCCGACGGTCGCCTGTCCGCCCGCATCGTCGGCGCGGTGGCCCGCAAGGAGTCCGAGGACCGCAGCCGCCGGGTGCGGCGCAAGCACCTCGAGCTTGCGGAGCAGGGCAAGCCCGCCGGCGAGCTCGGCTGGGGCGTGCGCAGCGAGGCGGAGCGGACGCTCGTGCGGGAGGCCGCCAGTCGGGTCCTCGCCGGCCAGGGGCTCATCACGATCGTGCGGGACTGGACGCGGCGCGGCGTGCCCGGCCCGACGCCGCGTCCTTGGGGCGCGCCAACTCTCCGTCGTGCCTCCTGTCCGCCCGGATGGCGGGCCTGCGCGAGCACGGCGTGGACCCCAGCGGGAAGGCGATGGGAACGCTGACGACGGCAGTCTGGGCGGGCGCCATCGACCGCCCGACGTGGGAGCAACTGCGGGCTGTTCTGCTCAACCCCGAGCGGACCACGAGCTTCCGGGCGCCGACGAAGCGGCTGCTCACCGGCCTGATCCGTTGTGGAGTCTGCGACGCTTCCATGCAGGCACGCCCACGCGACGACCACACCAAGCGCTACGTGTGCGCCGGCCGCCGCCCGGGGCATCAGCTGGCGATCGTGGCCGATGCAGCCGAAGCAGTCGTAGCCGAGCGCGTCCTCACGCTTCTATCCGTGCCTGAGGTTCGGCTGACGCTCGGGAGCGGAGGCGGCGGCGCGGCGAGCGAGGCCGATCTGGGACGGGCGCTGGCCGACTTGGGGTCGGCGCAAGCGCGCATACACTCGCTGGACGACGACTACTACGTCCGGGGCGTGCTGGCCGAGCGTCGTTACCGGCCGGTGAAGGCCAGGCTGGAACGAGAGATCGAACGGCTCCGGAAGGTCGTTGACCTCGCCACGACCCGGCGCATGCTCCCCAATGCCGACCCCCGGTCGCAGTGGGGATCCGCCGGCATCGAAGAGCGCCGCCAGCTGATTCGCCTTGTCGTGGAACGAGTGACGATCCGGCCGGCGCGGCGAGGCGTCCCACGCTTCGATCCGACGCGTGTGGACATCAAGCTGGTGCCGGCGCTGGCTGCCTGCTCGTGCGCGGCGGTCACCCGCTACCTCCGCGAGCACGACCCGTGATCCTTCATCACCGCACAAGTATGTAGCAGGGCAAGCTGCAAGAGACCTGTACCCGAACTCGCTTGCACGTATGGCGCGGAACTATGTGCGTTCCCGGCGCAACGATAGCCAAAATCAGCAACCACTCCTAGTCTTCCCAGTGCCTAACCAGGTGCAAGAATCCGCACCAATTGACAGCCCTCTGGCGGTAAGTGTTCCGGTCCGCTGTCGGGGCTGACGTCGCTCCCACAAGAAATGTCACCGCTGTAAGCAGGTGTCGCGACGGGGTGGGATCGAGTCCGAGGGAGTGGTGTATGACGACTACCACTGCAACCTCCATTTCAAATAATGGCCGGTGCAGCTGACGGGTTCAAGCATTTCCGGGCGAGTTGGTGCCCGGATCGGGGTTCGGGAAACGCTCGGTCATGTGTGGGACCTCCTCGGGCGAAGCGTTCGTCGGTGGCGGCGTCCCGGCCCGCCGGTGGTCAGGCGCTGACGGGTTCGAGCTCGCGCGTCGACGGCGTCGGCGCCTTCGTCGGGAACGACGCGCAGGCGGGCCTTGGCCAGCAGCTCGGGGCTCATGTACCGGCGGGCCACGAGCCACTTGTCGTTCTGCTCGGCGACGGTCGCCTGCGGCGACGGCCTCCGGCCGCCCGTGACCCCGGCTCGTCACCTGCGCGCGTCCGCAGGTATGCAGATGAAGATGCGTAGTCCCACCGCCCGTGACTGCTGTCAGATCTCCGCCGAACTTCATCGTGGCGGAAGCACCCAACCCTGCCTTCTTCCACGGCCGGTCAGGAGTGTAGTTCACCCTGGCGAATCCGGGTGCGCGTTTGGCGAAAGCTTCCCCGTCAGGTGGGATGGATAGCGCGACAATAGCAGAACTGGTGGGGCAGGTCGTCAGTGGTTATCTCGTCTCCTTCCAAAGCGGTAGGCCAGGAGCGCCACTGAGACGATCAAAGCGGCGATACCCGGCGCAACAATGCCAAGCACCAGTTGAACGACTCCGAAGAGTGCCAAGACAACGATAGTTGCATCTAGACGCGAGATCATTCTATTCGAACCGAACCCTCGCAAGCCTCCGGTGCAGTCCCAAAGTGATGGTTGCCGTTATGACCCGTCATACGGAGGCAGCCGAGAAACCCACCTGCCACCAGGACCCCACGGCATCCAAAAGAGAAGTGACAACAGAAAACCACCTATCCCAATTAGAACGCATATCAGGATAGACTGATACCAAAGTGCGGGCGACAGTCCAACTGACAGCCCAGTCAAGAGTGATACGAGGAAAGGGTGTCGTGCGGCTGACCTTGGGGCAGCGTAACGATCCCGCTGCCAGATTGAACGTTCCCGAGTCATCTCAGCAGTGCCTCCCGATCTGTTGGCCTAACGCGAAGGTCGCGACGTTGCTCGCCGCACCCGCCCACGGGTTAGATTTGAACGCTTGATCGACGAGGTAGCCAAGGGAAAGATCGATAACTCCTATTCCAGCTGCAGCCTTTTCACAACTCCGCGACGCCTCGTGGCCCGCGAGTACTGACAGCTGGTTCGATACACCGCTGAACGCGACTGAGAGAGCGGGGTTGCCCGTGAACAAAAAGGCGATAGCGGCTCCTTGTGTAACAACTGCGAAGAACGAGTACACCCTGCCTGTGGCAGCTTTCCGCACCTCAACTTCGGATGGCGGCGTGGTCGCCGCATAGTCGTGCGCGAGGCCGACACTGGCTAGGAAGTTCGCCTCTCGATAGGCCTTGCACTCACGCGATTCGATCTGCTCCTGCGAGCCTTCGAGGTCGAGGCAAACGCGATTCTTGACGGGGTCCGGCCCCGTTGCTGCTAGCCCCGCAAGATCGAACCCGTTGATTGGGTCGCCGCACGTGTACTCGTAGCTGTTGCACGAGCCCCCCTCCACGGGAACAGACGGGTCTGACGCAAGTTGTCGTAGTCGGAGGGCTTGGACCGGGCGTGAGCTGGGGCGATGCGAGCGTTCGAGCGCGACGCGGTGTGCCGAGCAGCGGTCGA
>JAHFUQ010000186.1 GCA_023265045.1 Acidimicrobiia bacterium
GAACCGGGCCAGGCCGCGGAACGCCTTGAGATACGCGTCCTGCATGGCGTCGTCGACCCTGTCGGGGTCACGGAGAACCCGCCGGGCCAGGGACCTGAGCCGGTCGTCGTGGCGGGCCACGAGCTCGGCGAAGGCTCGGTCGTCCCCGGCCTGAGCCCGGAGGACGAAGTGCTGTTCGGATGCCCACGGAAGGGCTGTTCTGTTCATGGGGCCCATCCTCCGCATGGCCCGCAGCGCCACCGCAGCGTCCCCGCAACGTGGCGGCGATGCGCGCCGCTGCGCCCTCGTCCGAAGTCGGATGGAAGAGAGCAGAGGGTCACCCCGTCGAAGAGGCAGTCCCCACCCTCGACGGAAGGAAGCTCGTGAACCGACTTGTCTCAGCCGCGGTGGCCGCGGCGGTCACCGTGCTGCCTGCAGCTCTGCCGGCGGTAGCCTCGCCCACGGCCCCGGTCAGCGCCGCCGCTCAAGGCGAGCAGCCCGGCTACCAGACCCGCCACCTGCGCTGGCGCGCCGCCGAGAGCGGGTTCGACAGCTGGGCTCTCACCGGAGCCAACCGCTCCGGCAGTGGTGCCCTCCGTCTCGACCGGGCCACAGCCGAATCGGGGACCGACCCCTACGCGCCGGGGGGCTACTTGGGCGGCAACTACTACAACGGCGGGAGCTTCATCGTGGGCGAGGCCCTCAGCCCCGTCCAAGCGGCGCCCATCGCCTTCTCTGAGGCGATCGTCTCGTGGAACGCCACCACGCCCCCCGGCACCTGGATCGAGGTCGAGATGCGGGCCCTCGCCGGCGGCCGGTTCACGAAGTTCTACAACCTCGGGATCTGGGCCTCGGACTCCTCCACCGTGCCGCGCCACTCGGTGCGGGCCCAGGGCGATGCCGACGGTTTCGTCGCCGTGGACACGCTCGTGCTCGACAAGAAGGTCCGTCCCGACGCCTTCCAGATCAGACTGCGCCTGTTCACCGCCATCACCGGACACGGCGCCGTGCCGACCGTGGAGAACGCCTTCTTGGCTCTGTCCACGCCGCTGGCGCATGTGGGCACGATGCCGCCCGGCGACCCCGCCCGCTGGAACCGGCTGCTGGCCGTCCCCGAGTGCTCGCAGATGGTGTACCCCGACGGCGGCACGGTCTGGTGCAGCCCGACCTCGACCTCGATGGTCATGGCGTACTGGTCAGGTGACACCGGCCCGTGCGAGCCCCGGGTGCGGGCCGCCGTGGCCGGCGTGTTCGACCGCGTCTACGACGGTCATGGGAACTGGCCGTTCAACACGGCCTACGCCTCCACCGCAGGTCTTGAAGCCCACGTGGCTCGGTTCACGAACATGGCCGACGCCGAGCGGTGGATCGAGGCGGGGGTGCCCGTCGTGATCAGCTACTACTGGAAGCGCAACTCGCTGGCCGGTGCTCCGATCCCGACCAGCGACGGCCACCTGGCCGTCCTCGTCGGCTTCGACGCCGGCGGCAACCCCATCGTCAACGACCCGGCGGCGGCCCTCGACGGCGACGTGCAGCGCACCTACGACCGCGCCGAACTGGAGGATCTGTGGGTGGCCAAGTCGGGCGGGACCGCCTACCTCGTGTACCCGCCGGGACATCCCGTCCCGGCTCTGTGAACGGAGGGCAACCATGTTCAAGAAGCTCCTGCTGGGGGTCATGTTCGCCGTGGCCCTGACACCCACCGCCGTCGCCGCGGCGCCGTCTCCAGGTCCCGCTCCGACGGTCACCTTCACCCTCCTGTCACCCCTGCCATCCGACCTGGTCGTCGGGGAGACGGCGGTGATCGGCGTGCGCGTCGAGAGCAGCGAACCGTTCGTGATGGCCATCGCCCTCTCCGACGCCTACTACCCGGGCCGGGCTGTCCGCTTCGACGGGAGCCAGGCCGTGCACGGCGCCACGTCCGCCGATCTCGTCCTCACCCTGGTCGCGCGGCAGCCGACCGCCGATCTCGGGGCGGCGCAGGACTGGCCGTTCGATGAGGACTGGCCGGCCGGCGTCGCTCCCCTGGCCGTGCGGGTCGGGGCTCGGTTCGCCGGTGGCGCGCTGGCGGGCGCCACCTTCCCGTTCGCCGTCATGGTGACGTGAGCGGCGGCCCCGATCCCGCGAGCAGGTCGCAGGCGCGGCGTTCGACGAGGGCACATCCGTGCTCAGCGGCGAGGCGTCGAGCCGTCTCCAAGTCGACCGCGGCCTGGTCGCCCAAATGCCCACCATCTCGGGCGATTAGCATCCGGGCCCGTTCGAGATGGGTGCGGGCCCGGTGGAACGGGGCGCGGAGCCGTTCGTGCACGGCCTGTGCCTTCACGAAAGCGGCCTCCGCGAGGTCGTAGCGGCGCAGGGTGGTTGCGAGCATCCCGACGTAGTGATTGGCGGCGCCGAGGATTCCGAGATCAAAGTGCACGACCTGATCCGACCAAGGCGCGAGGCGGTCGAGAAGAGCTGCCGCGGCGGCACGATCACCGACCCGAGCCGCCGCCTCAGCCCACAGGCACAGGTAGCAGAGGAGGAAGTAGTTGCGGGGCTGCGGGAATGCGCTTTCGTGCTCGGACCGCAGCGCGTCGCGGGCCTCGTGGTTGCGCCCAGAGTCGGATCAGATACGAGCGACGGCGGCGCCCATGACACGCGCGTGCGGGTTGGTGGCCATCATCGCGGCGAGGCTGTCGACGACCTCGGCATCGCGGCCCTGATGCCACCGGATCAGCACGAGCTGGCTGCCATAGATGTGGGCGGCGTCGTCGTGCCCTGCGCCGGTGCCGAGCTGGAAGGCCTCCGTGGCGAGGGCTTCGGCCTCGATGGGACGACCGTCCAGGAGCACGGCGCCTGAGCGGGCGAACGTCGCGATCCACTGCAGCGTGGGTTGGCCGACCCCGGCGGCCAACGCACCGGCCTCTTCGAGGCATGCTAAGGCGGTCGCTCGGTCACCGGACTCCATGGCCGACGCCAGGCGGTTGTTTGCCGCCCAGAAACGGAAGACGGGGTCGTTGAGCGCAGCCGCGAGTTCGACGGCCTCGGCGGTCTCGGCGAGGCGGTCGGCGAGCGTTTCGGGGCTGCGCGTCACGACGTGCCGGCGAAGGAGGACCTCGAGCAACGTCCCGCGGTCGGCAAGCTCGCGGGCGATCGTCAGTGCCTCATCGCTAAGGGCCAGCCGGATGCGGTCGTCGTGGTCGTAGAAGCGCTCAAGGGCGAGGAGGCCCAGGAGCCGGGCGCGGAGTCCGAGGTCGGAGGAACCGACAGCGGCGAGGGCGGCTTCGATGACGTGCACCAACTCGGCGTCCGCCGAGCCCATCCTGGTCAGGCTTCCCCGGTGGTCGGCCAGGACGGCGCCAACGAGGGCGTCCGTGTCGCCAAGCCGTTGTGCAAGCCGGGCCGCCTCCAGCAGGGTGGCATGGAAGCTCGCCGCGCCCGTCTGGCGCTGGGCGTCCCCCAGGCCGACGAGGAGCCGGGCGCGGCGGAGCTCGTCCCGATCCCCGCCCGGATGCGCGGCAAGCAGGTCGAGGGCCTGGCTGTACCAACGGACGGCCTCGTGCGGCGCCAGCTGCGCCAGCGCCTGGTCACCGGCCGCGCCGGCGTAACCGATTGCCCTATCGCGATCACCGGCCTCGCCCGCCTCGATGTGGTGCATGGCCAGCTCGCCCGCTCGTCCGGCACGGCTGCCACCCGCCAGCTCAATGGCGTCGGCGATCAGCCGGTGGGCACGGGCCCGGCGGGCGGGAGTGAGCGAGTCGTGGAGGGCGTGCTGGACGAGCGCATGTACAAAGCTGTACTGGTCGCCGGAGACGTTCATGACAAGGCGCGCCGCCACGGCCGCATCGAACACATCGAGGAGCCCGTCGACAGCAGTGTCTCCGGCCGCTGCCAAGACTCCCAGGCTGAACTCGCGCCCGATCACGGCCGCCATCGACATCGACCGCAGGGCGGTGACGCCGAGGAGTGCGACCCTGCGACCGATCACCTCTCGGACCCCGACGGGTAGCCATTGGTCGTGGAGGTCAGTCGTGGTGACCCACTGGCCATCGGCGTCACGGCGGATGAGCTCCTGCTCGATGACATGGCGCAGGAGCTCGCCGGCGAAGAACGGGTTGCCGTCTGTTTCCAGCGCGATCCGATCCCGGAGCGCCACGACGACTTCGTCCGCAGGTTCGCCGATGCCCGCTGCGACCAGCGCCAGCAACTCGTCGGCGTTCAGCCCCGAGAGCGCCAGACGGGTCACGCCGGACTCCCGCCGCAGCGCCGCCAGGAGGTCAGCGAGGGAACCGTTGCGGGCCAGGTCGGAGTCCCGGTACGTCCCGACGACGAGGAGACCGAGTTGGCGTTGGGACGACACGACGTGACGGAGCAACATGAGGCTGGGCAGATCCGCCCACTGCAGGTCGTCGAGGACGAGCACGATCTGGCGTTCGCAGGCGGCGACTTCGAGCAGCTGGACGACCGTCCCGAACAGCAGGTGGCGGGCGGTCTCGGGGTCACTCGACCCGCCGCCCCCACCCGACGCGACCCGAGACACTTCAGGGCCGAGGTGGGCCAGGTCGGCGCCGTGGCCCGCCACGACATTCGCCACGAGCCCGGACGGCGGGTGCTCGAGGAGATGGGCGAGGGCAGCCGCCCAGGGTTGGTAGGCAAAGCCGGCACCCTCGTCGCATCGCCCGTACAGCACGACGGCTCCCTCGGCGTGGGCAGTCCTGGCGAACTCCGACACCAGCGTCGTCTTGCCGATCCCCGGTTCGCCGCCAACGAGGACGACGCGACGGCTGCGGTCTCCCGCGGCGTCGTTCAGGGCGGTTCCGAGGACGGCGAGCTCCTTCTCCCGTCCCACGAATGCGGTCGGGCCTGCGTCGCGCCCGAGGAGGCGGGGTAGTGGCGTTGGACCGCCCGGCCGTCGTTCGACCGCGGGGGCGAGGTCGAGCTCCGGCTTCTGGAGGAGGATGGCTTCCTCGAGGCGTTGGAGTGTGCGGCTCGGCTCGATCCCCAGCTCGTCGGCGAGGATCCGGCGCAGGTTCTGATATGCCCGTAGCGCCGCGGCCTGGCGGTCGCAACGGTAGAGGGCGAGCATGAGCGAGCCCCACAGCCCCTCTCGGAGCGGGTGCAGTTCGACCAACGACTGGAGCTTTCCAACCGTGTCCGCGTGGTGGCCGAGGGCGAGGTCAGCCTCGGCGAGATCCTCCGTCGCCACCAGCCGGAGCTCCTCCAAGCGGATGGCCTCCGCCTGGGCGAACGGCGCGTAACGAAAATCGGCGAGCGCCGACCCTCGCCAGAGCGCCAAGCCGTCGCGCAGCGACGCGGCCGCGCCAGCGACATCGCCTGCGTCCAGCGCCCTCCGCCCCGCCGTAGCCAGCGCCTCGAACTGGCGCGCATCAATGTGATGGGCCTCGACGGCGAACACGTAGCCGGGCGACCGCGTCAGGATCGTTGACTCGCCCAGCGCCCGCCGGAGGTGGGAGACGTGGAGGCGCAGGCTGTTTGGCGAGCTGGACGTGGCGTCGTCGCCCCACACCGCCTCCACCAATTCGTCGGTCGACACCACTTGGTGGTCGTGGAGAAGGAGCTTGGCCAGGAGGGCCCGCACCTTGGCCCCCTGCAACTCAACCGGCCGTCCACCGTCGAGAACCTCAAGCAGCCCCAGGATCCGAAAGTCCACCGTTCTGGTTGGCGGCACCGCCCGGGTG
>JAHFUQ010000187.1 GCA_023265045.1 Acidimicrobiia bacterium
CGCCCCGCCCCGGCGCGCCGGGGGCCGCTCGGGCCGCCCGGGTCGTCCCGTCCCGGCCAGGGGCGCGGGCGGCGCACGCGCAAGCCCGGCATCTTCTGGCGGTACCGGCGGATCTGGTTCATGTTCGGGTTCCTCGGCTTCACCGCCCTGGCCGGCGCCATCTGGGTCGTCACCCAGATCCCGCTGCCCTCCGAGGCCCCCCTGGCGCAGACCACGCTGATCTTCGACGCCAGCGGCGCTCAGGTGGCCGAGCTGCACGGCGTCGAGAACCGGTTCCCGATCAAGATCGAACAGGTGCCGGCGATCACCCAGGCCGCCGTCATCGCCGCCGAGGACCGCAACTTCTTGGAGCACGGCGGCGTCGACCCCTGGAGCATCCTGCGCGCCACCTGGGCCGACATCCGCAACAAGGGCGCCACCCAGGGCGGGTCCACCATCACCCAGCAGTACGTGAAGAACCAGATCGTCGGCTCCGAGCGCTCGCTGATGCGCAAGCTCAAGGAGGCCGTGGTCGCGGTCAAGCTGGAGCGCAAGTACTCCAAGCCCCAGATCCTCGAGAAGTACCTGAACACGGTGTACTTCGGGCGCGGCGCGTACGGCATCGAGGCGGCGGCCAAGACCTACTTCCGCAAGGGCGTGGAGGACCTCGACCTCAAGGAGTCGGCGTACCTGGCCGGGCTCATCCGCACGCCCTCGACGGGCGACGTCTACTCCGACCCGGAGACGGCCTACTTCCTGCGCTCGTCGGTGCTGCGGACGATGGTCAAGGCGCGCACGATCACCCAGGCCCAGGCCGACGAGGCCGAGAGGACGAAGATCGAGCAGTACACGTTCGCCCCGGAGAAGGCCGACACCACCTTCACCAACCTCACCGACAACGGCTCCGAGTACTTCATCGACTACGTGCGCCAGCAGCTCATCCGGGACTACGGGCAGGACCGGGTGCTGCGCGGTGGGCTGCGGGTGTACACGACGCTCGACCCCAAGGTCCAGGACTACGCCTACCGGGCCGTCTACGACACCCTGAAGAACCCCGAGAGGGATCCCATCGGCTCGCTTGTTTCGCTCGACAGCGAGGGACGGGTGGTCGCGATGGTCGGCAACCGCCGCTGGGCCGACTCGCAGGTCAACGTGGCGGCGGGGACGGCGGGCGGCGGCGGGGGTCGCCAGGGCGGCTCGGCGTTCAAGCCCTTCGTGCTGACGGAGGCGATCAAGCAGAACATCCCGCTGACGAACAAGTACTACAACGGCGCGGCCAAGATCGGGCCGCTTCCGGGCTGGGGGGACCAGGAGGTCCACAACTACGGCGACACGGGCTTCGGCTACATCAACCTGATCGACGCCACCGTCAACTCCGTCAACACGGTGTACGCCCAGCTCGTCGACCAGGTGGGGCCGGCCAACGTGGTCGCCACGGCCCATGACCTGGGCATCACGTCCGACCTGCTGCCCGTCCCGTCGATCACCCTCGGCACCCAGGAGGTCTCGGTGCTGGAGATGGCCGACGCCTACCTCACGTTCTTCCGCGACGGCACCCACGTCGACCCTCGGGTGATCACCAAGGTCACCGAGGGCGCCGCCGTGCTGGTCGAGGACAAGCCGACCGGCGTGCGGCGGGCCATACCCCGCGAGACGGCCCAGCAGGTGCGGGAGGTGCTCGGGCAGGTCGTGGAGCGGGGCTCAGGGACGCAGGCCCAGCTGCCGGGCGGGGCGTGGGGCAAGACCGGCACCACCGACGGGTTCGGCGACGCCTGGTTCGTGGGCGCCAACGACAAGCTGGTGACCGCGGTGTGGATGGGCTATCCCGAAGGCCAGTCCCGCCCCCTGCTCAACGTGGAAGGCGTCAACAAGGTCGCGGGCGGCACCCTGCCCGCGTTCATCTTCAAGAAGTTCATGACCAAGGCCGCGCCCACCGACGGCAAGCCCGCCCCCGACCCGATCCTCGACGTGCGGGCGCTGAACGGGTCGTCGAGCGCGGCCAGGCCGGCCGGCGCCTCCAGCGAGTCCTCGACCACCACCACGGCCGTCGAGGCCGCGTCGCCGGCGACGACCATCGCCCCCGTCGCCTCGCCGGCCATCACCATCCCGGCGCCGAAACCCACCGTCCCGGCGCCCACGCTGATCGCCCCCACCATCCCGTCGACCACGCCCACCACCCGCCGGACCCAGCCGACCATCACCTTCCCCCCCGGCTTCCCCCCCTAACGGCCGCCCCACTCGCCAACAGGGTGGAGCGGTCCCGACCCGGCTGCCTACCCGTCCTCGCCGTCCTCGCCGTCCTCCGCGGGTTCGTGGGGGTGGCGCTCACGGCAGTCGGCGCACCACAGCTCGGGCTCGTCGGCGTCCGCCCAGACGGGCACGAGCTCCTCGTCTTCGGCCGCGCAGCGCGCGCAGACGGCGCTGGTCTGCTCGGGGCTCGCCTGTTCACTCATCTACGTGTGAACGTACACTCGCCCTACCGCCGGCAGCCGCTGGTTGTGTGCGTTCGGGCACGCAGCCGAGGCGCTGGACGGGAGGAGGCAAGGCCATGGCGCAAAAGACAACCGTACCCGTCATCCGAGCCCGTAAGGGAGGTGCGCCGCTGGTGATGATCACGGCCTACGACACCCCCGGCGCCCGCATCGCCGACGAAGGCGGCGCCGACGTCATCCTCGTCGGCGACTCGGTGGGGATGGTGGTCCTCGGCTACGACGACACCCTGCACGTCACCCTCGACGACATGGCTCACCACGTGGCGGCCGCGGCGCGCGCCCGCCCGAGCGCTCTGCTGGTGGCCGACCTCCCGTGGCTGACGTACCACCTCGGTCCCGACGACGCCGTGCGCAACGCCGCCACGCTGGTGCGCGCCGGCGCGCAAGCGGTCAAGCTCGAAGGCGGCCGCCGCCGTGTGGCCGTCGTCCAGGCGCTGGTGCAGGCCGAGATCCCCGTCATGGGCCACCTGGGCCTGACCCCCCAGTCCGTGCACGTGATGGGCGGCTACCGGGTGCAGGGCCAGCAGGCCGACGCCGCCCGCGGCCTCGTCGACGACGCCACCGCCCTGGTCGACGCCGGTGTTTTCGCCATCGTCCTCGAGGGCATCCCCGCCGAGGTGGCCCGGTTGGTGACCGACGCCGTCGCCGTCCCCACCATCGGGATCGGCGCGGGGCCGTGGTGCGACGGCCAGGTCCTGGTGTTCCACGACGTGCTGGGGCTGGAGGATCGCGTGCTGCCGCGCTTCGTCCGGCGCTACGCGTCCCTCAAGGCCGACGCCGTGGCCGCCGTGGCCGCGTACGCGGCCGACGTGCGGGCCCGTGCCTTCCCCGCGGACGCCGAGAGCTACCACCTGGGCGATGCCACCAAGGCCGAGCTCGGCCTGTCGAGAACGCAGAGCCGTCTCGCATGACGGATGTGCTGCGGCGCCCGACGGACCTGCACGAGCGCGATCGCCGCCGCCGGCTGCGCACGCCGAGCATCCGGGCGCTGCGGTGGATGATCGTCGTGTTGCTCGTCGCCGGCGGGGTGAGCTTCATCGTCAAGGGCTCAGACCGGCCCAGGGACCCCTACCTGGCCCTCCCCGGGCGCCAGCGGGTGGTCGGGTTCGGCGAGATCGCCTACCGCGTGAACCGCCTCCCCAACGCCGCCCGGTGCGCGCTGCTGGCCCAGACGGCCGAGCAGCAAGGCCGCGGACTCATGAACCAGCGGTCCCTCTCGGGCTACGACGGGATGCTGTTCCTCTTCGCCACCGACACCACGGCGCAGTTCTACATGAAGGACACCCCGCTCCCGCTGTCGATCGCCTGGTTCGATTCCGGCGGGCGCTTCGTGTCGTCGGCCGACATGGAGCCCTGCCTCGACCGGCCCCAGTGCCCCACCTACGGGGCGTCGGCGCCGTACCGCTACGCCCTCGAGGTCCCCAAGGGCGGCTTGACGACTCTCGGCGTCGCCAACGGCACGGTCATATCGGTGGGGGGCCCGTGCACGTAAACGCGTCCGTCTCCCCGCCCCCCGGCTTACCCGGGGAGACGGACGCTGTAAGAGAGACGGCCGGCCATGCCCTCGATGACGCGATTTTGGAACTTTTTGACCGCAACGCGGTCGCCGCCTGGGGAGTCGCCTACGCGGTCGTGCGCAACCGGGACGACGCCAGCGACGCCGTCGCCGAGGCGCACGCCAAAGTCCTGCGGGCGCGCCGCTCGGCCTCGCCGCGCCAGTTCCGTGCCTACTTCCTGAGGATCGTCCACAACGCCGCGGTCGACATCCAGCGCCGGGCTCAGCGGATCGAGCCCGGCGAGGTGGAGGACCGGCCCGACCCCTCGGAGCCCGCCGACGCTGTCCTGGCCGACGAGGACCGGGCCATCGTGGCCGGCGCCTTCGCCGTCTTGCCTGAGCGGTGGCGCTCGGCGCTGTGGTTGATCGACGTCGAGGAGCTCTCGACCCGGGAAGCCGGGGCCGTGCTGGGCGTGTCGGCGACGAACGCGGCGCAACTGGCGACGCGGGGACGGAGCCGGCTGCGCGAGCAGTACCTCCAGGCCCACGTGCCGAACCACGCCGGTCCCAGCTGCGCCACGACGGTGGAGGCGCTGGGCCGGTACGCCGCGGGCTCCCTGCCGCCGCGCCGGCGGATCGTGGTCGAGCGCCACCTCGCGAGCTGCGCCGAGTGCGCCGCCCGCCTGGCCGCGCTCGACGACCTGGGGGTCAAGTTGCGCCGCGCCCTCCCGCCGCTGCCGCTGGGGCTGGGCCTGCGCTGGGGCGCCAAGCGGCGCGGCCGTGGGCTGCTCGAGCTGTTCTCCGGCTACGGCAGCCAAGCGGTCGCTCCCGCGATGGCCGCTTCGCCGGTGGTCGAGCGCCTGGCCGCCGGCGCGACGGCGGCGGTGCTGGCGGTCGGGCTGTCCACCCTGGCGGTGCGCGGCGGCGATCAATCGCCGGCTCCACGGCCCCCCGCCGCGGCGCCCGCGGCCGCAGCGCCGATCACGGCTCGGGAGGCGGGCGCGCCCGGCTTCGCATCGCCGCCGGGCGCCCGGCAGGCGCCTTCCTCGGGCGCTCCGAGCCTCGCGGGTTTCACCCCGCTCACCCCGGGGTTGTCGCCTCCCGCGGCCTTCCCGGCGCCCGCCTTCACGGCTGCACTGGCGGCCGCGCCCAGGGCGCCCAGTGTGGCGGCGCCGGCCGTTGCCGCACCCCCCGTGATCCCCGCCGGGCTGGACCTTCGGGCAGTTGACCTTCATGCCGTGGACCTGCGGGGGGCCGACCTGCGGGGCGCGAACCTGAGCGGCGCCGACCTCGTCGGCCGGGACCTGTCCGGCGCCGACCTCAGCGGCGCCAACCTCAGCGGGGCCAACCTCAACGGGGCCGACCTGGGCGGGGCCAACCTGAGCGGGGCCAACCTCAACGGGGCCGACCTCAACGGGGCCGACCTCAACGGGGCCAACCTGAGCGGGGCCAACCTGAGCGGAGCCAACCTCGTCGGCGTCGACCTGCGGGGCGTGAACCTGGCCCGTGCGGACCTGGGGGGCCTCGACCTGCGCGATTTCGGCCTGCGGGGCGCCCTGGGGTTACCCGCGCAGCCCGGGCTGTCGCCGGGCCGGTCGAACCTGCCCTCCTCCCCGCCCACGTCTGCGCCGCTGACGGCGCCCG
>JAHFUQ010000188.1:0-5149 GCA_023265045.1 Acidimicrobiia bacterium
TTCGCGGTGATCAAGGACGTGCCCAAGACGCTCGTCTTCGCCCTGGCCCGGGAGCTGGCGGCGATCCCGCCTGCGGTCCTGACCAAGCCGCCGTCGGCCGAGCTGCGCCCCGACCAGCGCGACGACCAGTCGCTGCCCCCCTACGACGAGCTCGACCCGGTGCTGGAGGCGTACGTCGAGGGCGACGCCACCGCCGCCGACCTGGTGCGGTCGGGGTTCGACCCGGCCCTGGTGCGGCGGGTCGTCGACATGGTGGACAAGTCCGAGTACAAGCGCCGGCAGGCACCGCCGGGGGTGCGGGTGACGCCCAAGGCGTTCGGGAAGGACCGCCGCCTGCCGATCACCAACCACTATCGCGGGTGAAGGCGCTCGAGCTACGGGCGGCCGCCGGCCACTTCGCGTCGGTCGAGCGCCGCCTGTTCGAGATCGCCGGGGGCTGGGTGCCGACGGTCGGGGAGCCGGAGGTGAAGGTGCTGCTGCGGGTGCAGTCCTTCGCCCATGCGTGGCACGCCGACCTTTGGGACGAGGTGGAGCCCCGGTCGGGCCCAGCGATCGACGATGCGATCGGGCAGGCGGGCGCGGAGGCGGGCGGGGAGGCGGGCGCCGCGCTCCGTCCGGTGCTCGACGCCGTCGAGGACGCGACCCGCACGGTGGAACGGCTCGGCGGGCTCTACCGGGTGGTGCTTCCCCGACTCGCCGACGCGTACCGTGCCCTGTCCGACGAAGCGGTGCCAGCGTCGGACGGCCCCCTCGTCCGAGCTCTGTCGCTCATGCTGTCGGACGAAATTCCCGCCATTGACGAGGCCGAGCGGCTGATCGGGGGCCTTCCCGGCGATCCGATTCCCCACCAGCAGCGGATTGCGGCCTTGCTGGCCGATGTTTGGGGCGCGGGAATGCCCGAACTGCGCTAGACTGCAACGAGATGCGCTGAATCGACTGGTGGGCTTGACCGCCCGGGTATGATTCAGGGCGACACCACCCAAGCCCCGCCCGGGTAAGCGGAATCATCGCGCCCACGGGGGCGTTCCTTCTGACTGCCGGGTCTAGCACAGATTCTGAGGTTCGAGTTGCCCAAAGAGCGCGTGGAACGTGATGAGGAAGACCTCGTCCGTCTCTACCTCACGGACATCGGGCAGTACCCCCTGCTCACCAAAGACGACGAGGTCCGGCTAGCCAAGGCCATCGAGGCGGGCAACGAAGCGCGCAACCAGATGGACACCGAAACCGGCCTTGCCCAGGGCAAGCGCCGTGAGCTGCGGCGCGTGGCGAACGAGGGGCAGCTGGCCCAGTCGACGTTCGTCAAGTCCAACCTGCGGCTGGTCGTGTCGATCGCCAAGAAGTACCAGGCGTCGGGCCTGCCGCTGCTCGACCTGATCCAGGAGGGCAACCTGGGCCTGATGCACGCGGTCGAGAAGTTCGACTGGCGCAAGGGGTTCAAGTTCTCGACCTACGCCACGTGGTGGATCCGTCAGGCCATCACCCGCGGCATCGCCAACACGGGCCGCACCATCCGGCTGCCCGTGCACGCAGGCGACACGCTCGCCCGCCTGCAGAAGGCTCGCGCCCGTCTGGAGCTGAAGCTCGGCCGTCCAGCCACGCTGTCCGAGCTCTCGGCCGAGGTCGAGATGCCGGAGGACAAGGTGACTGAGGCCCTGCGGTTCGCGGCCGAGCCCCTGTCGCTGTCGGAGCCGCTCCGCGAGGACGGCGACGCCGAGTTGGGCGACGTCGTGGAGGACCGTTCGGCCGAGTCGCCCTTCGAGGTCGCGGCCACGGCGCTGCTCCCCGACGAGATCGCCAAGCTGCTCGGCCCTCTGGACGAGCGGGAGCGCGAGATCCTGCGGCTGCGCTTCGGCCTCGACCGCGGCGAGCCGCGCACGCTGGAAGAGGTTGGGGAGCACTTCAACCTCACCCGGGAGCGGATTCGCCAGATCGAAGCCCGTGCCATGTCGAAGCTCCGCCACCCCTCCAGCGACACCGGGGCGCGGGACCTGCTCGCGGTCTAGGCGGCTGCGGATGCCGACCCGGAGAAGCTCCAGCCGGTGGATGGGGTTCTCGCCCACCGAGAAGATGCAGGCAGGGCTGGGTCGCCGGCCGGGCGCACCGGCCGGCTCTACCAGCTCGCGGAGGTGGACGGGAATCGAACCCGCCAGACGGGGATCACCCGCCTCAGCCGCTTTGAAGGCGGAGGGGCCCACCAGGAGCCCGGACACCTCCAACGGGCAGGCTAGTGCCCTTCACACGCATGGGGGGCCGGCGGTAGGCTCGTCACCCATGAAGAAACTGATCCTGGTTGCCATCCTGGTTGCGCTCGGCGTCGTAGCCGCCAAGAAGGTCAAAGCCGCGAACTAAGTCCATTCTCTCCGACACACCCGGTCCGCTCTCAGGGGCAGTCCGGGTGTGTCTTTTTGCGCGCCCGGCGGAAGGGCGGCGGAACGGGTGGCGGACGGGGCGGCGGACGGGGGACCCGACAGTCGTGGGCGGCGAAATCCGTGATTCGGGCTTGCGCTGTCATACCGTTTGAGCTACTTTCATGGCGGTTCCTTCCCCCTTCTTGAGTTGCCGTGTTCGTGAAGGGGGCCCCGTGCTCGTTTCCTGCTGGTCGCCGAAGGGCGGCAGTGGCACGACGGTCGTGGCGGGCGTACTGGCCCTGCTGGCGGCCCGTTCGTCGGCGTCGGGCGCGCTGATCGTCGACGTCGTGGGAGACGTCCCCGCCGCCCTGGGCGTCGCCGAGCCGGCGGGGCCGGGCGTGCTCGACTGGCTCGACGCCACGACCGACGTCGGCGACGACGCCCTCCCCCGCCTGGAGGTCGACGTCGGCCGGCGCCTGCGTCTGTTGGCCCGGGGCGGGCGTGATGTGAGCGGCGGCGCCGGGGGGGTGCGACGCGCCGAGGCCCTCGCCGCTGCCCTCGTCGCCGATTCCCGCCCCGTCATCGCCGACTGTGGCACCGCCGATCGTTCGCCGGGGCGCGAGCTGGCCTCGGGAGCCACGCTGTCGCTGGCCGTGCTGCGGCCCTGCTACTTGGCCCTGCGGCGGGCGCTGGCGGCCCCGCTGCGCCCCGACGGGGTCGTGCTGGTGACCGAGCCCGGCCGTGCCTTGCAGGGCCGTGACGTGGAGGACGTGCTGGGCGTTCCGGTGTGGGCCGAGGTGCCCCTCGACCCGGCCGTGGCCCGGGCCGTCGACGCCGGCCTGCTGGCTGCCCGCCTGCCGCGGCCGGCCGAGCGCGCCCTCGATCGCGCCCTGAACGCCGTGCCCCGATGAACCCCACCCCCTTCTCCTCGCGCAAGTGGGGGTCAGAGACACCATCCGCGCGGGGAGTTCCGCGAATCGGTCCTAGCTGCGGGGTCGTGGCCCGATGAGGCGGGACACGGCCAGTGCCCGGGTCCAGGCGCGCATCATCGCGGCGGGGGGCGACGGGGCGCTGCCCGACCGGGTCGAAGCACTCGTCGGCGAGGAGGCGCCCCTGCTCGGCGCGCGCCAGCGCGCCCGGGTCGTCGGCGAAGTCCTTGCCGCGGTGGAGGGGCTCGGCCCCCTCCAGCCGCTGCTGGCCGACCCGGCCGTGACCGACGTGCTGGTGAACGGGCCCGGTCCGGGCAAGGTTTGGGTGGAGCGCGGCGGGCTGTTGCGGAAGGTCCCGATCGACCTGAGCGCGGCGACGATCGAGCACCTCATCGAGAAGGTCGTGGCGCCGCTGGGCCTCCGCGTCGACCGGGCCAGCCCCGTTGTCGACGCACGCCTGCCCGACGGGTCCAGGGTCAACGCCATCGTCCCTCCCCTGGCCGTCGATGGGCCCTGCCTGACCATCCGGCGCTTCGGCGCCCGCACGCTGCCGCTCGACGCCTTCGCGCCCCGGTCCGTCGCCGCCCTCCTGGCGTGGGCCGTGGTCGCCCGGCTCAACCTTCTCGTGTCGGGCGGCACGGGCGCCGGCAAGCCGACCCTGCTCAACGCCCTGGGTGCCCACATCCCTCCCGGCGAGCGGGTGGTGACCGTGGAGGATGCGGCCGAGCTGCGTTTGCCGGGCGAGCACGTGGTGCGGCTCGAGGCCCGTCCCGCCAACGCCGAGGGGGCGGGCGAGGTCAAGGTGCGCGACCTGGTCCGCAATGCCTTGCGGATGCGACCCGACCGCATCCTGGTCGGCGAGGTCCGCGGTCCCGAGGCCCTCGACATGCTCCAGGCCATGAACACCGGGCACGAGGGTTCCCTGTCGACGTGCCATGCCAACACGCCGTCCGACGCGCTCCGGCGGGTCGAGACGATGGTCCTGATGGGCGAGGTCAACCTGTCCCTGGCGTCGGTGCGGTCGCAGTTGCATTCCGCGGTCGACCTCGTGGTCCAGGTCGCTCGCCGGCCCGACGGCCTGCGGCGGGTGATGGCAGTGGCCGAGGTCATGCCCGGGGCGGTGGGGGAGGGCGAGGAGTGTGTCCGCTTGCTCGCCGACCCCGACCGGGTCCTCGCGCTCCCCGAGCGGCGCGCCCGCGTTCCGTGGGCCCCAGCACCCGACCCGTCCTGGTGCGAGTCGTGACCGCGCTCGCCGTGATCCTGGTGATCACCACCGCTGCCGCCGGCACCGCCGCCCATGCGGCAACGCGGGCCGAGCGGGCGCGGCGGCGAGCCCGTTTGGGGGGGCACGGTGCGGGCTCGCCGAACGGCGGCAGGGCGCCGCTCGGCGAGCTCCTGCCCGAGCCGCCCGCGCGGGTGGCCGGGCTGCTCGATCGGGCCGGCGTCCAGGCCCGGCCGGAGGTGGCGTGGTCGGCGTGGCTTGCCGCCATGTTCGGGGGTGTCGCTCTTGCGGCCATCGTGGTCGGGATCGCGACCGCGGTGCTGGCGACCGTCATGGGTGCGGCCCTCCCCGCCGCGGTTCTCCAGGCCCGGCGCCACCAGGGAGCACTCCGCCTCGAGCGAGCGTTGCCCGCCGCCCTCGAAGCGGTGGCCCGCTCGATTCGCTCGGGTGCCTCGCTGCGCCAGGCGATCGGCGAAGCGGCGCTGGCGACACCGGGGCGACTGGGCCGCGAGCTGGCTGAGGTGGCCCGACAAGCCGCCCACGGCGCCACGCTGATCGAGGCGCTGGAGGCCCTCGGGGACCGCCGGCCCATCTCGGGCGTACGCCTCACCGTTGCCGCCCTCTGCCTCGGCGTGGAGACGGGCGGTGCC
>JAHFUQ010000188.1:5159-5598 GCA_023265045.1 Acidimicrobiia bacterium
CGGGCCGTCGATGGCGTGGCGGCGACACTCCGCGACCGGATGGCAGTGGCGGCCGAGGTGCAGGCCCTGGCGTCCCAAGCCCGGGTGTCGGCGCTGGTGATCGGCCTTGCCCCGCTCGCCTTCGGCGCATTCGCGGTGACCACCGACCCGCGGACGGGGCGCTTCCTCTTCCACACGGCGCTGGGCATCGCCCTCCTCGCCGTCGGCGTGACGCTCGATGGCCTCGGTTGGCTGTGGATGCAACATCTCGCTCGGGGGCAGGCATGACGCTCGTCATCGCGGCGGCGTGGGTCCTCGCCATGGTCGGCGCGGTCTGGCGACACCGGCCGGCTCCGGCACGGATCCGGGCCCTGGTGCCGGCGGCCGCCGTGCCGGGGCGGTCCTCCCCGGCGCTGGCGACCGGTCTCGTCGAACGGCTCGGCGCCTGGCTGCTGCGCCG